>NZ_VSJH01000043.1:0-631 GCF_008124495.1 Pseudomonas sp. CK-NBRI-02 | reverse complement strand
GCTTATGGCCCGGATGGTGTGCGCTTCTATACCCGTCGCAAGGCTATCACCCAGCGTTGGCCACAGCGTGCCAGCCATGAGGCTTCGCAGTTCGCGTTCCCAAGCCTGTAAGAGATAGACAAGCCCAAAAGCAAAACGGGGAGGCCGCCAGGCCTCCCCGTTTTGCTTTTGGGCCGGATTAAGGTTTTTTGAAAATAACTGTTGACGGGGTTTCGAATCCCCTTATAATGCGCCCCACTTCCGACGCAGTCGAAACGCAAAACTCCTTGATAATCAACGGGTTGAACGCTTCAGGTAGTATCGGAAGGGCTTCGGTCTTCTGATCGGCAGCGGTGAAAAAGGCAGTTGACAGCAGGTTTTAACGCTGTATGATTCGCCTCCCGCTACGAGAGATCGCAGCGAGTTAAGCGGTTGAAGTTGAACGGGTTTCTCGGAAAAAACTTCAAAATAAACGCTTGACAGACTTAGAGGAAAGCGTAGAATGCGCGGCCTCGGTTGAGCAAAGCGCTTAACCAAATCGCTCTTTAACAATCGAATCAAGCAATTCGTGTGGGTGCTTGTGAGTATGGACTGATCGTCGCCAAGATTATCAGCATCACAAGTGGCCATGCGAGAAATCACATAGTCATTA
>NZ_VSJH01000042.1:0-242646 GCF_008124495.1 Pseudomonas sp. CK-NBRI-02 | reverse complement strand
CCGCCGCCCACGTCAGCGGCCAGGGCGGCGAGACCAAATCCCTGAGCGTGTGGGTCAACAGCAAGTACCCGCTGTCGCACATCGACTGGACAGCCCCGGCGCTGCTGCAGGCCGGCGGCCGGCTCGTGCACGACGGCGGCCCCCACTACAGCGTGCTGCTGCCCGACTACCAAACCCAGCAAACCAACGTCTACACCCTCCATGGCGTGGCCGTGGACAGCAAAGGCAACCGCTCCGGGCGCAGCGAGACCCGCGTGATCGTCAACGCTCCCGCGGTCAGCGCGCGCCACTCGACCTTCACCCCTGCCCATACCGTGCTGCCGGCCGATGGCAAGACTCAGCAAACCCTGACCCTCGCCATCCGCGACGAGCAGCAGCAGCCGGTGGACATCGCCTTGGCGGATATTCAGATCGCTGTCGCCGAGACGCAAACGCGCGCCGGCGGCATCGTGGTTTCGAAGCCTGAGCGTGTTTCGGCGGGCAACTATGAAGTACGGGTGACCGCGGGCAGCGCGCCGCAATCGATTACCTTGACCCCGTCCGTTCAAGGGACTGCGCTGTCGCAAGCGCAGGTCAGCACGGTCAGCTCTGTGCCGGACGACGGCAAATCCGCCTTCGCCGCAGACCGCAGCTCACTCCCGGCGGACGACAAAACCCATGCTGTACTCACCTTCACCGCTCAGGACGCCAATGGCGCACCGGTGGAGGGCATCGCCAAACACCTGAAGTTCGCGGTGCACAGCGACAAGGGCAGCGCGTCGCCTCCGGATGTGACGGTGAGCCGCATCGTGGAAAGCGCCCAAGGCCGCTACACCGCGACGTTCAAGGGCAAATTGGTCGGCCGTTACACCGTCACCCCCCAGCTGGGCGGTAAGCCCATCGGCCGCCTCAACGCCGAGGTTGAGCTGCAGGCGTTGCGGCCCGTGCCGTCCACTTCGAAATTGGAGGCCAAGCCAGACATCATCCCGGCCAACGGCTCCGATCCCTCGACACTGACCTTCGTGGCCAAGGACATCAACGGTAATCCCGTCACCGGCCTGGGCAACCGGCTGGCAGTGAATGCCACCAATAGCAGCGGCCTGCCACCGGCACCTGACGAGCTCACCCTCGAGCCGATCCAGGAGAGCGGCAATACCGGCATCTACGTCACCACAGTGCGCGGCCTGCAAGCAGACACTTACACCTTTGTCCCGACCATCGGGCGCCAGCCGGTCAATGGCTTGAGTGCCACCGTGCAACTGAAGGCCTTGCCGCCTGCACTAGGCCGCTCGACGTTCGAGGCCGCACCGCCCAAGATCCCGGCAAGTGGCACCGACCCATCGACGCTGACTTTCACCGCCAGGGACGCAAACGACAAGCCCGTGGGAGGTCTCGCCGATCAGCTGAAGTTCGAACTGGCCAACGGCCCGGCCCCGGGCATTACGCTCGGCGACATTTCAGAAGCCAAGACCGGTGAGTACCGTGCGACGCTCCAGGGCACTATCCCAGGCCACTACACCTTCATACCGCACTACAACGGCGCCCCGTTCGGCACGCTGAAAGCCGACGTCGAGCTGCTGCCTCTGCCGCCAGCTGCAAGCCACTCGAAGTTTCAGATCAAGCCGGACACGATCAAGGCCAATTTGAAGGAGTTCTCCACCCTGAACTTCACCGCCAAGGACATCAACGACAAGCCGGTGAGTGGGTTGGCCGATGCACTGACATTCATCGTCCGGGACGCCAGCAACCAACCACTGCCACCTGAGGGCTTCAAGTTGGACCCTGTGCAGGAAACCGTGGAGGGCAACTACCGCACCACGCTCAAAACGAAGATACCGGGCGACCTGACCATCACCCCTCGCGTTGAAAACAACTCGATGGATAGCCTGACAGCGGAGTTGACCGTATTGACGTTGCTGCCATCAGAGGCGCACTCCACGATCACGCTGTCGAACTCCAAAATATTCGCCGATGACGTGCACCAAGCCGCCATTACATTTGACGTGCGCAACGAGCTCGATCAATCGATAGCCGACCTGCTCGATCGGGTCTCGTTCCTCGTGACGGACAGCGCTGGAAAGCCCACGTCCGATGTCACGCTAAGCGCAGTCACATCAACGGCCAAGGGCTATCAGGTGCAACTGCAAGGGCCGAAGGTAGGCCGTTATGAAGTTGTCCCACGCCTGGATGGAATCAACATGAACTCATTGAAGCGCCCCATCGAGCTGATGAGTACCGAGATCGTAGCACTGAATGCCGGCCGGCCCCGGCATCGATTTCCTGTAAGTACCGGGTTCCCGACTACCGCTCATTTGGAAGCCAGTTTTGTGGTGGAATTGGCAAACGGCGCCGACCCAGTGGATTACACATGGACTTCAACGGCAAGTTGGCTAACGCCCTCAAGCAATGGATACTTCGAGTTCACTGCGCAACCCAGTGAAACCGACTCGGGCACGATAACGATTACCGGCGCTCGCAAGGGCAGCGCAGTGACACACCGTTATACCTTCAAGGTAAGTAACTGGTTCCATATGGCGCACGACTATATGGAACCTTGGAAGGACGCGATGAAAATCTGTAGTTCCCTGGGACTTGTACAAGTATCAAAAGCCGAAGCGACAAAAGGCGATAATGTTCGCGCCCTGGGCACCCCGACCTCAGAATGGGGCTATATGCAAATCAACTGGCTAACATATGAGGTCTGGCTACCTGATGCAGCGGGGCCAGGCATGCGTTGGATGCTGACGCCACAATATGCCGGGTTTCCAGTCGGGGGGACCCAGACGCGGCCTGATCATTGGTTCCGAGGCACCATCTGTCGCCAGCCAATAAAGTAATCGCGCCGTGGTGAGCGCCGCTTTCTATTAGCCCATTCCCTCGCTTACAGCGTCACCGCCCACTGTAAGCGAGGGCCCGCGCCCATACCGCCACGCCTTCAGCGCATGGCGTGATGCCCCCAACGCACCCCCACAATGCATTTGCCCCCGGCGGCGAACCCATGGCATAGATGCAGGTCCACCTTACGATGTGCCTACCTCGAGCCTTCAGGAGACTTCGCCCATGAGCAAACCCTACGCCCCGCCCAAGGTCTGGACCCACGAGGCGCCGTCCGGCGGTCAGTTCGCCAACATCAACCGGCCTGTCGCCGGCCCCACCCACGAGCGGGCGCTGCCGGTGGGCAAGCACCCGCTGCAGTTGTACTCACTGGCCACGCCCAACGGGGTCAAGGTGACCATCTTGCTGGAGGAGCTGTTGGCTCTCGGCCATGCCGGCGCCGAGTACGACGCCTGGCTGATCCGCATCGGCGAAGGCGACCAGTTTTCCAGCGGGTTCGTGCAGATCAACCCCAACTCGAAGATCCCCGCCCTGCTCGATCGCAGCGTCGAGCCGCCCGTGCGGGTGTTCGAGTCCGGTTCGATCTTGTTGTACCTGGCCGAGAAGTTCGACGCTTTCCTGCCCAAGGCCCCAGCTGCCCGGACCGAGTGCCTGAACTGGCTGTTCTGGCAGATGGGCTCGGCGCCTTACCTGGGCGGTGGTTTTGGTCACTTCTATGTCTATGCACCCGAGAAGTTCGAGTACGCCATCAATCGCTTCACCATGGAGGCCAAGCGCCAACTGGATGTGCTCGACCGACGTCTGGCCGAAAGCGACTACCTGGGCGGCGAGCAATACAGCATTGCCGACATCGCCGTATGGCCCTGGTATGGCCAGTTGGTGCGCGGCAACCTGTATGGCGCGGCAGAGTTTCTTGCTGTGCATGAATACCCCCATGTGCAGCGCTGGGCCGAGGCCATCGCCCAACGGCCGGCCGTGCAGCGAGGTACCCGGGTGAACCGGACCTGGGGGGATGAGCAAAGCCAGGTGCCGGAGCGGCATTCGGCGGCAGACTTGGTATGAAATGCCTGGGCTGCCTTGCAGCCCATCGCAGGCTTGCCAGCTTCCACCGAGCAAGCGCCTACGGAACCTGTAGACGCTGACGAAGCCTGCGGATGGGGCGCGTAGTGGCCTTCGCAAACCAGAAAAAACGCCATTCGAGGCGGTCTGAGACTCGACCTCGACACATGCACTGACGCACGCATGCAGCGCACGAGACTGCCGCCGTGCAAATGACCATTGCCACGCTGCATGCCTGCGCCGGGCAAGGGCTTCTTGCTACACTCGCGCCACGAGTTTCCACCTGCATAACTGGTGACAGCATGATCGAGGTAACTGAGGTTTCCATTGCCGAGCTGCGCGACGCGCTCGAGTCCGGCCGCACGACGGCGGTTGAGCTGGTCAAGGCCTACCTGGCCCGCATCGACGCCTATGACGGAGCCGACACCGCCACTGCCCTGAACGCTGTGGTGGTACGCAATCCTGAAGCGCTCAAGGAGGCCGAGGCCTCCGACGCTCGCCGAGCCAAGGGCCAGACGTTGAGCCCGCTCGATGGCATCCCTTACACCGCCAAGGACAGCTACCTGGTCAAAGGCCTGACCGCCGCTTCCGGCAGCCCGGCTTTCAAGGACCTGGTGGCCCAGCGCGACGCCTTCACCATCGAGCGCCTGCGCGCCGCCGGTGCCATCTGCCTGGGCAAGACCAACATGCCACCGATGGCCAACGGCGGCATGCAGCGTGGCGTCTATGGCCGCGCCGAAAGCCCGTACAACGCCGCCTACCTGACCGCGCCGTTCGCCTCCGGCTCGTCCAACGGTGCCGGGACCGCCACCGCTGCCAGCTATTCGGCTTTCGGCCTGGCAGAAGAAACCTGGTCCAGCGGCCGTGGCCCTGCCTCGAACAACGGTCTGTGCGCCTATACCCCCTCGCGCGGGGTCATCTCGGTGCGCGGCAACTGGCCGCTGACGCCGACCATGGACGTCGTGGTGCCCTACGCCCGCACCATGGCCGATCTGCTGGAAATCCTCGATGTCGTCGTTGCCGATGACGCCGACAAGCGTGGCGACCTGTGGCGTCTACAGCCATGGGTGCCGATCCCGGCTGCGTCCTCGGTACGCCCGGCTTCCTACCTGGATCTGGCCGTCGACGCCAGCGCCCTCAAGGGCAAGCGTTTTGGCGTGCCGAAGATGTACATCAATGCCGACCCTGACGCCGGCACCTCGGAAAAACCTGGCATCGGTGGCCCGACCGGCCAACGCATCAATACCCGCGCCAGCGTCATCGACCTGTGGAAGCAGGCGCGTCAAGCCCTGGAAGCCGCCGGTGCCGAAGTGATCGAAGTGGACTTCCCGCTGGTGTCCAACTGCGAAGGCGACCGCCCGGGCGCTCCGACGGTGTACAACCGCGGCATCGTCTCCAAGGAATTCCTGCACGATGAACTGTGGGAACTGTCCGGCTGGGCCTTCGATGACTTCCTGCGCGCCAACAATGATCCGAAGCTCAACCGCCTGGCCGACGTCGACGGCCCGCAGATCTTCCCCCACGACCCGGGCACCCTGCCCAACCGTGAGGACGACCTGGCGGCCGGCATGGATGAGTACGTCAACATGGCCAAGCGCGGCCTGAAGACCTGGGATCAGATCGAGACCCTGCCGGACGGCCTGCGTGGGCTGGAAAAGACCCGCAAGATGGACCTGGAAGACTGGATGGACAACCTGGGCCTGGACGCGGTGCTGTTCCCGACCGTGGCCGACGTGGGCCCGGCCGATGCCGACGTCAACCCAGTATCGGCAGATATCGCCTGGAGCAACGGCGTCTGGGTCGCCAACGGCAACCTGGCCATCCGTCACCTGGGTGTGCCCACTGTCACCGTACCCATGGGCGTGATGGCCGACATCGGTATGCCGGTCGGTCTGACCTTCGCAGGCCGTGCCTACAGCGACAATGCACTGCTGAGCTTCGGTGCCGCCTTCGAGGCCACCGGCTCGCGTCGCATGATTCCGCCGCGCACCCCGCCACTGGGCTGATCCAACGCCTGGCTGGAAACAGGTTTATCCGCAAGCACTGAATCGGTTGCTTCGCGGATAAACCCGCTCCCACTACGATCATCGCCAACGCGCAAACGGGCCCCCCCCCGATACACCTGAAAAAACGCCCTTGCCCCGCGATTGCGTCTGCCGGAACAATGAAGCATCCCTTTGGAGAGCCCACATGTCCCTGCACATCCAGACGCCCCTGATCGAATCCCGTCCTCTCTCGCTGATCGCCGGCCGCTCGGTCTGGCTCAAGCTCGAAGCCCTGCAGCCGTGCGGCTCATTCAAGCTGCGTGGCGTTGGCCATGCCTGCCAGGTCCATCATGCCCGCGGTGCGCGCCACTTCGTCTCGTCCTCCGGTGGCAACGCGGGGTTGGCTGTGGCCTATGCCGGGCGCAAGCTCGGCGTGCCGGTGACCGTGGTGGTGCCAGAAACCACCACCGAACGCGCCAAGGCGCTGCTGCGCCTGGAAGACGCCAAGGTCGTGGTGCACGGCAGCTCCTGGCAGGAGGCCAACGAACTGGCGCAGACATTGGTCGGGCCAGACGATGCCTTCATCCACCCGTTCGACGATCCACTGTTGTGGGCCGGTCATGCCAGCATGATCGACGAAGTCGCCCGCGCCGGCATGAAGCCCGATGCCGTGGTGCTCTCGGTGGGTGGCGGCGGCCTGCTCAGTGGCGTGGTCGAAGGACTCGAACGCAACGGTTGGCACGACGTGCCGGTGCTGGCGGTGGAAACCGACGGTGCGGCCTCGTTGCATGCAGCCCTTGAAGCCGGACAGACCGTGGAACTGCCACGCATCACTTCGGTGGCCACCTCCCTGGGCGCCAAGCGCGTCGCAGAACAGGCGCTGGCCTGTGCACAGCGTCACCCAGTCGAAAGTTGCCTGGTCAGCGACCGCGCCGCGCTGCAGGCCTGCGAGCGTTTTCTACTGGATCACCGCGTACTGGTCGAGCCGGCCTGCGGCGCGGCACTGGCCTTGGCCTACCAACCCGAGGCCCTGGCGGCGTACCGCAATGTCCTGGTGATCGTCTGCGGCGGGGCCACCGCCACGCTGGAGCAGATCCAGGCGTGGCTGGCGGCCCAGGGCTGAACGGCGCTCAGCGATCGCTGCGCCGCGGGGTACCGCCATGGCTGTGCTGGCCACCGACCCGGGCCTTTTCTGCCCGGTCGGTCTTCACGTCCTGGTTGGTGCCGCCCTTGCGGCCGGCATCGTGGACTTTCTGTGGGTCGTCGGCAAAACCGTGGGAGCTTTCGTGATGCTTGGTCATGGGGTTCTCCTCATGGATCAGTTCTGAAGGTTCGAGCCCCACGGCACATGCCCTGCTCCCTCCTTCCGACAGATGGCGGCGCAAACCCTGTGATCGCAACGGTCATATTCATCTGCTCAACTGGGTCTGCCACGAGGCTGCAGATACCCTGATGAGGCTCCTCTGACCGAAGCGACCGATGCCTTGATGGCAAAGGGACAACAAATACACGTGCAACTCGGACGAAATGCGCCTTCGACCCTTTCGATCCGGGGCAAGTGAAGGCACAATGCGTGTCCTTTTTTTGGCCGGCCTGGCCGGGGGCCTTTAAATGATCAAGACGCCGTACTACCTCATCGATAAACAAAAGCTGCTGGGCAACATGGAAAAGATTGCCTACGTGCGCGAACACTCCGGGGCCAAGGCCCTGCTGGCACTCAAGTGCTTCGCCACCTGGTCGGTGTTCGACCTGATGCAGCAGTACATGGATGGCACCACTTCTTCGTCGCTCTACGAGCTCAAGCTAGGTCGCCAGAAGTTTGCCGGCGAAACCCACGCCTACAGCGTGGCCTGGGCCGACGACGAGATCGAGGAGATGCTCGAGAACTGCGACAAGATCATCTTCAACTCCATCGGCCAGCTGCAACGCTATGCCGAACAGTCCCAGGGCAAGGTGCGCGGTCTGCGCGTCAACCCGCAGGTGAGCAGCTCCGACTACCTGCTGGCCGACCCGGCACGCCCGTTCAGCCGTCTGGGCGAATGGGACCCTGAGAAGATCGAGAAGGTGATCGAACAGATCTCCGGCTTCATGTTCCACAACAACTGCGAGAACGGCGATTTCGGCCTCTTCGACAAGATGCTCTCGCACATTGAGGAGCGCTTCGGTCACCTGCTGCACAAGGTCCAATGGGTCAGCCTCGGTGGCGGGATCCACTTCACCGGCGAAGACTATGCCCTGGACGCATTCTGCGCGCGCCTGAAGGCCTTCTCCGAGAAGTACGGCGTGCAGGTCTACCTGGAGCCCGGCGAAGCAGCCATCACCCAGAGCGCCTCGCTGGAAGTCACCGTTCTCGACACCCTGTACAACGGCAAGCACCTGGCCGTGGTCGACAGCTCCATCGAAGCGCACATGCTCGACCTGTTGATCTACCGCCTCAACGCCAAGATGGCCCCCAACAACGGCGAGCACACCTACATGGTCTGCGGCAAGTCGTGCCTGGCCGGCGATATCTTCGGCGAGTATCAGTTCGACAAGCCTCTGGCTATCGGTGACCGCCTGTCGTTCGTCGATGCCGCCGGTTACACCATGGTCAAGAAAAACTGGTTCAACGGTCTGAAAATGCCGGCCATCGTGGTCAAGCAGCTCGACGGCAGCGTCGAGGTGGTGCGCGAGTTCGGTTTCGAAGACTACGTTTCCAGCCTGTCCTGAGGCAGGCCCTTTCAGTAAGGAGCAAAAGGTAAATTGAAGAAGAACGTTCTTATCATTGGTGCAGGAGGTGTCGCCAAGGTGGTGGCCCACAAGTGCGCACAGCATAACGACGAGCTCGGTCGTATTGCGATTGCGTCACGGAACATCTCCAAATGCCAGGCCATCATCGACAGCGTCAAGGCCAAGGGTAGCCTCAAGGTACCCGCCGACATCCAGGCCTTCTCGCTCAATGCCCTCGATGTCGAGGCAACCAAGGCGCTGATCCGCGAGACCGAATCGCAGATCGTGATCAACGTCGGGTCCGCCTTCCTCAACATGTCGGTGCTGCGTGCCTGCATCGATACCGGCGCCGCCTACCTGGACACCGCGATCCACGAAGAGCCGGGCAAGATCTGCGAAACGCCGCCTTGGTACGGCAACTACGAGTGGAAACACCTCGAAGAGTGCCAAGCAAAGAACATCACCGCCATTCTCGGCGTCGGCTTCGACCCGGGTGTGGTGAACAGCTACGCCAAACTTGCGCAGCAACAGTATTTCGACCGCATTGACTCGATCGACATTCTCGACGTCAATGCCGGCTCCCATGGCAAGTACTTCGCCACCAACTTCGACCCGGAAATCAACTTCCGCGAATTCACAGGTCAAGTCTGGAGCTGGCAGAACAGCCAATGGACCAGCAACAAAATGTTCGAGGTCAAGCGCACCGACGACCTGCCGGTGGTGGGCTCGCAGAACCTCTACCTGACCGGCCACGATGAAGTCCACTCGCTGTCGAAGAACCTCGACGTGCCGAACATCCGCTTCTGGATGAGCTTCGGCGAGCATTACATCAATGTGTTCACCGTCCTGAAGAACCTGGGCCTGCTCTCCGAGCAGCCGGTCAAGACCGCCGAAGGCCTGGAAGTGGTGCCACTCAAAGTGGTCAAGGCCGTGCTGCCTGACCCGTCCTCGCTGGCTCCGGGCTACACCGGCAAGACCTGCATCGGTGACCTGGTCAAGGGCACCAAGGATGGCCAGCCGCGTGAAGTGTTCATCTACAACGTGGCCGACCACGAAGAGGCGTTCGCCGAGACCGACAGCCAGGGTATTTCCTATACCGCTGGTGTGCCGCCAGTGGCCGCGGCCCTGCTGGTCGCCCGTGGCGAATGGGATGCCAAGCGCATGGTCAACGTCGAGGAGCTGCCGGCCGAGCCGTTCCTCAAGGCGCTGGACGTGATGGGCCTGCCGACCCGCATCAAAGACGAAAAAGGCGATCGTCCTTGGGACGCTGAAGCCTAAGCAGCAAACAGAAGGGGCGCCAGATGGCGCCCCTTCTGCGTGTGGCCAGTGCCCACAGACGCCCCACTGCGCACGGTGCTCCTTTTGAAGTCGCAACGCTCTCACAGGCTCGCCCGCTACTTGCGCGCCTCCAGGATCAGGTTGAACGGTGTCTGCGTCGCCCGCCGGAACCGCGTGAACCCCGCCTCCTCGAACACCGCCCGCAGCCGCGCCTCGCCGGCCTGGGCCCCCAGCCCCAACCCTACCTCCTGAGACAGCGAGTTGGGGGTGCAAATGAATGTCGAGGCCGCGTAGAACAACCGCCCCACCGGGTTCAGGTTGCCTTCCAGCGAATCCTCCGCATAGGGCTCGACCAGCATCACCGTGCCGTCGTCCTTGAGCGCGTGGTAGGCATGCCTGGCCGCACCGACCGGATCCCCCATGTCGTGCAGGCAATCGAAAAAGCACACCAGGTCATGATCATGCCCCGGATAGTCCTTGGCCGAGGCCTGGGCAAAGCTGACCTGCCCGGCTACGCCCGCCTCCTCGGCACGCGCAGTGGCGGTCGTGATCGAGGGCCCATGGTAGTCGTAGCCGATAAAGCGAGACGCGGGAAAAGCCTGGGCCATGACGATGGTCGAGGCGCCGTGGCCGCATCCCACATCGGCCACCTTGGCTCCGGCCTGCAGCTTGGCGGTCACCCCCTCCAGCGCCGGTAGCCACTCAGCCACCAGGAAGGTACGGTAACCGGGCCTGAAGAAACGCTCGGTGCCGCTGAACATGCACGGATGATGGTCACCCCAAGGCAGCCCTCCATCGCCACGCATGGCGGCGATCAGCTTGTCTTTGTCATGAAACAGTGCCGCTACCACCGACGCGCCGCCGGCCATGTAGGCTGGCGACTCCTCGATGGCCAGGGCCAGAGCCTGCTCTTCGGGAAGACTGAACGTACCGTCGTGGTGAACCATGTAGCCGGCTGCTACCTGGGCGCTGAGCCATTCTCGCAGCAGCCGTGGATGACAGCCGGTTCGCTGAGCCAGCACCTCGGGTGTCACGGGTTGGCTATCGGCCATGGCCCGATACAGCCCCAGCTCATCGCCCAGGATCACGTTGGCCAGTGTCGCCGCCGCGCCCATGTCGCCCACCAGCTTGCCCATGAACTCGTGAAGTCTTGCCTCGTCCATGACCTGCCCTCCTCTGCAAGAAGGCCACCGTCGGCGACGTCCGGGCCGGGAGGCGGTGGTCGGATGGATGATTGCCGGGCCTGCGCGAAACAGGCCCGGGCTTTAAGTCTAGACGAGCATGGCACGTGCCACCGCCGGCACCGAAGGCTTGGCCTTACTGCCTGGCACCGTCCAGTTTCTCCACCAATGCCTTGGCCAGCGCCTTGTCGGAGAACGGGTTCTGTCCGGTGATCAGCTCACGGTCGATGACCACATGGGGCGCCCAGGCCTTCGCGTAGCTCATGTCGCCGCCCGCCGCAGCCATGGCCTTGGCCGGGTAGAACTGCAGGCGTTGATCTTTGAGCGAACTTTCGAACACTTGTTCTTCCGGATCCGAGAAGATCGTCATGCGATAGCCCTGGTACACCCAGTCACTGGCGGCCGGCGTCTCGCCGCGTGCCAAGGCCGCGCGGTAGGCAACCGGGTCCTGCTGGGCCGACAGCAGGGTGATCGGGCCATGGCAGATCGCGGCGGTCGGTTTGCCTGCCTGATGGAAGTGGCGCAGCAATGCCCCGACGTCAGGGTTGTTGGCAAGATCGATCAGCGGCGCATGGCCACCGGGGATGAACAGGCCGGCGTAACGGTCCAGGTCACCCGCTAACACCTCCTTGACCGACAAGGTGTCGTCGATGCCCGGCAGACTCTGCACAACCTTGTGAATACGCTGCATCTCGGCCGCATCGCCACCGAAATACTGCGGGTCGACCGAACGCTCATCGACGCTCGGCGCATTGCCCTTGGGCGTCACCAGCACCAGCGTGTAGCCGGCCTTGAGCAGTTGGTCGGCCGGCACACCGAACTCGTTGAGGTAATAGCCGGTCGGGTACGGTTTGCCGTCCTTGAGCTGCAGTTGATGCTCGCTCGACAGCAAGACCAGCACCTCGCCTTTGGACGCGGCAGTGGCCTGGCCGGCCAGCAATGCGCCAGCCACCGTGAGCGCCAGGGTGGAAATCTTGTTCATGGTCAGGTTCCTGTTCAGGCGAAGGGGTCAATGTCGAGTGGGTGGGCAACGCGGACCTGGGTCGGTGCAGCCACCCAGTCAGCGGTTGCAGCGCGATAGGCCTGGTAATGAGCACTGTTGCGGTGTGCATCGATGGCCGCCGAGTCGACATACAGCTCGAACAGGTCGAAGGCCAGTTCGTCTGCTTCACGAACGAACAGGTCATAGCGCAGGTTGCCGGGCTCGGCGCGCGAGTGCTCCACCATCACCCGCAGGGCCTGTTCCACCGCGTCGCGGTGTTCGGGCTTGGGGAAAATAGTGGCGAAGATGCTGATAGGCATGACTGGACTCCAAGGTCGGTATCGGTCAGTGAGGCCATGCTATCGACTGCGCTATGATTCGATAATTCTAAAGATCTAATTTCAGCGATCCAAAATATGAATATCGCAAACAAGGACCTGAACCTGCTGCTGGTCTTCCAGATGCTCTATCAGGAACGTAACGCGTCCCTGGCCGCCGAGCGCATGGCGCTCAGCCAGCCGGCGCTGAGCCACAAGCTGAACAAGCTGCGCCATCAATTCGGCGACCCGCTGTTCGTCCGGGCGCCTCGCGGGCTGACACCGACACCTCGCGCCCATGAGCTGGCGCCTCAGGTTCAGCACTTGGTGGAGCAGCTGGAGCTGTTCTACGAACGTTGCGACGGCGCGGACATGCTCACCCGCCCTGCCCGCCTGCACCTGTATAGCACCGACTATCTGGAGCAAACCCTGCTGCCCCGTCTGCTGCCGATACTGCGCAGCCAGGCCCCCAACCTGGTGCTGGTCACCCACAACACCCGTGGCCAGTTGCCGCGCGAAGCCCTGGAGAAAGGCACGTGCGACTTGGCCATCGCCGGATTCTTCACCGACCTGCCGGACACCTTCCACCAGCAGCGTCTGCTCGGCGAAGAGTTGGTGGTGCTGGCCGCAAGGAGCAACCCACACCTGACCGACGGCCTGGACCTGAAGGCGTTTCTGGCCTGCGAGCATGTGCTGACCACCCTCACCGGTGACCTCGATGGGCTGGTGGACCGCGCGCTGCGCGCCCAAGGCCATCGACGACGTGTGATTGCGGGGTTGTCGAGCTTTCTTGCCCCAGCCCGCCTGGTCAGTGGCACCGACCTGCTGCTCACCTGCCTGCGTTCGCTGGCCGAAGATGCGGCGGCACGGGACCCGGAGCTTGCGGTATACCCGCTGCCCCTGGCGCTGCCGAGGGTCGAATTGATGCAGATCTGGCACGAGCGCACGCACGCCGATCCATTGCGCAGGTGGTTCCGCCAAAAAGTCTGGGAGGTGGCCAATCACGTGGAGTAGAAGCCGCCGGGAGGCGCAAGGCCACCCGGGGCATCGTGCACACTACGGCGCTGCGATTTCGGTCTGCCCTGCGTGGCTCGACGGCGGCGCCAACTGGAGCAACTCGTTGGTGTAGGCCCACTCCTGTTCGAGCTTGTCAGGATGATCGTTCAGGCGAATCCCGTAGGACGGAATGATCTGCCGGAACTTCTCCTGCCAGGGCGCAGAGGCAGCCTTGTCCTTGAACACCTTGTGCAGCAGGTCGAGCATGATCGGCGGCGCGGTCGAGGCCCCCGGCGATGCGCCCAGCAAGCCAGCGATGCTGCCGTCCTTGGCCATCACCACTTCGGTGCCGAGCTTGAGGACCCCGCCCAGCTCCGGGTCCTTCTTGATGATCTGCACCCGCTGCCCCGCCTGCCACAGGCGCCAGTCCTCTTTCTTGGCGTGGGGGAAGTAGGTCTGCAGCGCCTCGAAGCGGTCATCGTCGGATTGCATCAATTGCCCGATCAGGTACTGCACCAGGTCGAATTCACGTACCCCGACGCGCACCATGGGCCAGGTGTTGTGCACGGACATGCTGGCGAACAGGTCCAGCAGCGAGCCCTCTTTTAGAAAACGCGTGGAGAAGGTGGCGAATGGGCCGAACAGGATCATGCGCTTGCCATCGAGCACACGGGTATCCAGATGGGGTACCGACATGGGCGGCGCGCCGGTCGCGGCGATGCCGTAGGCCTTGGCCATGTGCCGCTGGGCGATGGCCGGGTTGTCGGTCACCAGGAACGAGCCGCCCACCGGGAAGCCCGCATAGTCCTTGGCTTCAGGGATGCCCGACTTTTGCAGCAGCGGCAAGGCGGCGCCGCCGGCGCCGATGAACAGGAACTTGGCGTCGGTGGCGGACGTGGTACCGTCCTTGAGGTTCTTGTATTCGACGTGCCAGGAGCCGTCATCGTTGCGGGTGATGTCCTGGACTTCGCTCGAGAGCTTCAGGTCGAAGTTCGGTCGGCCTTGCAGGTAGCCCACGTACTGGCGGGTGATCTCGCCGAAGTTGACGTCGGTGCCGATGGGCGTCCAGGTCACCGCGAGCTTCTGCGCGGGGTCACGACCCTCCATCATCAACGGCACCCACTGCTTGATCTGTTCCGGGTCCTCCGAATACTGCATGGGCTTGAACAGGGGGCTGGCCTGCAGGGCCTCGTAGCGTTTTTTCAGAAACCGAATGTTGTCGTCACCCCACACGAAACTCATGTGCGGTGTGGTGTTGATGAACGAATGCGGGTCCTTGAGCACGCCCTGCTTGACCTGCCAGGCGAGGAACTGCCGGGTGATCTGGAACGACTCGTTGATCTCGATGGCCTTGGCGATGTCGATCTTGCCGTTCTTCTCCGGTGTGTAGTTGAGCTCCGCCAGGGCCGAGTGCCCGGTGCCTGCGTTGTTCCAGCCGTTGGAGCTTTCCTCGGCGACTTTGTCCAGGCGTTCGACCATTTCCATCGACCAACCCGGCTCCAGCTCATTCAGCCAGACCGCCAGGGTCGAACTCATGATCCCGCCCCCGACCAGCAGTACGTCGACCCGTTTGGTCTCGGCGGCCTGGGCACTGAGCATGCCGCACGTGAGGCCTACCAAGGCCCATCGCAACGTCTTCGTGGTGTTCATGTTTCCTCCTGCGAGACGTGATGCCTCGTTGTGTACTCCCTGTCGTGCGCAAGGCTCGTGCGGCGTATCTGTCTGCCGCCCCTGCGCCTGATCGGCCTCGCAAGCGAAGTCAGCCCTCTAGATAGTTAGCGCAACTTTCCCCAAGCCACCAGTTGGATTCATTCAGCCTGTCAAATGAATCTGAACATCCGGCCCTGGGGGTCGTCGGAAGTTCCACTGCTGTGACGGTTTGCATGGAGGTAGGAACGATGGCGAGCACCGTAGGCGATTTTCTGGTTGAGCGTTTGAGCCAATGGGGCGTGAAGCGGGTATTCGGCTATCCGGGCGATGGCATCAATGGCGTGTTCGGTGCACTGCGTCGGGCCGGTACGATCGAATTCGTGCAGTGCCGCCATGAAGAAATGGCGGCATTCATGGCCAGCGCCCATGCCAAGTTCACAGGTGAGCTTGGCGTGTGCATCGCAACGTCCGGGCCTGGCGCTTCGCACTTGCTGACAGGCCTGTATGACGCCCGCCTGGACCACATGCCGGTGTTGGCCATCGTCGGCCAGCAGGCCCGCACCGCGCTGGGTGGGCATTACCAGCAGGAGCTGGACCTGGTCTCGATGTTCAAGGACGTGGCCGGTGCATTCGTCCAGCAGGCCACGGCCCCGGCCCAAGTGCGCCATTTGCTGGATCGCGCCGTACGCACGGCGCTGGGCGAACGCCGGGTCACCGCATTGGTGCTGCCCAACGATCTGCAGGAAATGCCCTACGAGTCGCCTGCACGGGCCCATGGCACCTTGCATTCGGGCACAGGCTTCAACCCACCGAGGATCGTGCCCCACCCCGACGCATTGCAGCAGGCTGCGCAGATACTCAACGCCGGCAAGAAAGTCGCGATCCTGGTGGGGGCCGGCGCGCTGCAGGCCCGTGAGCAGGTGAGCGCAATCGCCGAAAAGCTCGGTGCAGGCGTCGCCAAGGCCCTGCTGGGCAAGGCCGTATTGCCCGATGACCTGCCTTGGGTCACCGGTTGCATCGGTCTGTTGGGTACCGAACCCAGCCTGAAGCTGATGAACGAATGCGACACGCTGCTGATGATCGGTTCAGGCTTCCCCTACGCCGAGTTC
Source organism: Pseudomonas sp. CK-NBRI-02 (assembly GCF_008124495.1). NCBI lineage: Bacteria > Pseudomonadati > Pseudomonadota > Gammaproteobacteria > Pseudomonadales > Pseudomonadaceae > Pseudomonas > Pseudomonas sp. CK-NBRI-02. Next base: position 226,566 of record NZ_VSJH01000042.1, on the reverse strand, counting down.
CTCCCAGAGGAAGGTCAGGCCCGCGGCGTACAGATCGACATCGCTGCCGACATGCTCGGCCTGCGCTATCCCATGGAAGTGAACTTGATGGGCGATGCCGCACAGACGCTGGACGCCCTGCTACCGCTGATCGAGCATAAGACCCGCCGCAGTTGGCGAACCAAGGTCGAAGGTTGGCGCAAGGCGTGGGACAAGAAGCTGACGCAACGCGCCCTGAGCAAGGCTGCGCCGATCAATCCGCAGCGGGTCGTCCATGAACTCTCGCCTCGCCTGCCGGACGCCGCCATCATCACGTGCGACTCGGGCTCCTGCGCCAACTGGTTCGCCCGCGACCTGCGGATCCGCCCGGGTATGGAATGTTCGTTGTCCGGGGGCTTGGCCTCGATGGGCGCGGCAGTGCCCTACGCCATCGCAGCCAAGTTCGCTCACCCCGAGCGCTGCGTGGTGGCCCTGGTAGGCGACGGTGCCATGCAGATGAACAACATGGCCGAACTGATCACCGTGGCCAAGTACTGGCGACAATGGGGCAACGGACGTTGGATTTGCGCGGTGTTCAACAATCAGGATCTCAACCAGGTCACCTGGGAGCAGCGGGTGATGGAGGGAGACCCCAAGTTTGCCGCCAGCCAGGACATTCCTGACGTGCCCTACCACCTGTTCGCCCTCTCGATCGGTCTGAAGGGCCTGTATGTCGAACGCGAGCAGGACGTGGCCGGCGCCTGGGAGCAGGCCTTGGCCAGCGAGGTGCCCGTGGTGATCGATTTTCGTACCGACCCCGATGTCCCGCCGCTGCCGCCGCACATCACCCTGGAGCAGGCGAAGAAGTTCGCCGGCGCCCTGCTGCAAGGCGACCCGGACCAAGCCGGCATCCTGCGCCAAACCGCGCACCAGCTGATCAGCGGGCTATTGCCAGGGCACGGCAAAGCATGATGCCGCTAACCTTTGAGCGCCGCCTCGATCCCGGCGATGTCGATCTTGCCCATCTGCATCATGGCGTCGAATGCGCGCTTGGCGGCGGCCCGGTCTGGGTTGTCCATGGCCTCGAGCAGCACCCGGGGCGAGATCTGCCACGAGATGCCCCACTTGTCCTTGCACCAGCCGCAGACGCTTTCCTGGCCGCCGTTGCCGACGATGGCCTGCCACAGACGGTCGGTCTCGGCCTGATCCTCCGTGCAGATCTGGAACGAAAATGCCTCGCTGTGCTTGAACGCGGTCCCCCCGTTCAGGCCGACGCAGGGAATACCGGCCACGGTGAACTCGACAGTGATGACATCGCCGGCCCTGCCCGATGGGTAGTCGCCCGGTGCGTGATGCACTGCCCCTACTGCGCTGTCGGGGAAGGTCTTGGCGTAAAAAGTCGCCGCCTCCAGGGCATCGTCGTCGAACCAGAGGCAGATGGTGTTTTTGCTGGGCATTGGAGCCTCCACGATCACATCGCAAAGGTTAGAGTCTAGACCCTCACCCCTGGCAGGCGATGGCCTGGGCCAGCGCTTCGTCGGTTGCAGACGCTTGCGGATGGGCCAGGCGATAGTCGCGCAGTCAGAGCGTGGTTCACGGTGGTTTCCTACATAATTGAAACGGTATTTGGCCTAGTCTCGAGCGCTTGGCGCTGCTTCACCAGCATCGGCTGCACAACGCGCCGGCGCAGCACAACTCAAGGTAGCCGCGCTTGTCGAAGCTTCTTTTTTCACGAGATAGACGACACACCATGCATTTCGACCTGATCCAAAGTCTCAACCTGGCCGGCAAGGCCGATGTTCCCAATGACGACCGTATTGGCTGTGCAAGCCGTCATGCTTGGGTTATCGACGGCGCAACCGATCTGGGCCCGCCTGGTCTGCTGGGTGAACAAGGGGGCGCGGCCTGGTTGGCAGCGGCAGCGCAGGCTGCCTTTGTCAGCGCAAGCGGGCCGTTGCAGAGCCTGTGCGAACAGGTGTTCGCTACCGTGGCCGCAGCCTACGAACGCGACCGCCGACGTGAGCCGGTCGCCGGCTGGGAGCTGCCCCGCGCGGCCTTTGCGGCGGTGGCGCTGGAAGATGACGAAGTAGTCTGCGCCCATCTGGCGGACTGCGTCGTACTTCACCGCAGCGAGCACGGCATTGCCTTCCTGACACCTGAGCCGGACCGCGAAACCGAACGCGCCGAGGCGCTCGCCCTGGGCCCTGGCACCGGCGCCCATGGCGTGCGCACACCTGCCGTGCAGGCAGATCGGCGCATCGCCCGGGAGCGTCCCAAGGCCGTGCTCAGCGTCGATGCCGAAGTGGCCAGGGCTGGTACCGTATACACCCGCGCACCTGTAAGGCGCGGCGACGACCTGGTGCTGATGAGCGATGGTTTCGCGGCCCTGTTCGATACCTACCGGGCCTGCACGCCCCACACCTTCATGACCCAGCTGCGCGAGCAGGGCCTGGCAGAACTTGCGCTGCGACTACGGCAGATCGAGCGCGACGATGCCGCCTGCGTTCGTTATCCACGGTTCAAGATGAGCGACGACGCATCGGCGCTCTGGTTGCGGGTGGGCTGAAGAAGAAAAACGCCGGCCCGACCGGGCCGATGCGGTTCCGATGCCGAGACGACCCTTCGCTATGCCTTAGGCTGGGTGCGATCGACCAGGCGGATGCTGTCACGCCCGCCTCGCTTGGATTCGTAGAGTGCAACGTCACCCTGTTCGATCAGTGCCGCCAGGCTGGCAGGCGCCCGATCGAACAGGTTGACGCCGATGCTGAGGGTGACCGCCGCAGGCGTAGCGAACGTCTGCGCGGTCATCCGATGGAACTGCTCGCGCAAAACGCTCCCCAACCCTTCGACTTTTTCACGGGTCGCGTTACCCAGCAGGATGACGAACTCATCGCCGCCCAACCGGGCGGCCAAGCCACTGGCGGGGGTCGAGGCGCGAATCATCTCGCCCAATGCAACCAGCAGGCGATCACCGGCAGTATGGCCATGCAGGTCGTTGACCATCTTGAAGTTGTCGATGTCGATCAGCAAAAGCGCACCGGGGCGGTCCGTTGCCACGTCATCCAGCAGACGCGGGGCGCGTGCCTCCAAGGCGCGCCGGTTATACAGGGCGGTCAAGGGATCGCGCGCCGCCAGCCGGGCGATCTGCCGTTCGCGTCGGTGGCGCTCGGTGCCAGTCATGGACAAGGCGATGAGCATGATCGCCATCGTGCCCTCGACCAGCGACACCTGGATGATCGCGCCACGCAAGGCCGCCAGATCGATCAGCGTCCCAGGCACCAACGGCGGAATCATCTTGGCCAGGTAGAAGATGCCGTGGGCCAGCAGCACATAACGCAGCTGCACCGCCCCCACGCGCAACGACTTGCCATGGGGCCGCAGCAGCACGCAGGCCCACAGGGTGGGCAAGGCCACCAGCAGCGAGTTGGCCAGCAACATCACCTTCGACCACTGCGGGCTTTCAGGCAGCAGCAACAGCATCAGCCAGACAACGGGCAACAGGTACCAGCCACGGGAAAGCCGCATCTCGGTAAACCGCGCCACACCCACGAGAAAGAACCAATGCGCCAACACCAGCAAGCCATTGGCGAACCACACCCCGACGAGCATCAGCCCACTGACGCGCAACAATGCCAAGGTCGACCCCACACTGATGGTGGCGAACCCAGCGGCCCAGAACAGCAGCGAGGTGGCACGCACGGTGCGCCACTCGACCGCCAGGTACAAAGCAGCCGCAGCCGCGAGGGCAATGCTGATGGTCAACATCGTGAGGGGGTCTAGAGCCATGAGCGGACAGGCCTGAGCGATCGTATTGAAGGGCGTGGATTGTAAGCGTTCGGATGCACTTTTAGCAGGTCGCTACCGACTGGAGGGTCCTTTCAAAAGCGCCTCGCGGGCGGCGAAACATCAACATGTCAGTCGCCGATCCGGTGGGCTCACGCCGTCGAGAGATAGCTGACCAATTGCCGACCATGAGAACTCAGGCGCTCCCAGTCACGAAAACAGATACGCAGCTCCAGGGTGGCCCAGCGCTCCTCCAGCATCACCCTGCGAACCGCCAGCTCCTGCTCGGCGCGCACAGCGGCGGTTTCCGGCAGCATGGCGATACCCGCGCGCTGGGCCACCAATTGAGCGATGGCCTCGAAGCTCGGCGCACGCACACGCACCTTCAACGGCATGGCCAGATTCATCGCCAGCTCCTCGACGAAGCGCTGCATCGCCCGCTCTGCCGGCAGACACACAAACGGGTAACCCAGGGCATCAACCAAGCGCAATTGTTCGCGCCCGCCCAAGGGATGATCCACTGGTACCAGCATTACCAGGCGCTCGTTGCGAAACGGCAGCGAGACGATGCCTTCGTCGATCAGGTTGCCGTCATACACCCCTAACTCGCATTCACCGGCCAGCACCACGCGCAATACATCGATGCTCTTGTGCTCGACCAGTTGCAGGTCGACCTCAGGGTAGTCGGCCAGAAAGGGTCCGAGCACCGCCGGCAACAGCGTGCTGTTGCTGACGGTGGAAGCCGCCAGGTGCAGCGTGATGCGCCGCTGCCCTGCCAACTCCTTCAAGGTGTCCTGCAGCTTTTGCGCCTCCCCCAGCACACCACGGGCCGCCTCCAGTACCAGCCGGCCAGCGGGGGTCAGTTGCATGCCATCAGCCTTGCGAACGAACAGGGCAAAGCCACAGCGAGACTCGAACAGGCGCAGGCGGGTGCTGGCAGCGGACACCGCCACCGGAATGGTCGCCGCCGCCTTGCTCAGGCTGCCGGTAACGGCAATTGCGGCAAACAGGCGCAGATCGGGCAAGTCGAAGTGCATCCTTGTGCGTTCTCCAAAAGCGAAAGCCATGTTCGAGAAAAAGCGATTCTAGCCACAACCCGTTCTGTACAGAATAAGTCCTGCCTTCAATTGCCTGGACTTTGCCATGACGCGTTTGCACCTTCGCCTTCAGACTGCGATTCACAACGGCGGTGTCTATGCCGTGCTGGCGGCCTTGGGATTCAGCTTCAAGGCCATCTTCGTCAAGCTGGCCTATGCCGCAGGTCCGGTGGACGCCATCACCCTGTTGGCCATGCGCATGGGGTTGGCACTGCCGCTGTTCGCCTGGCTGACCTGGCTCAGCCGTGGCCAGTCCGCTGCGAAGCTGGGGCTTGGGGACGGCCTGCGCGTGGCCGGGCTCGGGTTGCTGGGCTACTACCTGGCGAGCCTGTTCGACTTCTATGGTCTGCAGTACATCAGCGCCGGCCTCGAGCGGCTGATCCTGTTCACTTATCCCACGCTCGTGCTGGTGTTCCAGGCCATCGCCCTGCGCGAGCGCCCTACCCTGCGGACCCTGACGGCCATGGGCTTGTGTTACCTGGGCCTGGGCATCGCCTTCGTACACGATGTCAGTGTGGCCGGGGTCGGCGAGCAAGTGGTGCTGGGATCGTTGTGGGTGGTGGCCAGTGCGGTGAGCTACGCGCTCTATTACTCGGGTACGGGCATCATGCTCAAGCGCATGAGCTCGATGCGTCTGGCTGGGCTCTGCGGCATCGCCTCGTCATTGATGGTGCTGGCGCACTACCTGCTGGTGGCGGACATCGGCCAGCTGTGGCAGCAGCCACTGGCGATCTGGATACATGCGGGGCTGATGGCGGTGTTTTCCACGGTGTTGCCGATCTACTGGGTGGCCCTGGCGATCCAGCGCCTGGGCCCCACCCATACCGCAGCGGTGGGCAATCTGGGACCGGTGCTGACGATGCTCGCGTCGTGGGCGATCCTCAGCGAGCAGATCTCGGGGTATCAGTTGGCGGGTCTGGCGCTGGTGTTGTACGGCGTGACACGCCTGAAGCCTGCGAAGAAACAGCAAGCTTCGACGCAGCCCAAGCAAGCCGAAGCGTAGGGTCATCTGCTCACGCAGGCAAGGCGCCAGGCCGACCGGCGCCTCGCTTGTATCGATCAGTCCTCGAGCGGCTTTGGCGGTGCCGCCGGTTTTGCCGGCTTGGCAGGCTTGCTGTCCTTGCCCTTGGACTTGGGCTCAGCAGGCGCGGAAGCCGCCACCGGCTCCGGCGCGCTCACGGCCTTCTCGCTGGCAGGTAGTTCGTCCACGGCCTTGATGATCACCTGCGGATCGATCTTCTCGCCGCTGTCGTCGTCCTTGAGCACATGCCGCTCGCCATCCTTGCCCACCAGGATCACCTTGGTGCCCTTGCTGGCGCCGAGCTTGAGTTCGCGAATCAACGCCATGGTGGTCTGCTGTTCGAGGTTCTTGTCCTCGCGCTTGCCCATCATGTTGGCAACGCTGTACAGCACCAGGCTGCGCTCTTTGAAGGCGGCTTGGGTAGCGGGGTCCTGGAGTGCCTCGTTCAACCCGCGCAAAGTCGGGTCGGCGCTGCTGGGTGCGATGATGACCAAGGGCCTTGCCTTGCCCAGTTCCTTGGCCAGCGGAGCATCGCTGTCCGCAGCGAACACAGGGCTTGCGAGGGCAAGCAGAGTGGCGAGGGTCAGTGACCGGACGAGCATGCGCATCTCCTTATTTCGATAACTCAAAGACTACAGATCATTGAGAAAGATCCGACGTGCGAGCCTAAACCACCTGACAAGTCAGGTGATAAGGCGAAAGGTAACTGGCCATTACCAGCAGCACGTCGAACCAGGCTTGCGACCTCTGCAGAAACCGCGGCCCCCCTAACTGAGCATAGTCCAAAGCCCTCCAGCCAGCGCGGCACCTGCAGGCAATTCTGGCATCAACGGACATCGATGCCGGCACCGGCCGGGGCCTTCCCCAGCACCCGGTTGGTCAAAACACGCATCTCGTATCGTTCGTCAGCTTTTTGCAGCTTCTGGATTCGTTTCATCTGGTCTTCGATGTTTTCCACCTGTTGCAGAACCTGGGCCGATAAGGCCTGCGCCTGGGTGTCGCCCTGCGTCAACGCATCCCTCTGCGCCGTCAATTGCTCAAGCTGTCGGTGATGCCGTGCATTGCCTTTGTCGAAGTGCCCAGGGTTTTCCGCCAACAGGTGCTCACGCCAGAAATCCTGATCCACCATCCAGCCGGCCAGCGCTTCGTGCTGTTCTGCGGCGCGAACCTGGGTACGGATCCGGTCGACCCGGGCCGGATCCAGATGGGCATACTCGGGAAACGCCATTTCGCCCGCCTCGATGGGTAAATCAAGCGATTCACGCAATGCCAGCTTATAGCCCAGCATTACCTCGACCTCATCTAGGGGGGTGCCGGCTTCAGCCTGGGCACGCAGGAAGCTCAAGATATGATCCCGGACCTGCTCCAGGCGCCACAAGCGCCGTCCGAGCCTAAGCAATGCCTGCGTCGTGGCGCCCTGCTCGGTGCCGGCCTGGGCCTTGGCCTGGACCGCCAACATCCGCACCTCCAAATTGTGAAACCGCAACGCCACACTGTCCTGGCAAGTCAGGTCATCGTCAGCATGGGTAAACAACTCTGTGAGCAAATCAGTCTGCTCGTGCATGTTTTTCAGCATGGTCAGCACACGCTGGGCCAATACCTGCGGTTGTTTTTGGAAATCCGCGGTATCGAGCAACCTGCGCAGAAGTGTCATGAGCCCAGCCGAGCCCTCGGCCGCCTCGATCGAATGCCACAGCTCGAGCAGCCGGTCCCGGTCAGCGCTCGCAACGGCATTGCTCCAGGCTATGGCATGGGTATTGGCTCCCCTGACGGACTGGAACGCCACGCGCAAGGCCTGGACATCGTCCTCGGCCAGCGGATTGCCCATCAACAGCACGCGATGCCTGAGCCACAAGGGGGCCTGATGGAACATCGGCGGTATCCGGGTGATTCGATTGTCGCTCAGGTCCGCGTAGTCCAGCTCCGCGCACTCTAGCAATCCCGGAGGCAGCACATCGATGAAAGTGTTGCGCAGCAGCAGTCGCCTGAGCCTGGAAAATCCGCTGACGGAAAACACCAGCCCCAGAGGGTTGTGCGAAAGATTGATGTATTCCAGGCGGGAGCAGCGAGTCAGCTCAGAGACTTGGCTGTCATCCAGGGCGATTTGATTGTCGTACAGGTTCAGTTCACGCAGGCGCGGCAGTTGATGCAGGCGTGCCGGCAGTCGAGACAGTCGGTTGCCGCTGACCCGCAGCGTCCGGAGGTTGGGAAACGCCTGCAGGAAATAGTCCGGCACATGCGCCAAGTCCATATCCAGAATCGCCAGCTCAGAAACATGGGAGAAGCTGCGGGTAGGCAGAGGGGGCAAGAATCCTGGCCTCAGGCCGTTAAGTTCCAAGCGATAGTCGATCGCCAACGAATTGAGCAGCGAAGGCTCGTCGGTGACTCGCTGCCAGCACGCCAGCAATTGCCCCGTGACCCGCCTGCGGTCTGACCTTTCCAACAGCGCAGTGGTGGCTGTGAGCCAAGTATTGAGCGATTGTTCCAGGGTCTTGAGTTCGTGACGAAGCTGACGCAGTTCCTGCGCCATGTCCCTGCCGGTACGCTGCATTTTCACTTGCCAGGCACTGACCTGGGCGTCGGAGTAAGTGGGATAGATCCGCCGCAGTTCCGCCTGGATCATCCAAGGCCCTCCTCGGCTCCGGCTGCTACCGGACAGGCGCCCACTCAAGGGATAACCGAGCCGGCCATCGTCCTGGCGCAGCGGGGCCAACCAGCGGTCCTTGCCTTGCCCTTTGCTCAACAGCTCCCTGACCTCGCTGGGGCGTTCGATCGCCTGGCGGGCCAGCAGCACGCGCAGGTTGTGGGCAAAGGGATCGGCAATGCCCATGGCCGCTTGCTGGCCTTGATAGGCGGCGGCCAGCGCGTCGAACAACTCATGCGGCTCGCCCAACAGGTTCGTTTCAGAATCGACGACCAGGAACTTACCCTCGACGTGTATCAGATCGCAGGCGGTGGCCCCCTCCTCGCTCGCAACGAGCAAGGGGCCGCTGGCACTGCCCTCGAGCAAACGCCAGCGGATACCCGTGGCAGCACCGGGCAAATAGCGCAGCATGCCGATGGCGACCCGGGCCACATCAGCGTTTTGCGGCGTGTCCAGGTGCAGCGCTTCATACACGCGTGTCACACGCATGTTTTGTACATACGCTCTGGACGATTCCGCCAGTTGCAGCGGCACACGTCCACTGTCGAGTAGGCGTTGCCGGTCCGTAGTCGTCGCCGCGTCCACCAACCCTTGCGCAGCACGCCAGTGCAGACTGGGAAACACTCGACGCAACATCGTGCTGGCGAGGTTCTCGCCGTTGGGCATGTGTTCGTAGAGATCCTGCAGCAACTCGCGCCGAGCCTTCCATGCGACCTCGGCCAATGCCTGGTCAGGCAGTCCGCCAGCTCCGGGAAGACGTTGGGCGCCCTGCAATGCTAAGGCATCCTCCACCTGCTTGCCCGAGCGCAAGCGCTCGACCATGTCGCGGATGCGCAAGTCCAGGTGGGCACGGACCGTGCTGTCCAGCAACCCGGAAGCCGGCGCGCGACCATACACGTGCAACCCCCGCAGATCATCCGCCTTTAGTCCGTGGAAACTCAGGACGAGATCGATCCGCTCGTCATCCAGCTCGCGAAAGTGCCCACCCAATCGACGGAACAAGTAATGGACGTCTTCCCACTGGGCCGGCTGCTCGAACCACAACCGCCAGGCACCCGCACCGTTGTGTCTCAACAACGGCCCATGCCCAGCCTGCGGCAGCAGTTGCCATTGCCCGTCCTGGGTTCGCTGACGCACGCGGTAGTAGTGTCCGTCCATCTCGATCCAGGCCTGCTCCCCCAACCGGAAGACCCCGGCTGTATCGCGCGTCGCGCCTGACGGTGGCACGTCACTGCGAAAGGCCTTGACGTCCGCAGCCCACAGCTTTGCCGAACCGTCTTCCAGATAGGCCGGCAACAGGTTGTCCATGATGCTCGAGCGCGCCGAGAGGGCCTCTACCCCAGCGACCGCCGCGGTGGTGGCGCCGGCCACCGAGACCGCGGTAACGACATTGAGCAGGTGCTTGCATGCCTGGCGTGTGTGGTTGTCTTGCCAGGCCTCGATGCCGTGGTAGACCTCAGTGAGCGTTTCCCAGGCACTGACGGCCAAAAGCACCTCGCCAAGCACCGGCACAAACAGGCCTGCGGCGGACAACAATGCCTGGCCATCGGCAGCGAGGCGCTCGTCGTATTCGCGCTGCAGGGTGCGGTCCAGTTCTTCAACCGGCGCCACGAGCACCTTCGCGTCATCTTTTATCTGCTCGATACGCGCATGGGCCAGGCGTTGAAAAAACGGCGTGCCATAGGGCACGAGGCTTTCATCCAGGCTGATGTTGGCCCAGATGACCAAGTCTTTGTACGCGGGAATCACGATTGAATAGAACGCATGACTGTCGCGTCTGCGCACGAAGCGGCGAAAGAATGTCTGGTACGCCTGGCTGCGTAGGCGCCTACCCAGTTCGTTGGCGAGCTTGCGAAGGCTGGAGAACGCGCTCCAGGCCCCGTTTGGATCGCCAGGCACATAGAGCAGCAACCTTCCGTCGTTGTGCGACTCATCGATGACTACGATCTGCTGCAGGTCGCAGTCCAGCAGACGCAGACGTTGCGCTGTCACGGTCGAAGCCTTGTTTTGCGCGCCCTCTTTCGCGCAGAGTTCGGCAATCGTCTCGAGCTCACGCTCGCTCAGTCCAGCGCGGTCACGGGCCTGGTAGGCATCAAACAGCATGGCATGGCGGCTCCAGTCAGCCAGCAAGCATGGGACGGTCCATGCCGGTTTGTCGTCTGTCACAGGTCCGCTCAAAACCTCGGCCAGATGCGCTTGGTATGCGCTGCCAAGATCGAGTTCACGACACAGCTTGGCAAACTCGGTTGCAGACGGCGCCTTGATCCTGCCCTGCCTGGCGCTGGTCAAGCGATTGCCGCGCGGTTGCCCGCCCGCTACGGCTTCCTCAGCGGTGAAGTTGCGTACTGCCACCTCCAGAAGCGAACGCTGGTCGTACTGCTGCTTGGTCAGGTGGACGCCAACGGGCTGGGCATAGATCACAAGCTCCGGGTACCCGCCGATGAAGCTCCACTGATGAAGATTGAACTGAGCCGAATAGCGCGCTCGCAATGCGGCCTGCAGCTTGGATTTGATAAAGCCGTCCAGCGCCTCGATCCGCCCCAGCACGTGTTTGAGATGCGAACGCAGCACCACGCTTTCGTCCATCGCATCTGCAAACCGAGCCCGTTGCTGCGGTGTCGCCGACTTCATCCACAGCGGCAGGCGTTCGGCGATGAAGCCATCCTGATAGGCACGCTCCGCTGCCAGCTGCGTTGCTTCGTTCACTTGCGGTTCATTGCACTCGCCGCCCATGTCCATCTCCTGGTTGACTGGAGCGACAAGGCTAGGCGCCTGGCTTGGCGAAGGAACGCTAGATAGCTACCACCTCAAAACAACAGCAGTTGCCGACCGGTCAATGTGCCGAAGTCATCACCGACGAAAGGCAGGATCGCGTCGGCCACTGGCTGCAACTGACGCGACAGGTAATGCTCGTGATCGATCGGAGACTGCTGGTTTTCCAACGGCTCGGGACCGGCCGTGGTGATGACGTAGCTGATCCAGCCGCCGTTCTGGTACTGCTGCGCTCGCCCCAGGCGGCTGTTGTACTCATCGGCCAAGCGCGCGGCGCGCACATGCGGCGGCACGTTGCGTTGGTAGTCGGCCAGAGGACGCCTCAGACGCTTGCGATAGACCAACAAGTCATCCTGCTCACCGGCCAAAGTGCGTCGCACGAAATCGCACACATAGTCCCGATAGGGCTGGCCGCGGAAAATACGTCCATACAGCTCCTGCTGGAACTGCCGGGCCAGCGGTGACCAGTCGGTGCGCACCGACTCCAGCCCCTTGTAGACCATCTCCTCCTGGCCCTCGGCGCGGCGGACCAGGCCGGCGTAGCGCTTCTTGCTGCCCTCGTCGGTACCGCGGATGGTCGGCATGAGAAAGCGTCGATAGTGGGTTTCGAACTGCAGCTCCAAGGCGCTGTCCAGGCCCATGGTTGTCTCAAGGTGCTGGCGCCACCACTGGTTGACCTCGTTTACCAGCTCACGGCCGATACGCGCGGCGGCCTCTTCGCTGTGCGTCCCCTTGAGCCAGACGAATGTGGAGTCGGTGTCGCCATAGATCACATCGAAGCCACGGGCTTCGATCAGCGCCCGGGTCTGACGCATGATCTGATGACCGCGCATGGTGATCGACGATGCCAACCGGGAGTCGAAGAACCGGCAGCCACTGGAACCCAGCACGCCATAGAAGGCGTTCATGATGATCTTCAGTGCTTGGGACAACGGCGCATTGCCTGCGCGCTTGGCCGCCTCCCTGCCCTGCCAGACCCGCTCGACGATCGCCGGCAGGCTGTGCCGGGTACGGGAGAACCGGGCCCCGCGAAATCCCTCCACCGAATGCGCATCGTCCGGCTGGGCCAGGCCTTCGACCAGCCCCACCGGATCGATCAGGAAGGTACGAATGATCGAGGGATACAGACTCTTGTAATCGAGCACCAGCACCGAATCGTACAACCCAGGGCGCGAATCCATGACAAAGCCGCCGGGGCTGGCTTCGTCCGGGCGGCTGCCCAGGTTCGGCGCGACATACCCCAGCCGGTGCATGGGCGGGATGTACAAATGACAGAACGCTGCCACCGAACCACCGCTGCGATCGACCGGCAGGCCCGTGACTGTGGCGCGTTCCAGGAGAAACTCCAGCAGACGGGTATGGGCGAAAATGCGCGTGACCAGTTCGCAGTCCTTGAGGTTGTAGCGCGCCAGCGCAGGCTTGTCCTCGGCGAACATGCGGTTGATTTCGTCCATGCGCTGGTAGGGCGAGTCGATGGCCTTGCCCTCGCCCAGCAGGGTCTGGGCGACACTCTCGAGACTGAACGACGGAAAGCTCCAGGTGGCCGAGCGCAGTGATTCGATGCCGTCGATCAACAGCCGGCCTGGGGCATCGGCGAACACGTGGTTGCGGCTGCCATGGGCGCGCAAAGTCAGCGGCGCACCGTTGCGTCCCAGGGTCAGCGGCACCTGCAGACGCGCGGCATGCTCATGCAGCAGGCGTAAGTCGAATTGCACCAGGCTCCAGCCGATGATCGCGTCCGGGTCATGGCGTGCGAACCACTGGTTGAGGCGCTCAAGCAACTGGGCGCGGTCCTCGCAGTATTCGAGGTCGAAATCCACTTCGCGGGTATCGCCGTTGGCCGGCCCCAGCATATAGACCTGCCGCTGGCCGCAGCCTTCCAGGGCGATACTGTAGAGTTCGCCGCGCTCGCTGGTCTCGATGTCCAACGACACCAGGCGCAACGCAGGGCGGTAGTCAGGGTTGGGTTTGAGATGGGCATCGCAGATCACGCCCTGGGCATCGGCTTGACCGCTGAAGAGCACCGGCGCGGTGATGAAACGCTCCATCAGGTAGCGCTCCGGTGGGCGGATGTCAGCCTCGAAAACCTCGATGCCGGCGCTGCGCAGGCGCTGCTCAAGTTGCATCAATTGACGGTGCTGCCGGCAATACAGGCCCAATACCGGACGCTGTTCGAAGTCGCGCAAGCCAAGCGGGCGCAGCTCGACCCCTTGCTCGTTCCCCAGCAACAGCCGCGCGTGCTCGCCTTGCCCGGCTGCGATGAACGCCACCGACACCTGCGGCGCCAGACGCAACTGCCGTGGGCCCTGGTCGGTGGCCAGCCAGAACTCCACGCAGGTGCCCTCGGGCGTGTCATGCCAATGGCGGGTGAGGACAAAGCCCTGCTGCAACTGCACCGCGTCGACCTCGATCATGTTCGTTGGCAAAGCGTCATTCTACCGCGCCGGGACGGGAGCGACTGTCTTGATTGCATGGGGCCATTCAATCCAGGGCGCGCCCGATCCGTACGCTGGGCTTGTCATCAGCCGTAGAGGTAATCGATGTCCTTGTGAGCCAGTGGCGGCACCTGGCTGAGCAAGTAGTCCCGCAGGCGCTGCATGTGGCGCGCCTTGGGGCTGGACTTGAGCCACGTCATGTAATAGCCATCACCTGTGGCCACCGCGTGCTTGAACGGCGTCACCAGACGGCCCGCGGCCAGGTCGGCGCTGGCCAGCACCAGGTCGACCACCGAGATGCCCAGGCCCTGCTGGGCCGCCGATATACCTTGGTCGAGAGTGTCGAAAACCTGTCCCTGGTCGATGCTGATGTCCTGGGCGTCCATCCGCGCCAGCCAGCGCCGCCAGTCGCGCCGATCCGGCGAGGGGTGCAACAGGTCGCAATGCTGCAGCGCAGATAGCCCCGGCTCAGCGCCTTGAAGATACTCAGGATGGCACACCGGGATCAGCCACTCGTCGAACAGTTTCAGGCTCTCGACATCCGCGGCGAAGCGTCCATTGCCCAACAGGATGGCGCAGTCGTAGGGCTCGGAATAGAAGTCCACCGTGTCGATGTCCATCCAGACGCTCGACAACTGCACAGTGCAGCTATTGTCGATTTTCTTGAAGCCATCCAGCGCCTTGAGCAACCAGCGCACAGTGAGGGTCGAAGGCGCCTTCAGACGAAGGCCGTAGCGGTCCTGACGCAGTAAGGCGCAGGCGTTTTCGATGATCTTGAAACCCACCTTGAGCTCCTGGGCCAGCAACCGGCCATGCTCGGTCAGGCGCAGCTTGGGTCCGCGCCGCTCGAACAGGTCGCAGCCGAACATGGCCTCTAGGGTCTTGACGTGATGGCTTACCGCTCCCTGGGTCAAGGCCAACTCCTGGGCTGCTCGGGTGAAGGAGCCGTAGCGCGAGGCCACTTCGAAGGCGCGTAAGGCGTGGAGTGCTTGAATCCGTTCTGACATGGTCCTGCCCAAAGCATGAGTGAGACTAATAGTAGGTCATAGTTCCACACGTTTTACAACGTCGGAGGGTTCTCAGAAAATGCTGTTAAATCACAAATTTACAATGGAAACCGCATACATCTTGCTTAGATGTCACTGAATCTCTGGGGACACCATGTTTACGGGTTATGGAAATTGCTATCGCCTGGATGCGCTAGAGCTGGCCGCTGAACATATCCAAAAATGCCAACATTGGGCGTATCAAACCCTCGCACAGTTTCGTACCTTGCTCGGCCATCCCGACTTTCCCTGCCTGTTCGGCCGCAAGGCGGTCGCCGCCGGCACCTGCCATCTGGTCTTCGCGCGCGCGACGCAACTGGCGACAGACATTGCCCGAGGGCTCGCCGATTACGTGAGCATCCTCGAACCGATCCCGCTCAGGCAGCGCATCGGCAACCCCTTGCTGGTGTTTCTCGAAACCGAGCCAGACAGCACGCTGGCCGAACAGCAGGCGCTGGCCTGGTCGGTGCTGCAACAAGTCCATGAACTGGACCCGCAACCCTGGCCTCGGACGCTACCCACAGACCCTCATGACAGCGGCTGGTCGTTCTGCTTCGCTGGCATGGCGCTGTTCATCAACATGAATTTCCCGGCCCACCGGCAGATGAAAAGCCGCAACCTGGGCGCGCACATCGCCTTCGTCATCAACCCGCGGGAGAGCTTCGACGAGGTCGCCAGCGCCGCCACCGAAAGCGGCCGTCGCATCCGTGCACGCATTCGCGAGCGGGTACGCCATTACAACGATGGCGTCGTCCCCGATACCCTGGGCTTCTTCGGCCAGGAGGACAATTTCGAATGGCGCCAGTATCAACTCCAGGAACCGGGCTCGCTCAACCCTTCGCGCTGCCCATTCCATGCGCATGCAACACCTGAAACCCTGATCGAGAACTGACCGTGAACACCGCACTCACCGCCACCTATGCCCTCACCGTGCTGCTGCTGATCGCCACCCCTGGCCCAGTGGTGGCACTGATCGTCAATACCGCGGCTACCTCAGGCTCGCGCAAGGCGCTGTCGACCGCCATCGGCACCAATTGGGCTTCGCTTGTCCTGATCGCCGCCGCTGCCTGGATCATCATGACCAGCGCTGCGGTCGACAAGACCTGGCTCAGCGGCATGAGCCTGCTGGGCTGCCTGTTCATCGCCTACATCGCCATCACTACCCTTCGGGAAGCGCTGCAAGCGCCAGCCCTCGACGTGCCAGCGCAGGCCCCTGAACAGCCTGGACGCGGCGGGCTGCTCCAAGGGTTCATGGTGGGCATCTCCAACCCCAAGGACATCATCTTTTTCATTTCCTTCTTCCCGCAGTTCATCCAGATCACCGAATCGTTCGGCAAGAGCATGGTGGTGCTGTCGCTATTATGGATTGCCATCGATTTCGCCGTGCTCAGCCTGTACATATTCGCCATCGGCAAGATCGCCTCGCAACGCAGCAACCGCATCATCACACTTGCCTCGGGCATTGCCCTGTTGCTGATCGCCCTTGCCGGACTGGCCTACAACATCAAGGAGCTGGCCGGCTGAACCGCGCCACCCTCGACCTCGCGTGCCAAAGGAGCGCCCATGAGACCGATCGACCATGACACGAACGTCCAGGGCAGCCCTCTTCCCCTGCAGCAGGACTATCAGCGCTTCCTGCTACTGGGCAGCCGTCGCGCACCGCATACCCTTTACATGCATGAACGAGGCTATCGCTCCGGCACCATCAACACCGACAGCCATGGCATGCGCTACAGCCATTGTGCCGACAGACGCTGCTCGGTGACCGAGCACAGCGGCGTCAAGCGGGTCAATCTGCTGGTAGGTGGTTCGACCACCCTGGGCATCGGCGCCAGCTCCGACAAACACACGATCGCCTCCTACCTGTCGGCGCTGACCGGCGAGGTCTGGCTGAGCCTGGCCGGCTGCGGCCTCAATGCCACTCAGGAACTGCTGATGTTCCTGACCCACCAACATCGCTTCACAGAGGTCGGCCACGTAGTCGTACTCAGCGGCCTGAACACCGTGGCACACGAGGCGTTGGGCGAAGTGCTGGCGGGCGATCACGAACAAGGGCACGCCCTGGCTTACCAGGACCTGCTCAACAGCTTCAACGAAGGCGTGCACACCGCCCATCCACCACCCGGCGAGTCGCTCTGGCGCCGCCTGGGCCAAGCCCTGGCGCCTCGCAGACAATCGCCGGCCCCCGCCTGGAAGCTGTCGCCCCCCGACAAACGCCTGGCACGCGCCGCCGACACCATCGGCCGCAGCCTGCAGCAGTGGGACCGCCTGCTGGGCGGTGGCTATGCCACCCTCACCTTCATCCTTCAGCCCCTGTTGCCCTGGTGCCGGGAGGCCATTCCACAGGGCGAGCAGCTCATGCTGCAGCACCTGCAACGCCAGCCGACGAACTTCGACCGCCTGCTGGCCGACGTCTTCGACAGCCAGTTGCACACGGACTTCTTTCGACGCATCAAGCAACAGGCCGCGCAGGTGCCCTGCTATGACATGAACTGCATGCTCAGCAGTTGCGCGATGTTCGACCAACCGTTGTTCGTCGACCGCCTGCATTTCAACGACTTGGGCAACAGTGCACTGGCCAAGGTGATCACCGCCAAGCTCGGGCTGGCCCAGGAAAAGCACGCCAATTATCGACCACCGCCCGTCAGGCTAGTCTGACAAAACAGGATTGGCCTTTCGGCAGGCAGCGTTGGGTGGCTAGAATACGGCGTCGTCGCTCTTGATTCGCTTGAGGTACATGCGTAACTGCCATGATGATCGAAGCCGTCCTGCCGTATCTGGCCCACCCTGGCCAGTCCGCCTGCGAGGCCTACCTGTGAACCGCGCCTTCTTCTGGTCGCCGTTGTTCATGGCCGTGCTGGCGCTCGACGCCCAAGCGCTGGAAGTACAGATCGACCCCCATGCCGATCTGCTCTACCGCCAGGCCCTGCCCCTCTTGGAGCAGGCCGACCTCCAGGACGACAGCCCCAGCCCACTGCGCACCTCGATTGGCAGCGACCCGGAACTCAGCCGCCAAGGCCAGGCCCTGGCGCGAACCCTGCCCACCGCCGTGGCCTTGCTGAAAAAATCGGTGGCACTCAACCATCCGGTCGCCCAGTACCGCCTGGCGCTGTACTACATGACCTACCTGCCGACGGCGCAAATTCCGGATGCGGCCTGCCCGCTGCTCGAAGCCAGCCTGCAACAAGGATTCGCGCCACCCGCCCCGGCGATCGCGACCTGGTGCCCGCCTTACAACGCAAGCCCCGCCTACCGTCAGGCGCTGGAAGCGATCCCCAGCATGGCCACCCGTTATGCCGCCTATTACCCTCAGCCTGCGATACGGCTGGCCTGCAACCGCAGTCAACCCCAAGGCCTGGAAATGCAGTGGGGGCGCCAGCGGGACTACCAGGCGGAGGTGTATCGTCTGCTCGGCGACCTCGATCCTCAACAACGCCAGACCTTGCTGCAAAAGGCAGTGGACATCAATGGCTGCGCCGCAGCCCAACGACACCTGACCAGCAAACGCTAGACTCGCTTAGCAAGGGGCAGGCAGCAAGAATGTTCAAGCCATGCCCCATCCGCTCTGGCATGCTGGACTGCCTTGCCGATTCAAGTCACCACCATGCCCTGCAGCCCACCTGTCGCCCGCCAAGCATTCCTCCATGGCGCCATCGCCATCATGCCCTTATCCCTGGCCGTAGCCCCCTGGGGCCTGCTCGCCGGTTCCATGGCCATCGAGGCCAACCTCAGCGCCTGGGAGGGCCAAGGGCTGTCGGCCATCGTTTTCGCAGGGGCCGCGCAATTGGTAGCGATCGGCATGCTCAAGGGCGGTGCCAACCTGTTCTCGATCCTGCTCACAACCTTGTTGCTGACCTCCCAACATTTGCTCTACGGCCTGAGCATGCGTCCGGTGCTGTCCGGCCAGCCGCTGCGCTGGCGCCTGGGGCTGGGCTTTCTGCTCACCGATGAATTCTTTGCCCTGACCAGCCGCTACGACCAACAGCAGTTCAACCGCTGGTACGCCCTGGGCGTCGGCCTGACGTTCTATGTGGCCTGGAATCTGTTCACCCTGGCCGGCATCCTGCTAGGCCAGAACATTCCACACCTGGACCAGCTGGGCCTGGACTTTTCCATCGTCGCCACGTTCGTCGCGTTGATCGCACCGCTGGTGCGCAACCTGCCGACAGTGGTGTGCGTGGCGGTGTCGCTGTTGTGTTCGGTGCTGTTCAGCCACTGGCATTGGGAGACCGCTCTGGTCGCCGCCGGCCTGCTGGGCATGAGCGCCGGCTTCGCTTGCCAGAAACTCACCGGAGGCCGCTCATGACCTGGCTGCTGATCTTCGCCATGGGCCTTGTGGTGTTTCTTAACCGCTACGCTTTCCTGGAACCGCGCCTGCCCCTGCGCCTGAGCTCCAATGCCCGGCAATTCTTGGGCTTCGCCGTACCTGGCATGCTGACGGCCATCTGCGGGCCGATCATCTTCCTGCCTGGGCATCAACTGGACCTGAGCCTCACCAACCCCTACCTGCTCGGCTCACTGGTGGCCATCGCCCTGGTGCTGTTGACCCGCAGTGTGTTGCTGAGCATGCTGGTGAGCATGTTGATCTTCTTCCTCCTGCGCAGCTGGCTGGCATGAACACGCCCCCGCGCGAACAGACCCACCTCTGGCAAGCCCCGGCACTGGGCGATGTGGAAATGCTGCACGCGCGGTATTTCCAGCAACGCTTCGCCCCCCATGTGCATGAAGGCTACGTGTTCACTGTGATCGAGTCCGGCGCCCAGCGATTCTGGCATCGTGGCAGCGAGCACCTGGCACCGGTGGGCAGCATGGTGCTGATCAACCCGGACGAGTTGCACACCGGCGCCACGGCACACGAGGCAGGCTGGCGCTATCGTGGCTTCTACCCCGAGCACGAACGGGTCACCGGCGTGCTCGACGAGCTGGAGCTGGGTCGCCATGGCATGCCGCACTTCAAGGACAGCGTGATCCAGGACCCCGCCTTGGCCGCCCTGTTCAGCGAGTTGCATCGGCTGTCGGAGTCCGACGCAAGCGCCTTGGAACAACAGACCGCCTGGCGCCAGGCAGTCCTGGCGCTGGTACAACGCCATGGCCACGGCGCCGAGGCGCCCGCCCCCGGCAACGAACCGCGCGCTGTGGCCCGCGCCCGCGAACTGCTCGAAAGCCAGCTGGCCGACCCACCGTCGCTCGAAGCCTTGGCCGCAGCGGTCAACCTCTCCCCCTTCCACTTCGCCCGGGTGTTCCGCCAGGCCACCGGCCTGCCACCCCACGCCTGGCTCAAGCAGCGCCGCCTGTCCCGCGCCCGAGAGCTGCTCAAGAGCGGCCTCCCCGCCTCAGAAGTCGCCTTCGCCCTGGGTTTTGCCGACCAGAGCCACCTCAGCAGGCAATTCAAGCAGGCCTATGGCGTGACGCCGGGGGCGTATCGGCAGGCGTGTCGGTTCGTTTAGCACCCGGTCACACAGTTCAAAAAGGCAGCTCCAACTGCAGATGGGTCAATGCCTTGCGTCGCACCTTGACCGCAATGCCCACCAAACGCACTGCACGCCCCTGGCGCTTGGTCTCCCAAATCCGTCTGCACAGCCCCAGGAAGACCTCTGGCTCCAGGCCTTGTGCAGGGGTTTCAAAGGTTAATAACAGCACTATGCACGATCCTGATGCTCATCCGGAGCTCCTTTCTTGATATTCCAGCGCAGGGGAGCGACAACCAGCATGAACGTCATCCCAACGAAGGTGGCCGGGCCGACCAGGAAATAGACGACGCTGGCAATCAACCCTGAAAAGGCATCACCGATTACCGCAGTGAAGTAGTACAGCGAGAAGTTGCGCCCGACCTCCTGCTCGTTCGACAAGCACTGGATATTGGTCACGATGGCAATATCGACAAAGGCGCCGATGAACCCCACAAAGAACAGTACCAACAGGAACAGCCAGGTGTTGAACTGAAGCGCCACGGCAGCGATGAAAAACAACGCGCCATATAGCCCCCAATAGCGCAACACAAGACGCGCCGAGGTGTGTCGATTGAACCTGGTGTAGAGCAGGCCGCCCAGCACGGTACCCGTGGCCAGCAGCGAGAAAACGTAGCCAACCGCCGCCCATTTGGAAAAGAAGTAGCCGGTCGCCAGCGCCCGGGTACCCGCATTCAAGTTCAATCCACGCATGCCGCTTCGCCTTCCCTAAGCCGTCACATAGATCAGTTCGTCTTCACTGATGTCCCGCCTAGGCGTGTCGAGACGCATTGCTCTTGCCACAGGTGTAGACATCGATACTGATGTAACTATTCTCGGGATGGGTATGGTAGGAAAGATGAGATTCGCAAAGCAGGAACAACCCCGTCACGCCTTCTCTACCCAACACGAATTTGCTGATTTCATGTTAAACATCCTCTCTAGCACTTGATGATTTTTGTTTCCCCAGCAATGACCGAGCAAATAAACCGTAGTTTGATAAGCCCATAAAAACAACATGAATCCACGACGAAGCCGTAACAGGAAAAATCATGAAGCCAAACTTGTATGAAAATTCCCACGCATACAAAATATTGTAAACAGCACCTGCCCTATACCAACTCCAACAGGCGCCTCGCACTCCGACCAAGACCCATATAGAGAGGATGAAGACCGTCTTACCCAAGCTGTGTGTATATGCCATTCAATGGATAATGCAGTCGTTGTGCATCGCGCGAGACGTGAGGGTGCTGATGCGCAGTGAGTACCCAGCCACCACATCAGGCAGGAGCCCCACCCCCTGCTACACTGAAAGGGCTGAACGGAGGAACCTGCCATGTCCGATAGAGAGCTCACCACCCTCCTGACGCTGATGAACCAGCGCCAAGCCTGTCTGAGCAGTGCCTGCAAGGAGATTGCCGACTGGATCGACCGGCAGGGCGATGTGCCCGCGGCTGGCAAGATCCGCGCCAGCCTCAAGGCACTGGAGGCCGAAGACGCCCAGGTACGCAAGACCTTGACCTCGCTGACCATCGAGCGACCGTTGCCGAGGTTTCGTAGCTGAGCAGTATTTGTAAAGTCGATCGGGGCGCTTTGGCGCCCCTTTTATGTAGCAAGGCCGCGCCCACACGGTGGGAGCGGCCTTGTGTCGCGTTGGGCTGCGCGGCAGCCCATGCCACCGATCAGTGCATGTGCGCGTGATCATGCCCGGCTTCAGCCCCCAGCGGGCGAACCGGTGCCTGGATTTCCAGGGTCTGCTTTGTTCCCTTGGCATCTTCGATGGTCAGGGTCAGCGGCACCTGCTCGCCTTCCTTGACCTGCTGGGTCAGGCCCATGAGCATCACGTGGTAGCCGTTAGGGTCGAGGGAGACCGCTTTACCGGCGGGCAGGTCGACGGCCTTGACCTCCCCCATGCTCATCACGTCGCCCTTCATGCTCATCTCGTGGATCTGCACGGTCTTGGCGACCGGCGAGGCCACGCTGAGCAGCTTGCTGTCGGTGTCGGCAGTCAGCGTCATGAACGCGCCAGTGGACTGCTGGTGCGGCACGCTGGCGCGAACCCAGGCATCACTCACGGTGGTCTGGGCCAGGGCCGGCAAGGCCAGGCCCATCATGGCCAGAACGGCCAGCGTACGTTTGGCAGGTTGCAGTGAAACAGCCATTAGCAAATCTCCATCAGGGTGACCAGGTCTTCGGCGCATTCCTTGGCGGTCAGGGAATGGCCAAGACTCAAGCGCAGAGTGCCACGCGTGTCATAGACGTAGCTGGTGGACGAATGAGAGACGGTGTAGGTATCGCCGGCGGGGACCTTCTCGTAGAACACCTTGAATTCCTTGGCCACCTCGGCGATTTCCTCGGGGGTGCCGGTCAGGGCGGTGAACGACGGGTCGAAGGCCTTGACGTAGGCATCGAGCACTTCTGGGGTATCACGCTCCGGGTCCAGGGTGATGAGCACCACCTGGAACAGGTCGCGGTCGCGGCCCCTGAGCAACTTCCTGATTTGCGCCGCGCGCGCCATGGCGGTCGGGCAGACAGCCGGGCACTGGGTGAAGCCGAAGAAGATCATCGGCATGGAGCCATAGAAGCTCGACAGGGTGCGCTCGTTGCCTTGGGTGTCCTTCAGGCGGAATTTGCGCCCGAGGATTTCGTTGCTCATGTTCTTGCCGTACTTGAACTCGAGCCCCCGGGCCGGGTTGCAACCGGCCAGCAGGCCAAGCCCCAGAACGCCCATCCCGGCGACGACAGCACGCCGGGTCAGTAAATCAGTCATGGAACCATCCTTTATAGGGAAGGTGCCGGCCCCTGGGATGGGCCGACGAAAAACCGAGGCATTCTGGCATGACACCCCAGGGGCATCCACCCGACGAAGGAGGGATCGGCCTGCAGCCCTTGAAATCCGGGCTGCGGCCTGTTGTCGCAGGGCTTGATTCCGTAACACTTTGTTGCTAGGTGCAACATCTTGCAAAGAGAACGCTGGATGAACCCACGCCAGGGAGCATGGATCAGTAGTAGGCGTTTTCCTTGTTGCTGTGGTCGGTCACGTCACGCACACCCTTGAGCTCCGGGATACGCTCGAGCAGGGTGCGCTCGATGCCGTCCTTGAGGGTGACGTCGGCCTGGCCGCAGCCTTGGCAGCCGCCGCCGAACTGCAACACGGCGATGCCGTCATCGACCACATCCACCAGGCTCACGGCGCCGCCGTGGCTGGCCAGTCCCGGGTTGATCTCGGTCTGCAGGTAATAGTTGATGCGCTCGTTGAGCGGGCTGTCCTCGTTGACCATCGGCACCTTGGCGTTGGGTGCCTTGATGGTGAGCTGACCACCCATGCGATCGGTGGCGTAGTCGACCAGCGCGTCCTCCAGGAACGGCTCGCTGACCGCATCGATGTACGCGGTGAAGCTCTTCAGGCCCACGGCCGTGTCGTCGGGCTTCTCCTCGCCTGGTTTGCAGTAGGCAATGCAGGTTTCAGCGTACTGGGTACCCGGCTGGGTGATGAAAATGCGGATGCCGATGCCCGGGGTGTTCTGCTTGGACAGCAGATCGGCCAGGTAATCATGGGCGGCGTCGGTAATGGTTATAGCGCTCATGGAAGTTCCTCACAGACTTGTCGGCAAGTGTACGCCAACCTGGCCCCCGAACAAAGTCCTAGTATTTGACTCGGGAAAGCGCCAGCACCTGGGCTGGCTCCCTGTCTTCACGCAACCAGGCCTGCATACGCCGGTACAGGCCGCGCTCCAGCCAGTGGAAGCTGAGCCACGACATTAGTCCAATGGACAGCACGCAGACGGCAAACACCGCATAGGGATTCAAGCCCAGGCGCTGACTGGCGAACCAGCCGCCATAGAGCACCAGCACGTGAATCAAGTACACCGAATAGGAGCAGTCGCCCAGTGCCTTGAGCACCCGGTTGCCATGGAAATACGGCTCCAGTGCGACAAACGCCAACACTACCAACGCACTCGGCACGCCCCAGTGCAGCAGGCGCACGGAGGCATCCAGCTGATACAAGGCATACCCCGCCAACCCCAGTACCATCAGCGGCAACCACAGCCCTTCGCGCACCAGCCCGCGGCGGTACAGCACGCCAATGCCGATGCCCAGCAAGAACTCGTAGATGATGCCGTTGCTGTAGAAGCGGCTCAGTACGCCCATGCGTCCAAGCACCTCACTGACCATCAACAGAGCTGCGCTCACCAGCAACAGATGGTGTCGCCGTCGCACCAGGAAGGCCAGGCCGAACAACAGGTAGAAGAACATCTCGAAGTTCAGCGTCCAGCCGACGTTGAGTGTCGGATACAAGCCGTAGCCGCCGGGGTTCTCCGCCGGGATGAATAACAGTGACAGCAGCAGATGCTGCCCGTCGAACACTTGGTGCGGCATCCAGCGACTGGCCACCAGCAACAGCAAGGCCATCAGCAATGTGTAGAACCAATAGGCAGGAACGATGCGCAGCACCCGATTGAGCAGGAACTGCCCGGGCGCGATAGGTTTGTCGCGGGTCGAGAGGTATATCACCAGCCCGCTGATGACGAAGAAGATATCCACGCCCACGGCGCCTCGTTCGGCGAGCAGTCGGCCGATCGGCCCGGTAGCGTTGAAGTCGAAGAAGATCTGCATGAAGTGGTGGCAGACCACCACCCAGGCGGCGAATGCCCGGAGAGCCTGAAGCGAATACAGCATGCCGGTTCCTGCGGTTTTCGGTGCATTGAGGCCCCGATCGAACGCAGCGGCGCGCACTGCGCGCTCGTCGAAGCTAAACCCGCTTGCGCACGGCTTGCGGCGAAACCGTGGGAGCGGGTTTACCCGCCAAGGGCTGCCACGTAGCCCCCGCGATGGATCAGGACCACCCGGCAGGTCCGACCGCAACGTATCCGAAAAGGTCAGCCCGACCCGATCAAAGGTTCTCGTAGCGGTTCATGTCCAGCACACCCGCTTCCACAGGCTCGGTCTCCTTGATGAACGTGTTCAGGTCATGGAAGTAGCGCCAGAACTCAGGGTGGCTGCGGCGCACGCCCCAGCGCATGACGATCCGCTCGAACTTGGCCGTATCGTCGCGGGCAGCCTCCATGTCCTCGACGAACTCCGGTACATCCTGGGTCGGGATGTTGAAGATGAAGTTCGGGTAGCTGCTGAGCACGCCCGGGTACAGGGTCAGCGTGTCCAGGCCTGGCTGGTAGCGATAGGCCTCGCCGAGCAGGAAGGCGACGTTGCTGTGGGCGCGGTTGCGCAACAGGCTGTAGACCTGGCGCTGGCCGCCCTGCCCTTCGATGCGCAGCAGGGTCGCCTCGGGCAACTGGTTGATCACCTTGAGCCCGGCAGCCGGGCGCGAGACCAGGCGGCTAAGACTCTGCTCGGCATCTTGGAACTCGGCGCTCATCTGCGGACGCGAGCAATGGGCACCAGTGCAGCGGTTGATCGGATCGGGCGCCGCGTTGAGGCTACCAGTGCGTTGCAGCAATTTGAGGCCGAAATCACGCTTGGGATTTGCCTCGTCCAGCTTCAGCGCACTTGGTGTACTGGTGTCGATGTCCTCGTAGTCGAGCCACATCTTTACCTTGCCGCTGTTCTGGTACCAGTCGCTCAGGATCGCGCCGCGCTGGTCGGCCGGCATCAGGCGCAGGAAGTTGATCTCGGCACCATTGCGGATCAGGTCGAAGTACAGGCGGGTCTGCAACTGGTGCGAGACGTTGCCGAATACATCGAAGTTCACCGCCAATTGATAGTAGGTGCGCTCGAACAGCGGGTAGTCGAACAACCAGGTGGTCAGCGGCACGTCGCCGATCAGGCCCTTGCTCACCGACGCGCTGTCGAAGTGGCGGAAGATGGTCAGCAGCGCATTGTCATTGCCCGCCCACAGGGTCGACCAGCTCGGTGCAGGCATCTGGGCATAAGCTTCGCGACGCAGCTTCTCGTACTCGTTGCGCTTGTCGCGATAGGCATGCCACAGACTCAGCACACTGCCCACGTCGTCGATCTGCCCAGGCATCGCCAGCAGCGGTGTCGCCTTGCCGCGGTACTCGGCATCGGTGATGTAGCGGTCATGGGCCGGCTCTTGGAACAGCGCCCAGAAGTTGTCGCGAATCACATCGGTGGCGATCTGCCCACGACACACCGGGCCACGGATGAAGGTGCGCACGAAGTATTCGGCGTTGTCCAGCATGAACTGGTAGCGCGCCACCGCCGGGATCGCCTCGAAGGTCTCGAACGGGTTGGAGCGGTGGCGCGGGCCGTACCCCGGCAGTGACGTGGCGTGCCAGTCGCCGCTGTAGAACAGTTGCTTGACGCGCTTGAGCTTCTGCGGGCCCATCGGGTAGGTGATGTGTGTCTTGTGCACGATCACACCCTGTACCGGGATCAGGCGGTAATAGAAGTCAGTGCCGGGCGGGTCGTTGGGCCTGCGGGTGGCGATGATGTCCACCGGCTTGCCGCTTGGGGTGCGCGAACGCACCCACTGGAAGAAGTGCCCCGGCTCGCCCCCGGTGAAATAGACATGCGCCAGGAACAGATGCTCGTACAGCCAGCGGCCCACCAGGGCCTCGGTGGAACCCGGACGGTTGAGCAGCTCTTCCCATTCGGCGATCTGCCGGGACTCGATGGCGCTGGGCTGGATCGGCTGGTATTCGACCGGCGCACCGGCCGCCAGCCAGCGCTGCAGGGTCTGGTACTCGGCATCGGTGAGCCCGGTGACAGCTAGCGGCATCCCCTCCTTGGGGTGGGCACCGGCGTAGGCGTCGAACTCATGGGGCAATGGGCACATGTTGTTACGGTTGAGCCCCAAGACGATCTCCTCGGGCAGCTTGGCGTTGGGCGTCAGCGGCGTCTTGTGACCCAGCTCGAGCATACGTGCCATCAACGCGGCCTGGCTGCCCTGGTTGTCGAGCACCGAATAAAAGCCCATCTTGCGCCAGGCCTGCTCGTCGTGGGCGTCATAGAACAGCCGCGTGGTGGGCACCGCCTTGCTGCGCTCACCCTGGTATACCGGCGTCTTGGAAGCACCGCGCACCGCACCTTCTGGGCTTTCCAGCTTGAGCTGGCAGGCCGCGTCGTTGCATGCATGGCAGGCCACGCACTTCTCAGTGAAGATCGGTTGAATGTCCCGGGTGTACGAAATCGCCGGGCTCGATTGAGGGGCTTGCCCGAACGCCACGCCGCTGATGAGCAGTGCGAAAGCGCCAGCAAGTAAACGATGCACCATGTGCCGAATGTCCTGATTCCTGAAAGCCATCACGATTGCCTGACCGGTCCTTGGGTGCTTTGGCGCGCTCACCAACATGAAGGAAATTCATGCAAATGGCCGGCACGC
Source organism: Pseudomonas sp. CK-NBRI-02 (assembly GCF_008124495.1). Lineage (NCBI taxonomy): Bacteria > Pseudomonadati > Pseudomonadota > Gammaproteobacteria > Pseudomonadales > Pseudomonadaceae > Pseudomonas > Pseudomonas sp. CK-NBRI-02. The sequence goes on along the minus strand of NZ_VSJH01000042.1, from coordinate 199,060 downwards.
CTAAAATCCGTGCAGCTTTGTTATTATTCAGCACCTTCCGAAATTCGCCCGACCAGGTAGTTCCTATGTCCGACCGCAGCGCTCGTTTCCAAGCACTCCAGCAAGCACTCAAGGAGCGCATACTGATCCTCGACGGCGGCATGGGTACTATGATCCAAAGCTACCGCCTCGAGGAACACGACTATCGTGGCACGCGCTTCGCCGATTGGCCAAGCGACGTCAAGGGCAACAACGATTTACTGCTGCTCACCCGCCCCGATGTCATCGCCTCGATCGAGAAAGCCTACCTCGACGCCGGCGCCGACATCCTCGAGACCAACACCTTCAACGCCACGCAGATTTCCCAGGCCGACTACGGCATGGAAGCGCTGGTGTACGAGCTCAACGTCGAAGGCGCGCGCATCGCCCGCCAGGTGGCCGACGCCAAGACACTGGAAACCCCGGACAAGCCTCGCTTCGTCGCTGGCGTGCTCGGCCCTACCAGCCGCACCTGCTCGATCTCCCCGGACGTCAACGACCCGGGCTATCGCAACGTCACCTTCGACGAGCTGGTCGAAAACTACACCGAGGCCACCCGCGGCCTGATCGAAGGCGGCGCCGACCTGCTGCTGATCGAGACCATCTTCGACACCCTCAACGCCAAAGCGGCGATCTTCGCCGTGCAGCAAGTGTTCGAGGAAGACGGCGTCGAATTGCCGATCATGATCTCCGGCACCATCACCGACGCCTCCGGCCGTACCCTGTCCGGCCAGACCACCGAGGCGTTCTGGAACTCGGTGCGCCACGCCAAGCCAATCTCCGTAGGCCTGAACTGCGCCCTGGGCGCCAAGGACCTGCGCCCCTACCTTGAAGAGCTGGCCACCAAGGCCGACACCCACGTCTCGGCCCACCCCAACGCCGGCCTGCCCAACGCCTTCGGCGAGTACGACGAAACCCCGGCTGAAATGGCCGCGGTGGTCGAGGAATTCGCTGCCAGTGGTTTTCTCAACATCATCGGCGGTTGCTGCGGCACCACCCCGCCGCACATCCAGGCCATCGCCGAGGCCGTGGCCAAGTACAAACCACGCGAAATTCCGGACATCCCCAAGGCCTGCCGCCTGTCGGGTCTGGAGCCGTTCACCATCGATCGTCAGTCGCTGTTCGTCAACGTGGGCGAGCGCACCAACATCACAGGTTCCGCCAAGTTCGCCCGCCTGATCCGCGAGGAGAACTACACCGAAGCACTGGAAGTGGCCCTGCAGCAGGTCGAGGCCGGCGCGCAGGTGATCGACATCAACATGGACGAAGGCATGCTCGATTCGAAGGCTGCCATGGTCCGCTTCCTCAACCTGATCGCGGGCGAGCCGGATATCTCCCGGGTACCGATCATGATCGACTCCTCCAAGTGGGAGGTAATCGAAGCGGGCCTCAAGTGCATCCAGGGCAAGGGCATCGTCAACTCGATCTCCATGAAAGAAGGCGTCGAGCAATTCAAGCACCATGCCCGCCTGTGCAAGCGCTACGGCGCCGCCGTGGTGGTGATGGCCTTCGACGAGGTCGGCCAGGCCGACACCGCCGCGCGCAAGAAGGAAATCTGCCAGCGCAGCTACGACATCCTGGTCAATGAAGTGGGCTTCCCGCCGGAAGACATCATCTTCGACCCGAACATCTTCGCCGTGGCCACCGGCATCGAGGAACACAACAACTACGCCGTGGACTTCATCGAAGCCTGCGCCTACATCCGCGAGCATCTGCCATTCGCCCTGTCGAGCGGCGGCGTGTCCAACGTGTCGTTCTCCTTCCGCGGCAACAACCCGGTGCGCGAGGCGATCCACTCGGTATTCCTCTACCACGCCATCAAGAACGGCCTGACCATGGGCATCGTCAACGCCGGCCAACTGGAAATCTACGACGAGATCCCGGCGGCGCTGCGCGAGAAGGTCGAGGACGTGGTGCTCAACCGCACCCCGCACGGCACCGACGCACTGCTGGCGATTGCCGACGACTACAAGGGCGGCGGCGCGACCAAGGAAGTGGAAAACGAACAGTGGCGCACGCTGCCGGTGGAAAAACGCCTGGAGCACGCGCTGGTCAAAGGCATCACCGCCTTCATCGTCGAGGATACCGAGGAGTGCCGCCAACAGTGCGCGCGCCCCATCGAGGTCATCGAAGGGCCGCTGATGAGCGGCATGAACGTAGTTGGCGACCTGTTCGGTGCCGGCAAGATGTTCCTGCCTCAGGTGGTCAAGTCCGCCCGAGTGATGAAGCAAGCCGTGGCCCACCTGATCCCGTTCATCGAAGCCGAGAAAGGCGATACCCCCGAGGCCAAGGGCAAGATCCTCATGGCCACGGTCAAGGGCGACGTGCACGACATCGGCAAGAACATCGTCGGCGTGGTGCTTGGCTGCAACGGTTATGACATCGTCGACCTGGGCGTGATGGTGCCAGCGGAGAAGATCCTGCAGACCGCCCGAGAGCAGAAATGCGACATCATCGGCCTCTCCGGCCTGATCACCCCGTCGCTGGACGAAATGGTCCACGTCGCCCGCGAAATGCAGCGCCAAGGCTTCGAGCTGCCGCTGATGATCGGCGGTGCCACCACCTCCAAGGCCCACACGGCGGTCAAGATCGAGCCCAAGTACTCCAACGACGCGGTGGTCTACGTCACCGACGCCTCGCGTGCGGTGGGCGTGGCCACTCAGCTGCTGTCCAAGGAACTCAAGCCGGCCTTCGTCGAGAAGACCCGCCAGGAATACGTGGAAGTCCGTGAGCGCACCGCCAACCGCAGCGCCCGCACCGAGCGCCTGGGCTACGACCAGGCCATCGCCGCCAAGCCTCAGTATGACTGGGCCGGCTACACCCCAGCGGTGCCCTCCTTCACGGGCGTCAAGGTGCTCGAGGACATCGACCTGCGCGTACTGGCCGAATACATCGACTGGACGCCGTTCTTCATTTCCTGGGACCTGGCCGGCAAATTCCCGCGTATCCTCACCGACGAAGTGGTCGGCGAGGCCGCTACCTCGCTGTACAACGATGCCCGCGAGATGCTCGACAAGCTGATCGACGAAAAGCTCATCAGTGCCCGTGCGGTCTTCGGCTTCTGGCCGGCCAACCAGGTCGAGCATGACGACATCGAGGTCTACGGCGACAACGGCGAGAAGCTCGCCACCCTGCACCACCTGCGTCAGCAGACCATCAAGCCGGACGGCAAGCCGAACTTCTCCCTGGCCGACTTCGTCGCGCCCAAGGACAGTGGCGTGACCGATTACGTCGGCGGTTTCATCACCACCGCCGGTATCGGTGCCGAGGAAGTGGCCAAGGCCTACCAGGACAAAGGCGACGACTACAACTCGATCATGGTCAAGGCCCTGGCCGATCGCCTGGCCGAAGCCTGCGCCGAGTGGCTGCACGAGCAGGTCCGCAAGCAGTACTGGGGTTATGCCAAGGACGAACACCTGGACAACGAAGCGCTGATCAAGGAGCAGTACAGCGGTATTCGCCCTGCTCCTGGTTATCCGGCCTGTCCGGACCACACCGAGAAAGCCACGCTGTTCCGCCTGCTCGACGGCACAGCCATCGGCGAGACCGGGCCGAGCGGTGTGTTCCTTACCGAACACTTCGCCATGTTCCCGGCAGCGGCGGTCAGCGGCTGGTACTTCGCTCACCCGCAGGCGCAGTACTTCGCCGTGGGCAAGGTGGACAAAGACCAGATCGAGCGCTACAGCGCGCGCAAGGGCCAGGACATCAGCGTCAGCGAGCGCTGGTTGGCACCGAACCTCGGTTACGAGAGCTGATCTGCTAGGCGGCCGCGCTGCGGCACTCTCGCGGGTAAACCCGCTCCCATAGGGTTCACAGTGATCCTTGTGGGAGCTGGTTTACCCGCGAAGAGCTGCGCAGCGTCCACAGGCCTGTCTACACTGTCGTGTGATTGTCTCTGTTTTCAGGAGCCCTTCATGGATGACAACGACCCCGGCAAACCGCCCACCTTCTGGCAGATGCTTCACAGCATCCTCGCCGCCGCCTTCGGCGTGCAGAGCGGCAAGAACCGCGCGCGCGACTTCACCCATGGCAAGGCCAGTCACTTCATCGCACTGGGCACCTTGTTCACCCTGGTGTTCATCCTCGCACTGATCGGCCTGGTGCAATTGGCCATGCACCTGACCGCCCGCTAGAACGCAAGCCGCCCGCGGATATCCCTTCCGCGGGCGGTTCCGGTTTGCTCAAGGTCTGAAGATCGGCGCTATTGGTGGCTGACCCAATACACGGCGGCCACGACGACCAGGACGATCAGGCAGAGGATCGCCCAGGCGTCGACAGTGCTGTCAGCTTTGCGCAACTTGGTCGAGTTTCCCATTGCATTGCCTCTTGTAGTGGTTATGGGAATGCACTTCAACCAGCAGTTAAGCCCAGCAATGGCCTTCTCTCAAGCAAGGTCTTTCAATAGTCGACAGGCTTGGCCAAAAACGGATAACGAAAACCTTCCGGTCGCCCTTCTGCGCTGTAGCGCAGAAAATCCACCCCCATGTCGTCGCAGCTTTCAAGCAACTTGAGCCAGCGGCGGGCCTTGGCCTGGTCGAAGGACTGCAACACCGGCATCGTGTGCGCTTGCAGACCATCACGATTGATCGCCAGCCCCAAGGCATCGTCATGCAACATCACCATGGCCCAGCCGCCCAAAGTGAAATGCCCGCCCATCAGCACACTCAGACGCCCATCGATTCGCGCGCGCAGCGCTTCGGGAGAGCTGTTGATGGCGCCGAAGATCACATCACGCCCAGGCGTGCGTCCCTTCTCTTCAAATGCCTGCATGGCACCGAAAGCCATCTCGTCGTTGGCAGACCACACCAACTGCGTATCCGGATAGCGCTCTGCCAGCAACTGGGCCTGTTCATAGGCGCGCTTGCGACTCCAGCCGCCATAGACCACCTGGCGCAGGCGCACCTGGGGGAAGTCCGCCAGGGCTTGGCGCATGCCTTGCTCGCGCAATTGGGAGGCCGGGGTGGTCTTGACCCCGGCGAACGCCACCAGGTCCACCGGTCCCGGACCTGGCGGCAGCATGGCAACCATCTGCCGCAGCATCTGGTAGCCCGCCTGCTCGTCGTTGGCAGTCAGGGTGCCCAGCACCTGCGCATAGCGGTCCGGCTGAGCCTGAATGCTGCGCGCCTGGGTTTCGGTCAGGCCGTTGTTGACCAGGAACAACTTGACGCCAAGCCCCTGTGCCAGGCGGATGATTTCCGGGGCCAGGTATTGCTCGTTGACCAAGACCAGGTAGTCCGGGCGCTGGGGCCCGGTCAGCACCGCGCGGGCCTGGGCCAGCGCCAGGTCCGTGCGCCGCTCGCTGTATTCGATGCGCAAGTCCATGCCCAGCTCCTGCGCGGCCGCCTGCATGAAGCGCGAGTAGCCGACCCAGAAAGCCTCATGGGAAAAGCCTGGGTTGAGGAACACCACGGAGGCGGCCTGCGCGTTCGCTGCTGCCAGGAGCAAGCTCAGCGACAGGGCCTGGCACAAGGCCTTGAGCATTCGATGACATCCGTTGCGAAACAAACGCGCGAGTATAAACGGACGGGGCCTGAAGGCGGGCAAATGCCAGTGGATCTCACTTAGTCCTATTGGTTCTTTTCATATGCAAAAACATCACTTTAGCGCATAAACACAACCTGATATCGTGCTCCGGCTCCGAAGCGGAGTGCGCGGCCGTGCGCGCGAATAGCTGCCTGCAGCCTGAGACAGGACTTATATGTACGTATACGACGAGTACGACCAGCGGATCATCGAGGACCGCGTCAAGCAGTTCCGGGATCAGACCCGCCGCTACCTGGCCGGTGAGCTGAGCGAAGAAGAATTCCGCCCTCTGCGCCTGCAGAACGGCCTGTATATCCAACGTTTTGCGCCCATGCTGCGTGTCGCCGTGCCCTATGGCCAGCTGAACGCACGCCAAGTCCGCGTACTGGCGAAGATCGCCCGTGACTACGACAAGGGCTACGCCCACATCAGTACCCGCCAGAACGTCCAGTACAACTGGCCGGCACTCGAGGACATCCCGGACATCCTGGCAGAGCTGGCCACCGTGCAGATGCACGCGATCCAGACCAGCGGCAACTGCCTGCGCAACACCACCACCGACCAATTCGCCGGCGTCGCCGCCGATGAAGTGATCGACCCACGCCCGTGGTGCGAAATCGTCCGCCAGTGGACCACCTTCCACCCGGAATTCGCCTACCTGCCGCGCAAGTTCAAGATCGCCATCAACGGCTCGAAGGAAGACCGCGCCGCCATCGAAGTCCACGATATCGGCCTGGAGCCGGTGTACAACGAGGCCGGTGAGCTGGGCTTCCGTGTACTGGTCGGCGGCGGCCTGGGCCGTACTCCTGTGGTCGGCTCGTTCATCAATGAATTCCTGCCCTGGCAAGACCTGATCAGCTACCTGGACGCCATCCTGCGCGTGTACAACCGTTACGGCCGCCGTGACAACAAGTACAAGGCGCGGATCAAGATCCTGGTCAAGGCCCTGACCCCGGAAGTGTTCGCCGAGAAGGTCGAGGCCGAGATGGCCCACCTGCGTGGCGGCCCGACCACCCTGACCGAAGCCGAGTTGCAGCGCGTGTCGCGCCACTTCGTCGACCCGGCCTACCTGGCCCTGGACAACGTCGACTACGCCTCGCTGGACGAGCAATACCCAGGCTTCGCCCGCTGGCGCTCACGCAACACCCGCGCCCACAAGAAGCCCGGCTATGTCGCTGTCACCCTGTCGCTCAAGCCCACCGGCGTTGCCCCGGGCGATATCAGCGACAAGCAGCTCGACGCCGTGGCCGACCTTGCCGAACGTTACAGCTTCGGCTTCCTGCGCACCTCCCACGAGCAGAACATCATCCTGGCCGACGTCGAGCAGCGCCAACTGCACGCCCTCTGGCTGGAGCTGCGCGAACAGGGCTTCGCCACGCCGAACGTCGGCCTTTTGACCGACATCATCTGCTGCCCGGGCGGCGACTACTGCTCGCTGGCCAACGCCAAGTCGATCCCGATCGCCGAATCCATCCAGCGCCGCTTCGACGACCTGGACTACCTGTTCGACATCGGCGAGATCGACCTGAACATCTCCGGTTGCATGAACGCCTGTGGTCACCACCACGTTGGCCACATCGGCATCCTCGGTGTGGACAAGAAAGGCGAAGAGTTCTACCAGGTCTCCCTGGGTGGCAACGCCGCGCGCGATGCGAGCCTGGGCAAGATCCTCGGTCCCTCCTTCGCCCAGGACGAAATGGCCGATGTGATCGAGAAGCTGATCGACGTGTACGTGGAACAGCGTACCGAAGACGAGCGCTTCATCGACACCTACCAGCGTATTGGCATCGACCCCTTCAAGGAACGCGTCTATGCAGCGAATCATTAAAAACAACCAACTGGTCGACGAAACCTGGCACCTGCTGCCCAAAGGCACCTCGTTCGACGAGCTGACCAACTGCGACGACTACATCGTCCCGCTGCAAATGTGGCGTGACCACGCCCATGCCCTCAAGGCACGCGACGGCGGCCTGGGTGTATGGCTGGACAGCGACGAAGAAGCCGAAGAGATCGGCGAAGACGTGGATGCCTTCCAGGTCATCGCCTTGAACTTCCCGGCCTTCACCGACGGGCGCAACTACTCCAACGCGCGCCTGCTGCGGGACCGCTACAGGTTCAAAGGCGAGCTGCGCGCCATTGGCGACGTGCTGCGCGACCAGCTGTTCTACATGGCCCGCTGCGGTTTCGACGCCTTCGCCATCCGCGCGGACAAGGACCCAGAAGACGCGCTGCAGAGCCTGAAGGACTTCTCGGTGACCTACCAGGGCGCCACCGACGAGCCGCTGCCGCTGTTCCGCCGCCGCTGATCGTCACAGCCAGCACCGACCGGCCCGCCCTTTGGCGGGCCGTGTCGTTTTCGCCCATTGCCCCTGCCTCACGCACGCGCCACCGGCCATTGATGATTTGAAGTCAAATGACCTTGGTTCACCGGCGTCTTAATCAATCTTCGGTAAATCCGCACACTGGTCTCACTCGATCGATTCCGGGCCACACTATCTCTGGGTTCGATCCTTGCCACACTTACCAGGAGCAGATCAATGAGCATTCCCTCTTTCGGCCTCGGCACCTTCCGCCTCACCGGTCAAGCCGTCATCGACTCGGTCAAGTCCGCCCTTGAGCTGGGCTACCGCGTCATCGATACCGCGCAGATCTACGGCAACGAAGCCGACGTGGGCCAGGCGATCTTCGAGAGCGGCGTACCGCGTGACGAGCTGTTCATCACCACCAAGATCTGGGTCGACAACTATGCCGCCGACAAGCTGATCCCGAGCCTGCGCGAGAGCCTGGCGAAGCTGCGCACCGATCATGTCGACCTGCTGCTGATCCACTGGCCAGCCCCCGGCAACGGCGTCGAACTGCGCGAATACATGACCGCCCTGGCCGACGCCAAGAAGCAAGGCCTGACGCGTCAGATCGGCGTCTCCAACTTCAACATCGAACTGACCCGCCAGGCCATCGAGGTGGTCGGCAAGGGCGAGATCGCCACCAACCAGATCGAACTCAGCCCGTACCTGCAGAACACCAAGCTCGCAGCATTCCTCAAGGAGCAAGGCATCACCGTCACGTCCTACATGACCCTGGCCTACGGCAAGGTGCTCAAGGACCCTGTGCTGGCCGACATCGCCGCCAAGCACAAGGCGACCGTCGCACAAGTCGCGCTGGCCTGGGCGATGCAGCTGGGCTATGCGGTCATCCCCTCCTCCACCAAGCCCGAGAACCTGGCCAGCAACCTGCTTGCCCGAGACCTGCGCCTGGACGACGAGGACATGGCGCGCATCGCCAAGCTCGAGCGCAACGGACGCGAGGTCAGCCCTGACGGCCTGGCGCCGATCTGGGACTGAGCCACGGCAAACGTCTACCGATGCAAAAACAAAGGGCTGTTACGCAGCCCTTTCGTTCATCCCGCGCAAGAGTTTCTACTGAAGACGCGCCGAATAGGCCGTACGCAGGTCACCCGCCCAGCCATCGAGCACTGCCTTGACGTTGTGCGCGGTCAAGACCTGCTTGTCATTGTCCAGCGGTACACCCGTGCCCTTGCGCACCAGCTCGGCGACGACCGCGCCGGTTTCGCCGTCCTCGAAGGACACCTCGGTGGCGATCTCGCTGTCCTGGTCGCGTATCCCCGTCGCCGCACTCACGCCAGCGGCCACCAGCGTGACCGGCAGCCACTCATAGAAGCGCAGGCCTTGGGTGGAGGTGGCGATCCGGGTGATGGCAGGCCTGACGACCAGCGTGTCCGGGCCAGGCTTGGAGGCCAGGGGGACGACTTTTCCCAACTCCAGCCTCAGCGCCGCATCGTAGTAGCCGGTGACGTTGATCAAGGTGCTGCGGGGGATCCGCTCGGTCGGCTCAGGCCGCGGATAGAACTGGCTCGGTTCCAGGTACACCTGTTTGTAGCGACCGGTCTTGAGCGCCGGGCTGACCCAACTCGACACCTGCTGGCCCGAGGGTGATTGGTGCGGCGCCAACTGGCTGTAGTCCTTCAGAAACCCTGTGTACATCTTGGGGCTGACGGTCTTGCTGCTGCATGCCGACAAGCTCAGGGTGGCCGCCAGCACCAGCGGCAGCGAGCGATGCTTTTTCATCAATCAAAGGTCCTTGTTCTGCTCGATGGCCGGCGCCGCTCAGGCGTGGCCGTGGGTGTCCGGGGTGTTGTCCGAGCATTCGATGTGCAACTGGCCATGGGTCATGATCCAGTGGATGAAATCGGCCGTGGGGATCGAGTGGACGTATTGCACCCAATGTCCGCTGTCCGGGCTGTAGCGCTCGAAATAGCGACGCAGGACGATGCGCTCTTGATCCTCGGCCACGCCCAGGCAGGACTGCTGGAACAGAATCGGTGCATCCTGCTCTGGCGCGGTGGTGCGTTGGGCCAGGATCAACGGGCGTGCAGCCGCGCCCTGATCGGTGGTGTACCTGTTGCTCAAATCCTTCATGCAAGCCCCCAAAAACGAAGGCGTGCAAAGTACCCAAGGCGTTTTGCCAGAGGATGTCCGCTTGATGTCAGGCCTGAAGGAATGTTGCTCGATTGAAATAAATGACCCAAGCAGCAGAATGGTTTTAGATACCGCCCTTTCTAGCCCTGGACCCTGTGAACGTGAGCCGATTGCTGATCGTCGACGACGACGTGGAAATCCTGACCCTGCTGAAGAAATTCTTCGTTCAGCACGCCTATGAGGTGGACGTCGCAGCCGACGGCGAGGCCATGTGGGCGGCGATTGCGGCGCAGCGGCCCGACACCGTGATCCTCGACCTGATGCTGCCCGGGGAAAACGGCCTGAGCCTGTGCCAGAAGGTCCATGCCCAGACCGGTATTCCGATCATCATGCTCACCGCCATGGCCGAGCTGAGCGATCGCATCGTGGGCCTGGAGCTCGGTGCGGACGATTACCTGACCAAACCCTTTGCGCCGCGCGAATTGCTCGCCCGGGTTCGCGCGCTGCAGCGACGCATCGGCCAGCCAAACCTCCCGGCAGGCGAACCGACACGGCCGGTCATCCACTTTGCAGGTTGGCACCTGGATATCACCTGCCGCGAATTGCGCTCCTCCGAGGGCGTGATGGTGCCCTTGTCCGGTGGCGAGTTCGACTTGCTGGTGGTGTTTCTCGAACACCCCCAGCGCATCCTCACCCGCGAGCAGTTGATCGACCTGGCCCACGGCCAGGGCCATGAGGCGTTCGACCGCAGCATCGACGTGCAGGTCAGCCGCCTGCGGCGCAAGATCGAGCCGGACAGCAAACGCCCCGAACTGATCCGCACGGTGCGCAACGGTGGCTACCTGTTCACGGCCAAGGTCACCCGCTCATGATCGAGCCACTGCTGCGTCGCGACACCCTCAGGCGCCGTATCGCCCTGACCATCGTCGCCGCGATGCTCGCCTCGCTGGCCCTCAACGCCCTGTTCGTCCAGGTCGCCGGCACCTGGGCGCGCCCGCCCATCGAACGCACCGGCCTGCTGGAGCAGATCGCCTCGACCACCCGGGTGATCGAAGCTGCGCCTGCGCCGCTGCGAGCGCAATTGGCAAGCGCCGCCAGCAACCCCATGCTGCGGGTGGCCTGGAATGCGCAGCGCGCCGACTTCCAGCTGCCCAGCGACGGCGCACGGCTCGATGCAGGCCAGGTGCCGGTGCTGCACCGATTGCTGGGCGATGGCCGGGAAATCGACATCTTCACCCCCGACGACTGGCCCGGCGATAGCCCTCAGGCCCGTTACGTGGCGCTGGTTCAGCTTCAGGACCGCAGCTGGCTGTCCTTCACCCCGCCCGAACGCAGCTGGGGCTTGCGCGCTAACGTGCGCATCGCCGTGATCATCGCCCTCGGCCTGGTGGCCACCCTGCTGGTGGCCTGGATCGCCACGCGCCAGCTGGCAGGTCCCTTGCAGCGCTTCGCCAGCGCGGCGCGGCGCTTCGGCGATGACCTGCGCGCCCCGCCCATCGAGGTGCAAGGCCCCGAGGAAATCCGCCAGGCGATCATCGCCTTCAATACCATGCAGGCGCAGATCCAGCATTTCGTCGCAGAACGCACCCACATGCTCGCCTCGATCTCCCACGACCTGCGCGCCCCGCTCACACGCATGCGCCTGCGCAGCGAGTTCATGGAAGACCTGGATCACCAGCGCAAGCTCATTCGCGATGTCGAGGAAATGCAGTCGATGATCAACGCCGCTTTGGCGTTCTTTCGCGAAGACACCCAGCGCGAGCCCAGCACCGCGTTCGATCTCTCCGAGCTTTTGCACACCATCGTCGACGACTACCGCGACCAGGACATCGCCGTCGACTTCACGGGCCCCGCCCACCTGGTGCACTTGGGGCGTCCGCTGGGCATCAAGCGGGTGGTCGTCAACCTGCTGGAAAACGCCCTCAAGTACGGACGAAACCCGGCCATTACCCTGACCCAGGACGATCAGGCGGTGCGCATCGATGTCAGCGACGAAGGGCCAGGGATTCCCGAGGCCGCGCTGGAGCAGGTGTTCGCCCCGTTCTTTCGCCTGGAGGCCTCGCGCAACCGTGACACCGGTGGCGTTGGCCTGGGGCTTTCGGCGGCGCGGGCGATCGTTCGCGAGCAGGGCGGCGAGCTGACCCTGCGCAATCGCGACAGCGGCGGATTGCTGGCGCAGGTGGTACTTCCCGTGCGCCGCTGAACTGCGTGCTGCTCAGCGCCTGCTCAAGGCCAGACGCGCGGCGAAGGCAACGAAGATCAGCCCGGTGGTGCGGTCCATCCATTGGATCACCGGGCCCCGGCGCAGCACCGTCGCCAGCGGCTGGGTCGCGGCGATCAGGGCGCTCGCCCAGAGCAGCCCCAGCACCACATGGATCCCGACCAGGCCGAAGGTCCAGGCCACCAGCGGCTCGCCTTGGGGGATGAACTGAGGCAAGAAGGACACATAGAAGATGCCGACCTTGGGGTTGAGCAGGTTGCCCATCATGCCCTTGAGAAACCAGTTGGCCACAGGCCTGGCCTGCTCGCCGGCAGCCGACAAGGCCTGGCGCGGGCGCAACAGCATGTTCAGCCCCAGGTAAGCCAGGTAGGCCGCGCCGCAGTATTTCAGCAGGTTGTAGGCCAGCTCCGAGACCGCAATCAGGGCCCCGAGCCCGAATGCCACCGCAGCGCCCCACAGCAGGCAGCCTGCGTTGATGCCCAAGGCGGCGCGCATGGCTTGGGTGCGGCTCTCCACCGTGGCTGTACGCAAAATCAATGCAGTGTCCAGGCCCGGCGTGAGGGTCAGCACCGTGGCGGCGAAGGTGAAGGCGATCAGGTTGTCGACGACGGGCATGGGGCGAGGCCTGTGCAGGTGCAAGTGGGCACGTTAGCAGGCCAGTCAGCCCCCGCACAGCCCCGTCACAGGACGCGCTCGAACTTTTCCGCGCTGCGCTTGGCGCCGCCACTCCAGCGCATCGAGACGAAGCGGACGGCTTTGTTCCAGGCATAAGCCACAGCGATCCCGCCGACGATGGCCAGAACCACATCGAGCCCCGGCACATCGCCCAGACGGCGCGCGACGGACTGGAACTGATAGTGGGTCAGGTAGATGAACAGCGTCGAGGATGCGATCAAGGCAGCCCCACGGGCAATGAGGTCAGGCAGGGGAACGGCGCGCCACCAAATCATCGTCAGCACCGCCGGGATGGCCACATCGACGTATTGGCTGAAGTCCACCCCATGCGCCAGCACATCCACCACACGCTGCCCGCCCAGCACGAGCACCACCACCGCGCTGGCCAGCCATTTCTGCGGCGTGGTCCGGGCAAAATGAATCGCCATGCCCAGCACCAGGACCGCAAGGTAATGCTGGGGCACGCGGTTGTAGAGCGCACTTGCATCGAAGATATAGGCATCGATCAACAGGCCCGCCACGGCCGCCGCGCAGGCGCCGGCCAGCAGCACGCGAAACGGCGCCGCCATGACCAGCGTCCTGACCCGGGCGAACGACAGCACCACCGCCATGATCGCCAGCATCTGCACCAGCAGCTCGATGTACCAATACGAAAAACCTCCGGTGACCGCTGGCGGGTACCAGTTCGCGATCAGCAAGAAAGCCTGCCAGTGCACGTTGCCGAACACGACCTGGGTCAACAGCGTATAGAGCAGGGTCGGCACCACGATGACGGCGATCGAGCGAATCAGCGTGCGCACGCTGCCATAGTCGTCGATGGCCTTGAGTTGAAACCGCGCCAGGGCAAGCCCGGACACCGCGAACAACACCGACGTTTCGCCCACGATCGGCCAACCCGAGCCACCGTGAAAATGCCCGATGACGATCAGCAGGATCGACAGCACCCGCAACAGCACCGGGATCTCCACGGCGCGGATCATAGGCCTGGCCGCTGGCCGCGTGGCACTTAGCTGACACAGCTCATGGATCGGCTTGAGCTCCCATTGCGCCGGTAGCGGGCCGATGAGCGTCTCCAGCACCATCGAGGCCTGGACGAACGACAGCGAATCGCCGCCCAGTTCGACGAATGACAGGTTCGGGTCGATCTCAGGCGTCTGCAGGATTTCTGACCAGGCGCTGACCAGCTTTTGCGCCACCGGCGACAGCGCCTGGTTTGCCTGCACGGTGCTCGCCTCGATGTCGCCGCGCAGCGCCTGCAAGGCACGCTTGTCGACCTTGCCGTTCGGCGTGATCGGAATCGCCTGGAGCATCACGAACAACGCCGGCACCATGTAGTCCGGCAATTGGCTGGCAGCGTACTCGCGCAGCGCCTGGGAGGACGTCGCATCGTTGGCAACGCAATAGGCCACCAGCTTGGTGCTGGGGCCTTCGGTGTCGGCCAGCACCACGCATTGCCTGAGCTGCGGGTGCCGGGCCAACACCGCTTCGATCTCCGCCAGTTCGATCCGGTGCCCACGTATCTTGACCTGGCTGTCTCCACGGCCAAGGAACGTGACGCTGCCGTCGGCACCGTAACTGCCCAGGTCACCGGTGCGGTAGCACAGGTCGTCTTCGGCCTGGGTGAAGGGGTTGGGCACATAGCGTTGGCGGGTCTGGACCGTATCGCCCCAGTACCCCTGGGACAGATAGGGGCTGCGGATCAGGATCTCGCCAACCTGCCCTTGCCCGGCCAGTTGGTTAGCGTCATCCACGACCAGCAGCTGCGCGCCATCGATGCCTTTGCCCAGGGGGATCCTGCTGTGGTCGGCGCCCGGATCGATCCGGTGGTACGCCATGGCCTGGGGCGTTTCGGTGGTGCCGTAGAAGTTGACGCAGCAGGCGTTGGGGGCGATTTCGCGTATTTGCCCATACAGGGCGCTGCCCAGCGCTTCGCCGCCCCAGAACAGGTAGCGCAGCGCATCGAGCCTGATGCCGCCGAGCCTGGCGCCGGTCTCGATCAGCTTGCCCAGGGGCGGTGTGAGGTGAACCACCGAGACCGCCTGGGCCTGCAGCCAGGCCGCCAGTGCAGTCGGGTCGATCACTGTGGTCTGTGCAGGGATCGCAACCCTGGCACCGATGGACAGCGGCGTGAACACATCCCGGTACACCGGGTCATGGCCCAGCCCGGAGAGCAGCGAGAAGCAGTCGTCTTGGGAAAATCCATGCTGGCGAACATGCCAGCCGATGAAGTGCACCAATGGCGCGTGGGTCGTCACCACGCCCTTGGGCTCGCCAGTGCTGCCGGACGTAAAGGTGATATAGGCCGGTTGATCAGGATCGACCAACGGCAACTGCTGTTGATGATGGGCAAAGCGCGCCAGGGCCTCACCTGCCGGCTCAGGCACCCGTTCCACCCGAATGGACGCGTCATCGAGTTCAAGCTGCGCCGCCCCGGCCAACAAGACGAAGGCAGGTTGCAGCGTATGCAGGATCTGAGCGATACGCGCCTTCGGGTAGGCCGTGTCGGCCACCGTGAAGATCGCGCCCGCCCGCGAGGCACCGAGCATGGCGTAGACCAGCCCCGCGCACCGGCTCGAAACGATCACGACGCGATCGCCTTGATGCACCCCGCTTTCGATCAGCAACGCTGCAATACCCCGGCTGATCGCCTCAAGCTCAAGAAAAGTACAGATGCCATGCTCGGAAACAATGGCAGGCGCCTGCGGCGAGCGCTGAGCCTGCTGCAAAAATTCCATGAAGATCGGCTGCCCAGCATCGTGGGCCAAGAGAAGACGCGGGTTCGGACGGACATCCTGCATTTGCTTGTCTACTCCGTAAGCCAAACGAGTGACGTCGTCCTGACAACGTTGATTCGTGGTCTGGGCATCAAAGAAAGCGATAAATGGCGCAGGCCCCGTTGCTTGAACGGTAGTGCACAGTGGCCATAGATGCCAACCAGAGGCTTGCAGGTCGTGCATTCGCTTTGGGCCGTGCCCTGTAAAGCTGTTAGCCTTGGCGGGCGAAGGTTGCAATGGACAGGCTATGACCAACCACAAGATCGAGATCCGTCGACGCAACGTCGAAAAGATCCTGCAGGCCGCCGAAAAGGTATTTGCCGAAAAAGGCTACGCCGGCACCTCCATGGGCGATATCGCCGAGCAAGCCGAACTGCCCCGCTCCAACCTGCACTACTACTTCAGCACCAAGGACGAGCTGTACCAGGCGGTGCTGCGCGATCTGCTGGAAGTGTGGAAGCAGGACGCCCTGTGCTTCGAGCGCTTCGAGGATCCGCGGGTGGTACTGACCAGCTACATTCGCGCAAAGATGGGTCATTCGCGCTCGCGGCCGCTGGGCTCGAAGGTCTGGGCCGAAGAGATCCTGCATGGCGCGCCCCTGCTCGGCGCCAGCCTGGACGACGACTTGGTGCCCTGGGCGCTGATGAAGGAAGCCAAGATCCGTCGCTGGGTGGAGGAAAAACGTATCCTGCCGGTGGAGCCTTCGGCACTGCTGTACATGATCTGGGCCGCGACCCAGCACTACGCCGACTTCGGCTATCAGGTGACGCTGCTCAATGGCGGCGAGCCGCTGTCAGACCCGGCCTTCGAGCGGGCCGTGCAGACCGTGACCTGCGTGATCCTGCGCGGCATCGGCCTGGAACCCTGATCCCATTGCTGCCCCTGGGGCCGATACACGCCCCATCGCAGGCTGTCGCCAGCGCCCACAGATCTTGCTGTTTAACCGTGGGAACTGGCGACAGCCTGCGATGGGCTGCGCAGCAGCCCCAAGCTCACGTCCGGCCAGCCAGGGATCAACTGGCCTCGCGATAGGGATTGCGTGGATCCTGGGTCCAGTTGAGGTAGGGCTTGCCGGTGTCCTGCGCCACCATGTCGATGCAGCCCTCCACCGGGCAAGTGATCTGGCACAGGTTGCAGCCTACGCATTCCTTGTCGATCACGCTGTAGGCATGGGTGCCGTCGGCCTTGAGGGTGCTGGCGATGGCCTGGTGCGAGGTGTCCTCGCAGGCGATGTGGCAGCGACCGCAGCCGATGCAGGCCTGCTGGTCGATGTGGGCCACAACCTGGTAATTCATGTCCAGGTACTTCCAGTCGGTCGTGTGCCCCACCGCCAGACCGCGGAAGGCCTCCAGGCTGTGATGGCCGTGCTGATCCATCCAACGCGACAGGCCATCTTTCATGTCCTCGACAATACGGAAACCGTGCAGCATCGCTGCCGTGCACACCTGCACCGCGCCACAGCCCAAGGCGACGAACTCCGCGGCGTCCCGCCAGTTGCCGATACCGCCGATGCCGCAGATCGGCAGGCCGCGCGTCTGCGGATCCCGCGCGATCTCGGCCACCATGTTCAACGCAATCGGCTTGACCGCCGAACCGCAGTAACCGCCATGGGTGCTCTGCTCGCCCACGATCGGATGCGCGACCATCCGATCAAGGTCGACACTGGTGATGGAGTTGATGGTGTTGATCAGCGACACCGCGTCCGCTCCGCCACGATGGGCGGCGCGGGCTGACTGGCGTATGTCGGTGATGTTGGGCGTCAGCTTGACGATCACCGGCAGCGAGCAATGGGTCTTGCACCAGCGGGTGACCATCTCCACGTACTCCGGCACTTGGCCGACCGCCGCACCCATGCCCCGTTCCGGCATGCCATGGGGGCAACCGAAGTTCAGCTCGATACCGTCGGCGCCCGTGGCCTCCACCAGCGGCAGGATGAATTTCCAGGACTCCTCCACGCAGGGCACCATCAGCGACACGATCAATGCGCGGTCAGGCCAGTCTTTCTTCACCTGAGTGATCTCGCGCAGGTTGATCTCCAGCGAGCGGTCGGTGATCAGCTCGATGTTATTGATGCCCTGCACCTGGCGGTTGGGGCCGTAGTGCGCGGAGTAGCGCGACGACACGTTGACCGCCGCAGGGTCCTCGCCGAGGGTCTTCCATACCACCCCGCCCCAACCGGCCTCGAAGGCGCGCACCACGTTGTAGGCCTTGTCGGTGGGCGGCGCGGAGGCCAGCCAGAAAGGATTAGGCGCCTTGATGCCGGCGAAGACGATAGACAAGTCGGCCATTTACGCAGCCTCCACGTTGAGCATGAGTTCGGCATGGATGGCTTGGGCAGCCAGTTTGCCATGTTGCACGGCCTGGACAGTCAAGTCCTGGCCCAGCGCGGTGCAGTCGCCACCGGCATAGACGCCTGGCAGGCTGGTGCGCATCTGCGCATCGACGCGGATGCGCTCGCCGTCGCGCTCCAGCTGCGCCGCCAGCGGATCGGCCAGGCTTGCATCGTCGAAGCGTTGGCCAATGGCCTTGAAGATGGCGTCGGCGGCCAGTTCGAATGTCTCGCCCGTGTCGGTCAGTCGCCCATCGACCAGCGCCGTGCGGGCAAAGCGCATGCCGCGCACCCGGCCGCAGTCATCGAGCAGCACCGCGTCGGGGCGGGCCCAGGTGTGCAGGCGCACCTGGTTGGCCTTGGCGATGTCCTGCTCATGCCCGGTCGCGCCCATGTCGGCCTGGCCGCGGCGATACACCAGATTCACGTCCCGCGCGCCCAGGCGGCTCATCTGCACCGCCATGTCGATGGCGGTGTTGCCTGCACCGATGACCAGGCAGCGGTCGGCCACGGGCAGTTGCGTCAGATCGCTGGCCTGGCGCAACTCGCGGATGTATGCAGTAGCGCCAAGCACGCCTGGGGCCTCTTCATCCTGCAAGCCCAGTTGGCGCACGGCCCCAAGGCCCAGGCCGAGGAACACTGCATCGTACTGCCCACGCAGCTCCGTCAAGGTGAGGTTGGCTCCCAGCGCCTGGCCATGGCGGATTTCGATACCGCCGATACCGAGCAGGAACTCGACCTCGCGCTGGGCGTAGTCATCCACCAGCTTGTAGCGGGCGATGCCGTACTCATTGAGGCCACCGGCCTTCTCCCGCGCTTCGAAGATCACCACATCGTGGCCCTGCATGGCCAGGCGATGGGCGCAGGAAAGCCCGGCCGGCCCTGCGCCGACCACGGCAATGCGCTTGCCGGTAGCCGGTGAGCGCTGGAACGGATGCCCGGTGAAGCCTGCATTGTCCAGCGCGTAGCGCTGCAACTGGCCGATCAGCACTGGCGCGCACTCCTGGGCGTTGTTGCGTACGCAGGCCTGCTGGCAGAGGATCTCGGTCGGACAGACGCGGGCGCAGCTGCCACCGAGGATGTTGGCCGAAAGGATGCGCTCGGCAGCGCCCTGCAGGTTCTCGTCGGCAATGCGACGGATGAACGAGGGGATGTCGATCTCGCTGGGACAGGCATTGACGCAAGGCGCGTCGTAGCAGTAAAGGCAGCGTGCGCTTTCCACGGCAGCCTGGCGCGCCGTCAGCGCAGGTGCAAGATCGGTGAACGCCTCGGCCAGCTGCTCACGGCTGGCCCGGGGCTTGGGCAAGTGGTTCAGGGCATCGATCACGGTTGTAGCCTCTCTTTCTTATTGGCCGGGCGGCGGTCACCCGCCCGGCGTTCTCGGGATGGCAGTCAACGGCAGTTCGTGGTGTCTGAAGGGCTGCCAGCGCAGCCCTCAGGCTCAGCGGCTGACGGGCGTCGGCCGCTGCTGCTCGGCACGTCGGCCCAGCACTTCGTACACCGCTGGGTAGGCCGGACGCTCCACATAGCGCCCTGCCCCGGGCTCGGCGCGCAAATCGCCATCGGCCCAGCACACGCGGCCCTGGCTGATGGTGTGGCTGGGCACGCCACGGACCGTGCGCCCCTCGAAGATGTTGAAGTCCACTCGCTGGTGATGGGTCTGGGCGGAAATCGTGCGCGTGCCTTGGGGGTCCCAGAGCACCAGGTCGGCATCGGCCCCAACGCGAATGGCGCCCTTGCGCGGGAACAGGTTGAAGATCTTCGCGGTGTTGGTGGAGGTCAGCGCAACGAACTCGTGCATCGACAGGCGCCCGCTGTTCACGCCGGCGTCCCACAGCACCGCCATGCGGTCCTCGATGCCGGCGGTGCCATTGGGAATGCGGCTGAAGTCGTTGCGGCCCATGGCCTTCTGCTCGGCGCAGAAGCAGCAATGGTCTGTCGCGGTGGTATGCAGACTGCCCGATTGCAGCCCACGCCACAGCGCTTGCTGATGTTCGCGCGGGCGGAACGGCGGGCTCATCACGTAGCCTGCGGCCGTGGCCCAGTCAGGGTCGCGGTAGACGCTGTCGTCGATCAGCAAATGGCCCGGCAGCACCTCGCCGTACACCGGCTGGCCCTTGGCCCGGGCGTAGGTGATCTCATCCAGGGCTTCGCGGCTGGAGACATGCACTAGGTACAGCGGTGTCCCGAGCGTCTCGGCGATGCGAATGGCGCGGCTGGCGGCTTCGCCCTCGACCTGGGAGGGACGCGACAGCGGATGCGCTTCTGGCCCGGTCAGGCCTTGGGCAAGCAACTTCTGCTGCAAGTGGAACACCAGCTCGCCGTTCTCGGCATGCACCGTGGGCACCGCCCCCAGTTGCAGGCAACGTTCGAAGCTGGCCACCAGAGTGTCGTCGGCCGCCATGATGGCGTTCTTGTAGGCCATGAAGTGCTTGAAGCTGTTCACCCCGTGGTGGGCGACCAGTTCGCCCATTTCTTCGGCCACCTGCTCGCTCCACCAGGTAATGGCGACATGAAAGCCATAGTCGGCGGCGGATTTCTGCGCCCAGCCACGCCAAGTGTGGAAAGCCTCCAGCAGCGATTGCTGCGGGTTGGGGATGACGAAGTCGATGATCGACGTGGTGCCACCGGCAAGGCCTGCGGCCGTGCCGCTGAAGAAGTCCTCGCTGGCTACCGTGCCCATGAACGGCAACTGCATGTGAGTGTGGGGGTCGATGCCGCCTGGCATCAGGTATTGGCCGCTGCCGTCGAGAATCTCGCAGTCGGCCGGTGGGTCGAGGTTTTCCCCGATGGCGCGGATCAGGCCATCGGCGCACAGGACATCTGCGCGATAGTGTTCTTCATGCGTAACCACGGTGGCGCCACGGATCAACAGGGACATGCCGTTTTCCTCGCAGGCTGACCGGTCAGGGCCGGTTCTTGAAATTGTTATGTGGCCTAGGCCTGGAAAGGAACATGCAATCCTGTCAGACCTGACAAGATTGGAATCTAGTTGCTGATCCGGGTTTGGTCAAAAAATTAATTGGCAAAACCGTCAATCATTAACATCTTGTTTTTATTAGTTTTTTATAAAAAACAGGAAAAACAGCGGACCTCGAACCAGCTTGACTCACTTGACAAGAAGCGAAATTGGTCGAGATTTTCCATGCAAATTCAGCTGTTTGAAATCTGGTCCGTACAACACGAAAACAGCGGGCGCGGCAGGTGCCGCGCCCGCTGTTGTTGTCGAGAAATGCTTTGCAGCGCATTACCTTCGGTCGGCGGCGGCCATCCGGGAAGGTCCAGGGCCAACCCGGCACGTTTGTTGAGTGCGGCCCCAACCGCCTGGCCGGACCGAAGGTGCAGTACTGATGGTGTGTGTACTCCGGCCATCGCATCAGCCCGATGAGCGAACAACTACAAGAAAAACCTGGAGAGCCCCATGCAACAGAGCAGATCGCAAGTGATCGAGCAGGACGGGCTGTTTGAGCTGTCCGCCGGCAGCGATGTCCTGGACAGCCCGCGCTACAACCACGACATCGCACCGACCAAGGTGCATCAACGGACCTGGAACAAATGGCACATCACCGCCCTGTGGGTGGGGATGTCCATCTGTGTACCCACCTACACACTCGGTGGCGTGCTCACCGCCTATTTCGGCCTGAGCGTCGGCGAGGCGTTGCTGGCGATCCTGCTGGCCAACCTGATCGTGTTGATTCCCTTGACGCTCAATGCCTTTCCCGGCACCCAGTACGGCATCCCCTTCCCCGTCCTGCTACGCGCCTCCTTCGGCATCCTGGGCTCCAACGTGCCCTGCCTGATCCGCGCAGTGGTCGCCTGCGGCTGGTTCGGTATCCAGACAATGTTCGGTGGCCTGGCCATTCACCTGTTCCTCGGGTCGCTGTTCGAGGGCTGGAAGTCGTTGGGCGGCACCGGCGAGGTGATCGGTTTCATGGTGTTCTGGTCGCTCAACTTGTGGGTGGTGCTGCGCGGTGCGGAGTCGATCAAATGGCTCGAAACCCTGTCGGCCCCACTGCTCGTGGCGGTGGGCTTCGGCCTGCTGATGTGGGCGCTGCCGCACATGTCGATGACCGAGTTGCTGGCCCAGCCGCCCAAGCGTCCGGAAGGCGCCAGCGTGGTGGGCTACTTCTGCGCGGGGCTCACGGCCATGGTGGGGTTCTGGGCGACGCTGTCGCTGAACATCCCGGATTTCAGCCGTTACGCCAGGAGCCAGAAAGACCAGATCCTCGGGCAGATCTTCGGCTTGCCGCTGACCATGTTCCTGTTCGCCTCCCTGGGCGTGATCATGACGGCGGCCTCGGCGTCCCTGGTCGGTGAGACAGTGTCGGACCCTGTCAGCCTGATCGGTCACATCCAGAGCCCAGGCTGGGTGGCACTGGCCATGGCGCTGATCATCATCGCCACGCTGTCGACCAACACGGCGGCGAACATCGTCTCGCCCACCAACGACTTCCAGAACATCGCCCCACGGCTGATCGGCCGTAGCCGCGCCGTGTGGCTCACCGGTTTCATCGGCCTGGCCCTGATGGCTCACGAGCTGTTGAAAAAGCTTGGCTGGATCGTCTCGGACCTGAGCCTTGAGAGTGTCTATTCCAATTGGTTGCTGGGCTACTCCAGCCTGCTCGGGCCGATTGCCGGAATCATGGTGGTGGACTACTTCCTGGTCCGCCGGCAACGCCTGGACCTGGCTGGTCTGTACCGTGACGACGTTTACCCCGCCTGGAACTGGGCGGGCTTCGCCGCCTTCGCCCTGCCCGTGGCGCTGACGATCATGGCCATCGGCAACGACCGCTTCAGCTGGTTCTACGACTACGGCTGGTTCACAGGCTCCCTGCTCGGCGGCACGCTCTATTACGCCCTGGGCAGCGTGGCGCTGCGCAAACCCAGCCGACTGGTCAAACCAATACCGTGACGCAAGACCTGCGCCCAACCGGATAACAACAGCCTGAGGAGATACCCATGAGCACTCCCGCCCAGCATGTCCTGCAATCGAGCGAGCGCCATATCGACAGTGCGCGCCTGTGGCAATCCCTGATGGACCTGGCGCGCCTCGGCGCCACCGCCAAGGGTGGCGTCTGCCGCCTGGCCCTGACCGACCTCGACCGCCAGGCGCGCGACCTGTTCGTGCAATGGTGCGAGGCCGCCGGTTGCGACGTCAGCATCGATGCAGTCGGTAACATTTTCGCCCGCCGGCCAGGACGCAATCCGAAGCTGCCACCGGTGATGACCGGCAGCCACATCGACACCCAGCCCACCGGGGGCAAGTTCGATGGATGCTTCGGGGTCATGGCCGGCCTGGAAGTGATCCGCACCCTCAATGACTTGGGTGTGGAGACGGAGGCGCCATTGGAAGTGGTGGTATGGACCAACGAGGAGGGCTCGCGCTTTGCCCCGTGCATGATGGGCTCAGGCGTGTTCGCCGGTAAGTTCACCCTCGAAGAAACTTTGGCCAAAGTCGATGCCCAGGGCATGACCGTCGGCGAGGCGCTCGATGCCATCGGCTATGCCGGTCAACGGGCCGTGCTCGGTCACCCGGTGGGTGCCTACTTCGAGGCGCACATCGAGCAAGGGCCGATCCTCGAGGACCAAGCCAAGACCATCGGCGTGGTGCTGGGCGCCTTGGGCCAGAAGTGGTTCGACCTGACCCTGCGCGGCGTCGAGGCCCATGCCGGTCCAACACCGATGCACCTGCGCAAGGACGCCCTGGTGGGCGCGGCCGACGTGGTGGCCGCGGTCAACCGCGCCGCACTGAGCCACCAACCGCACGCCTGCGGCACCGTGGGCTGCCTGCAGGCCTACCCTGGCTCGCGCAACGTCATCCCCGGCGAAGTGCGCATGACCCTCGATTTTCGTCACCTGGAGGGTGAGCAGCTGGATGCGATGATCGCTGAGGTCCGCCAGGTGATCGACAGCACCTGCCAGCGGCATGGCCTGAGCTACACGCTGACACCGACCGCGGACTTCCCTGCCCTGTACTTCGACACAGGTTGCGTCGAAGCCGTGCGCGACTCGGCGCGCAACCTGGGCCTGGCGCACATGGACATCGTCAGCGGTGCGGGGCACGACGCGATCTTCCTCGCCGAGCTTGGCCCTGCAGGGATGATCTTCGTACCCTGCGAAGGCGGCATCAGCCACAACGAAATCGAGAATGCCACGCCAGAGGACCTGGCGGCCGGCTGCGCGGTGTTGCTGCGCGCCATGCTGGCGGCTTCGCAGGCGATTGCCAGTGGGCGCCTGGCGGCCTAGCCAGACGGAAGACCATCGAGGCTGCTGCGCAGCCCGGCGCAGGACAAGCCCCCTACCCACAAGGACAGCACCACTGAGCCTGTGGATGGGGGGTTATCTAAGCGTCGAACCGCCGCGAAGCAGACCGTGCAGCGGTGGCCGGTGTTCGCGAGTGAACCCGCTCTTACAGGGGCGAGGCCCTTGCCGCCAACGCGTCCGGCGTATCCACATCACGCAATACGCCGGCGTCGTCCACCTCGAGCAGCACGCAGCAATCCCGGTGTGAGCGCAGCACCGAGCGCGCACCTTCGTCGCCAGTAAGGCGCATCAGTTCCGGCCAAAAGGTACGGCCGAACACCACAGGATGCCCCTGTCGCCCCTCATGCGAGGGCAACAGGATGCTGGATGCCGAAGCGGCCTGCGCCATTC
Source organism: Pseudomonas sp. CK-NBRI-02 (assembly GCF_008124495.1). NCBI lineage: Bacteria > Pseudomonadati > Pseudomonadota > Gammaproteobacteria > Pseudomonadales > Pseudomonadaceae > Pseudomonas > Pseudomonas sp. CK-NBRI-02. Next base: position 174,430 of record NZ_VSJH01000042.1, on the reverse strand, counting down.
GCCGCAAGGTGTCCGGCAAGATCCAGGGCATGTCCCCCAACAAGATAGCGACCGCGTGGGCATTGCCGTCCTGAAGCGAGGCCACGCCCGCCGCGAGGCTGTGGCCCATGCCCAAGGCAGCATCCGGGCTGGGGACCACCCGGCAGCCGGCAGGCAGTCCCAACTCCTGCATGCCTTCCCCCTCACGCAGCACCACCCGCACCTCGTCGAACACGGCCAAGGCCTGCTCGACACTGTGCGCCAACAGGCTACGCCCGTCAGCCAGAGGCGCACGGCGCTTGTCGCTGCCGAAACGCGCACTGCGTCCGGCGGCCAGTACCAGCGCAACGACCGTCACAGCGCCTCGCGGGCGATGCCGCTGCGGGTACGCAGCACATCCGCAAGCACTGCCAAGGCGATTTCCGCAGGTGTCTTGCTGCCCAGGTTCAGGCCGATGGGAGCGTGAATCCGCCCCAGCGCCTGCTCATCCAGCTTGCCGATGCGCTGGAGGCGTTCGCGGCGTTTCTCTGAGGTGGTGCGCGAACCCATCACCCCAATGTAGAACGCCTCGGTGCGTACCGCTTCGAGCATGGCCAGATCATCGATCTTGGGATCGTGGGTCAGGGCCACGACCGCCGTGTCGCGGTGGCAGCCGCCATTGGCAATGAACACCGACGGCAGCTCGCGACGAATCTCGATGCCGTCGAGCTCCACGCCGTCGAGCACCTCCTCGCGGGGTTCGCAGAGGATGACTTCAAAACCAAGCCCCTTGCCGAACTCCGCGCAGAAGTGCGCGACGCTGGAATACCCTGCCAGCAGCAAACGCTGGGCCGCGCCCACCCGCAGATGGACGGCGGCCTCGTCGTAGGCCACCCGAGGCCCCTGCTCGATATCGTCGCTCAACCGGCGCTGGCCATCGTGCAGGCTCACCTGGCGTAACAGCCGACGCTGGCCGAGCAAGGCCGACTCCAGCTCGCGCAAGTGCGCCTGCACGTCGCAATCCGCTGGCAGGTTCTCCACCAGGACATCGAGCACACCGCCGCACGGAAGCCGAATATTCGAGCGGCTGTCGCTACCATCGCCATAGCGCACAACCGCGACCGGCCCTGCAAACTCGCCTTCGCCGACCCGCGCCAGGAAGTCTTCCTCGACGCAGCCGCCAGAAAGCGACCCCACCCACTGCCCGCGCTCATTGACCGCCAACAGCGAGCCCGGCGCACGGGGCGCCGAGCCGTAGGTGAAGAGCACGGTGCACAGCCACACACGCTGGCCCTGGCCGGACCATTGCAGCGCCTGTCGTACCACTTGCAGATCAAGATGCTGCACGGCTCACTCCGTCTTCAGGTTCGCCAGCTGCTGGGTACTCAAGTCCCCCGGCAGCCCGCCCCATGCTTCACGCAGGTAGTTCACCAGGTCGGTGACTTGCCCGTCGTCGAGCTTGTCGGCAAAGCCCGGCATGGGCTGCATGCGCTCGAAACCGGTGAACTGCTGCTCGCGGATGCCTTCGAGGATCACCTTGGCCAGGTTGCGCGAGTCGGCCTGGCGCAGCACGGTGTTGCCCTGCATGGCGACCGCGATGTGCGGCTTGCCCTCGCCCTCGACGCCATGACAGCCGGCGCAGACGTTGAGGTACTGCTGGCGGCCACGCTGGGCGCTCTCGCCGAGCTGGTCCACCGGCACGGCCTGCACGACCTTGGCCTTCGGTGGCTGGTCACCCAGCAGATAGGTCGCCATCGCGGCCAGGTCGGCGTCTTCCAGATGCTGGGTGCTGTGGTGCACCACCGGGAACATCTCGTTGAACATGCTGCCCTGGGCACTGATGCCGTGCTTGAGGAACGTGGTCAGGTCCGGCTGGGTCCAGCCGCGCTCGGCCAGGTCCTGGGCCAGCAGGCTGGGTGCCAGGTAGCCGGCCAACAGGCCGCCGGTCAAGCGTTTGTCCTGCTCCAGGGCGCCGATGCGGTTACGCGGGGTGTGGCATTCGCCGCAGTGGCCGAGTACCTCCACCATGTACTGCCCGCGCTGCCAAGCCTCGCTCTTGCCCTCGGTGGCCTGCAACTGCACGCTCTTGCCATACAGCATGTTCCAGCCGGCCAGGCCCATGCGCACGTTGAACGGGAAGCTCAGGCTGGTTTCAGGCGCGGGCCGGTTGATCGGCGGCACGGTCATCAAGTACGCGTGGATGGCGTCGGCATCCTCGCGCTTGATCAAGTGGTACGAGGTGTAGGGCATCGCCGGATACAGGTTGGCGCCGTCCTTGCGCTTGCCCTCGGTGAGGGCGGCGAAGAATTCGTCGCGGCTGTAGTCACCGATACCGAACTGCTTGTCCGAGGTGATGTTGGTGCCGTAGATGGTGCCGAACGGAGAATGGATCGGCAGGCCGCCGGCGAACGGCGCACCGCCTTCGGCCGTGTGGCAGGCCATGCAGTCGGCCGCGCGGGCCAGGTATTCGCCACGCTTGACCTGCGCCTGGTCGGCTGCCTGTACACCGAGCGACAGCGCCGCACCCATGGCCAGCGCCAGGCCCGAAAGAACGTGCCTCATGCTCAACCCTCCTTGACCAGGCCGAGGTCACTGAGCACTTCGCGAGTGGCGTCGTAGTAACGCACATAGCCGGTGCAGCGGCAGATGTGATGGCCGAGACTGGCCTCGATGGCCCCTTCGAGCTCGCTCTTTTTCAGCGGCTGGCGCTGGGCCTTTTCCACCAGCACGGTGGCGGCATTGACGAAGCCGGGTGCGCAGTAGCTGCACTGGAAGGCGAAGCGGTCGACGAACTTCTGCTGGATCGGGTTCAGCTCACTGAGGTTGCCCGCCTCGTCATGCTTGGCATGGCCCTCGATGGTGCGCACCTTCTTGCCTTCGAAGTAATGCGCGCCGGTGATGCAGGTGCGCACTTCCTCGCTGGTGCCGTCAGGGTTGTCGACGATCACCACGCAGGCGTGGCAGATGCCCTGCCCACAGCCCAGGCGGGAGCCGGTGAGGTTCTGGTATTCGTGCAGGTAGTCGATCATTGCCAGGTCTTCAGGCACTTCGGCCGGACCGACGGTTTGACCATTCAAGGTCATTTGAAGCGGGCGGTTAGCCATTGAGGGCCTCCTTGACGCGGGCGGGGGTGATAGGCAGGTCGCGAACACGCTTGCCGATGGCATGGGCCACGGCGTTACCGATCGCGCCGACCACCGGGATCATCACCACTTCGGCGATGCCCTTGGAGGGGTCGGTCGGTGACAGTGGCGGCAGGATCTCCGATGTCTGCTGCCACACTGCCACGTCCTTGGCCATCGGCAGGCGATAGCGGTTGAAGTTCCAGTCGCCCTCGCCCGGGCCACCTTCGTACAGCGGCATTTCTTCGGTCAGTGCATGGCCGATGCCCATGGCGATACCGCCTTCGAGCTGGCCCTTGACCAGTTCCGGTACCAGTACACGGCCACACTCCACCCAGCTGTGGTGGTTGAGTACCTGCACCTGGCCGCTGCCTTTGTTCACTTTCACCTGCACCAGGGTCGCCACCGGGCTGTAGTAAGTCACCATGGCGTTGTTCAGCTGGGTGGCCGGATAGGCGGCGTTCTGGCGGTCCAGCAGGTGGTAGCTGGCGCTGTTCATCTGCGCTTTCTTGACGTTCGGCGCACCGTCGCCGTACTTGACCGCCATCGCATCGAGCGGCAGGCGCTCACGCACGCCATCGATGACGAAATCGGATTCAGCCCAGCTCCAGCGGTTGAATGCGTGGACGCTGACGCCGGTCACCAGCCCCATCTCATGGGCTTTCTTGGCCAGCTCGGCGAACGGGATCGGGGCCAGGCCATTGCCGGTGAGTTCACCGTTGACCCAGACCGCGTTCTCGCGGCGCACCACCAGCGGGTTGGCCTGCCCACCGAACGGGCCCTGGCGCCACAGCGATAACGCCGCCGGCCACAGGCCATGGTTGAACAGCACCCGAGCGGCTTCGCGCGTGGCGTGGCTAAAGTAGAAGGCCGAGTTGGTCGCCGAGGATGGCGAGGCCAGCTTGCCGACCCAGCGCGGGTCACGCAGGGCAGCGTCCTGCTCGGCCTGGCTCATCAGATAGGGGTTGCCGTGGGTGGCCAGTTGCAGCTCCGGCCACTCGGTCTCGGCGGTTTTCACTTCATCGGCCGGACGCCCCAGGAAGTCGCTGACCACGAACGCCTGGGAGGTCGACATGCCAGTGCCCAGTTCGGTGCCGATATGACGCAGGCTGATACGCCCGTCGGCCGTGAATTCGATGCTCGCCATGGGCGCTTCGGCACCCGTGCCGAAGTCCTTCTGGCAGATGGCAAAGCCCACGCCGTACCAGTTGTCGGCGTCCTTGGCTTCCATGGTCTTCTTGTAGGCGTCGCGGTTCTTCCACAGTTCGTGGGCGCTGGCCTTGTCGAGGATCTCATGCAGGCGCAAGGCCCCGGCGGGTACGGCGCCCTGGGTGTTCTTCATGCCCGACTTCAGGGCATTGACCCGGCGCAGCTCGATGGCATCCACACCCAGGCGACCGGCGATCTCGTCGACCATCATCTCGGTCGCGGCCATGGTCTGCAGGGTGCCATAACCCCGCATGGAACCGGCCTCGACACCGCGGGAGTGGTAGGCGGTCACGGCCAGATCGCTCTGAGGCATGTAGTAGATCGACTGCGCCGCGGTCGCGCCCACGGCGGCCACCGAGGAGCTGTAGTTGGCGCGTCCGCCACCGTCGACACTCATGTCGGCACGGAAGATCTTGAACGACATGTCTTTCTTGTCCACCGCCAGTTGGTAGTGGATGTCGAACGGGTGGCGCTTGATGCCGCTCTGGAACTGCTCGTAGCGGTCGTTGGCCAGGCGCACGGGCACACCGTTGCCGTACAGGGCCGCGACGGCAGCGTAGAACACGAAGATGTTGTTGTCCTTGGAGCCGTAGCCGACCGTGTAGCCGGGGTGCATGTTCAGCGTCTTGAGGGCAAAGCGCGACGGTTTGATCATGTGCACGCATTCCTGTGCCACCTCGAAGGGGCACTGCGTCGCCACCACGAAATGCAGGGTGCCGCTTTGCGGGTCGTACCAGCCGTTGCCGTTGTCCGGCTCAAGCGCTGCCGGTTCGATCGAGGGCGTCTTGTAGCGCTCATCGAACACCAGCCAGTCCTCAGGGGCCTGCTTGAGCTGGTCGGCCATGCGATCGGCATAGAACAACCCTTGCTCGGTGAGGGTGCCGTGCTGCTTGGGCTCGTTGGTCCAGACCGGTTTGCGGTTGAGGATGGTGGGGAACAGCATGGAGTTCTTCAGGCTGGAGAACTCGTCCTCCTCGAACGGCGTCTTGCCAGCCACCCGCACGAAACGGAAGCTGCCATAGGGGTCGCCTTGATACAGCGGCGCTTGGGCGCCGTAGCGGATGGCCTTGTCGTTGAATTGCAGCTTGAGCTTGGCCTGGCGGTAACGCTCGAAGTCGTTCCAGATCAGGATCGCCACCGGGTGGCCGATGAACATCGGCACCTTGCCAGGTGGCAGCAGCGGGTCCGGCGAGTGGGCCTCAGGCCAGGCGATGCCATCCTTGTGCAGGTCCTCGGCGGTGACGACGCGGTCCGGCTGCAGGTCGGCGCCCAGCCAGGCAAGGTCCAGGCCTGCATAGATGCGGTCGGCCTTGATGGTCTTGAGCAACAGGGCGTGGCCTTGCTGCTGCGGCCAGCCGGGCATGTCCTTGGCGCGGATGTCGCGGGCGAACACCTTGTTGCCGCACACCTTGGACAGCGCATCGTTGCGAAAACGTGTCTTGCCGTCATGGCTCATCCACTTCTGCGGGGAAGTGGTGACACTGTTTTCCATCAGGGCGGCGAAGGCCGGGCTGCCGAGCGGTGCGAGGGTCACCCCTACGCCCGCAATCACGCCGCCTTGCAGGAAGGCGCGCCGGGAAATATCACGGTGGGTCATGCTTCATCCTCTGGGCAGAGCGCGCCTGCCCATGACGTATTCTGGTACTTGATAGCTCGGAGGGCGGAATCACTGACGTTCCGAAAGCAAGGTCGGAGTGGAAATCACAAAAACTGACCTTGGCGTCAAGTTTAGCGCAACGACCGCGCCTCTGGCAAAGTCAAGCAGACAACTTGTCGCGCCGATGTACGAACTTTCGCCACAGGCATTAAAGATGAATGTTTTTTTTCGGTCACAGGGCTCGGGCCATCAGCGCTTGCACTTGGCCAACACCACCTGACAGGTATGCGGTGTACCGCCGGAGCGGCTTGCGTAGCGCATGCAGTTGTGAAGGGACTTTTGCCGGGCAATGCTCATGCTCGCCCCCCAGGCCAGACCGCCCTCGCCCGCTGTCGGCAAGGCCTTGGCATAGCAGTTGGACCCCGCCGTCGCTGCGGCATACCGAGCCGTGCTGGCTTTGCTGCTGCAGCCGGCGGCCAGGGCGAGATTGATGGCGAGCAAGGTGCACAAGGCCCATGGCGGGCTCTGGCGCGCAGGTTTTCCCCACATTTGGAGGACTCCAGAATCAAAAGCTGCAGAGCCTGGCCGGTCTGCCTGAAGATTTCAACCGCGACTATTGGCCCCTGAAACTCCAGACGATTTCGACCACCCGTGAAGCCAGAACCAGATAAAGCACGCACAACACCACCTGCAGCACCGTGTGGTAAGGCAACTTGGCCAAGCGGTGCAGCGTATCGCTGACATTGAGCAACAGCAGCACCGCCGAGACCAGGATCAGGCTCCCAACAGAGCGGTGCCCGCATTAGCGAAATTCTAGAAGAACTTGAACGACTTGCCGGCCATCGCCAGCGAGGGTTTTCTTGCCCGCCCCAGTAGTGACGCAGGCATGAGCCTTGTATGCTGTCCTGCGCCGCGAACGCCCTTCTGCACCGGACTCCGCTGACCTATGGCCGTCGACCTCCAAGCGCTTTACCCCAAGTTGATCCACCTGATGCTGGACACGGTCTTTGTGGTCGACCGGGACAACGAAATCGTCTTCGTGAGTGACGCCTGCGAAACCCTGCTCGGCTATCGAGCCAGCGAGTTGGTCGGCACCCCGATCACCCACTACATGCACCCCGACGACCTGGAAGCCACCCGCGCCTCGATCATCCGCATCATGAATGGCCAGCCCCATGTGGATTTTCGCAACCGTTACATCCGCAAGGATGGCGGCGTGGTGCACATCCTGTGGGCGGCCTTCTGGTCCGATGAGGTCGGGGCTCGCATCGGCGTGGCGCGCAACGTCACGGCCCTGGCCCAGGCCGAGAAGGAGCTGCGCTTTCTCGCCCACCACGACCCGCTGACCCAGCTGGCCAACCGCTCGCTGTTCAATGACCGGCTGGAATCGGCCCTGCGCACGGCGCACCGCCAACAGAGCGCACTGGCGCTGCTGTTCGTGGACATCAACGACTTCAAGGGCATCAATGATGTCCATGGCCATGCGGCGGGCGACCGCGTGCTGTGCACGGTCGCCCGACGGCTCGAAGCCTGCGTGGGCAAGACCGACACCGTGGCACGCATGGGCGGTGATGAGTTCATCGTGCTGTTGACCGACATCCCGTCGCACAGCGCGGTGGCCGAAAAGATCGCGCAGATCCTCGCGGCCATGGCCGAGCCGTTGGGCGCCGAGTTCGGCGAGGTCGAGATGCCTTCCTGCAGCATCGGCGTGGCCTGCTACCCGGCGGACGGCGAGGATGCCGACGCGCTGCTCAGCCATGCCGATCACGACATGTACCGGATCAAGCGACAGCGTTCGGGCACACGCTGATACGCGCCTGAAATCAAGCGTTTGAGACAACCTGGCGCGATTGCGCGATACTATTGTGCCACCACTTTTTTCTGGAAAAGGACTTCACCCCATGAAGCGTCTGTTTGCCTGCACCCTGGTCGCACTGGCCCTGGCCGGTTGTGACAAAACCGAGCAGAACACCGCCCAGGCCACCGTACCCGCCGGACAATGCGCCAAGGACATCGACTGCAAAGGCGATCGCATCTGCGAAAGCGGCCAGTGCGTCAGCCCGCAGCCCCCGCAAGCCCTCGCCGCCAAGCCCCCGGTGGCGCCGGAACTGGCCCCCGCTGCACCGACCATGGCCTACGAAACGCTGCTGGTCAGCGGCGACAGCGCAGGTCCCTTCAGCATCCAGCGCATGGAACTGGGGACCGCGCTGATGTACCCGTCGCGGGCCGGCGTCGTGAACGTCATGGAGTCGGTCGTCGAAGATGTCGAAGCCACCGGCTATGTCACCATCGAGAAGGCCTATTCGTTCGGTCCCAGCAAGTACGTCGTGGTGGTGTCCACCGGTGAAGGTGGTAACGCCTGCCCCGCGTCCACCTATGTTTTCAGCTTCGACGCCAAGGGCGAGTACGTGGACGGCAAACAGGAAGTCGATGGCTGCTCCGAAGTGGTCGAGTCGCTGGCCGAGGGCAACAAGCTGACGATCAAGAAGGATGGCGTCGCGACGGTGGTGTACAACGGCGTCGTGCAGTAACGGAGACGCCCAAGCCCAGCGCCAGCGCTGGGCTTTTTTTACGCTCGATTTTCGGGCCATGGCGGTGGATCATCAGTCGGTCGGATGTGTGGAGATGACTTCGATGGTAATGCCGGCCCTGATCAATGCCGACCTGCGGCAAACGGTGATCGTGCAGGGACATGCCCTGCCCTGGATTCCCAGCCCGCAAGCCGGGGTGGAGCGACGCCTGTTGTTCCGCATCGGACAGGAGCAGGCCCGCGCCACTTCGCTGGTGCGCTATGCGCCTGGCAGTCGGTTCAATGCCCACGCCCATCCGGGGGGTGAGGAGTTCTTGGTGCTGGAGGGGGTCTTCGAGGACGAACAGGGTCAGTATCCAGTTGGCAGCTACGTACGCAACCCACCCGGCAGCCAGCACTCGCCGGGGTCGGCCCAGGGCTGCGTCATCTTCGTGCACTTGCGCCAGTTCCATCCCGAGGACCATGAACGCGTAGTCGCACAGGTGCCCGAGCAGGGTGACCAGCTACTGTGGCACAGCATCCATGAACGGGTTTGGGTGCAGCAGGCCCAGCCCGGACAGACACTGAACATTGCCAACCCGCGAGGTCTGGAGCTGTTCGTACTCGACGGCCAGTTACAAGGTGACGACTTCGCGTTGCGGCCTTGGAGCTGGATGCGCCGACCGCCGGGGGCTGCGGTTCAGGCGGTGGCGGGCGATGCCGGGGCGCGGATCTGGATCAAGGATGCCGCGCTGGACCTCACGGCCTGTTGATTCAGCGCAAATCGCTACTTTTGGTATCACCGTATTACGGTATACCTAGAAACACGACCCCGCTAAGCACCCCAAATGCCCCTGCAATGCGCCTTACGGCCAAAACGCCAATAATGGCCCGACGTTTGCTTTGCTCCTGCTCAACCGTTCCAAGGCGCACCTCACATGGGCACTTTTTTCACTCTCACAGGCAATCGTCGTCACGCTGCCCTCTGCAGGGCAGGCGTTGACAGACATGACCTGCCCAGTGCCATGCAAGGCTTCCTTCGCCATGGGCGCGCGCCCGCCCAGGTCACCCTGCCACGCCTGCCTGCCTGCGTGGCAGCCAAACAGAACGGGTTCTGGCAAATAGTCGCGTAAGTCCCCTTCGAGCGTCGTCTCGACCTTCCCACAAGCGCCCGGCTCGCCTGGACGCTGCGACTGTTCGTTCGCCCTCAAGGCGCCTCCTGCGACGGCGCCAGGGGCACTGTACCCGAGTGATTTACCATGACCTGTACCAGCGCACTTCTCCTGATCGACCTGCAACAGGAGGACGGCTTCCCCCTGGAGCGTTTCGACCAAGTCGTCGGCAACGCCGGCGCCCTCCTCGGCGCAGCCCGCCGCCTTGCCATCCCCGTGATCTACACCCGCCACGTGAACAACGCCCAAGGCCACGACCTGGCGCACGGGGAGCCGGTGGACGAGCATGGCCAACCGACCAGCTACCGCGCCGGCACCTCGGCGGTGGAGGTCCTCGACGCCCTGGCGCCACACGCCGGCGACCAGGTGTTGGACAAGCACCGTTACAGCGCCTTCCATGGCACCGACCTGGCGCAGCGGCTTCGAAGCCAGGGGATCGAGCATCTGGTGGTGTTCGGCGTGCTGACCGATGTGTGCGTCATGACCAGCGTGTTCGATGCCTACCAGCACGGCTTCACCCTGAGCCTGGTCGCCGATGCCTGCACGGCCACGACGCTGGGTGCGCACTATTCAGCCCTGATGATCCTCTCCAACTGGATCTACGGGCTGGAGATCTTCTCCACGTCACAGCTGCTGCGCCATTGGCAGCAGCAGCCGGCAGGCTCGGTGCGCACCGATACGCCCGACCACCTCGCCTTCCACCCCGAGGCATTCGTCGACGCGATCCAACGCTTCGAACACCGCCTTGCCCATGATTGCTGAGTGTGGAGAGATCCTGATGAAAGTTGAAAATCGCAGCATCGATTTCATCCCTGAGGGCGAGCGCTACGGCCAGGCGCGTTCGCTGTTCTTCGTGTGGTTCGGCGCCAATGCCAACATCACCACGGTCGCGGCCGGCGTCTTGCCCATCAGCCTGGGCCTCAACCTGTTCTGGAGTGCGCTGTCGATTCTTTTGGGCTCGATGATCGGTGCCCTCTTCATGGCGTCACATTCTGCCCAAGGGCCCAAGCTGGGCATCCCACAGATGATCCAGAGTCGGGCCCAGTTCGGCGTCTATGGCGCGATCGTGCCGTTGTTGTTCGTCATGCTCATCTACCTGGGCTTCTTCGTCAGCAATACCTTGCTCGCCGCCCAGGCCGTCGCCAGCGCCAGCCCGATCGGCAATGGCGGCAACATCGTGGTGCTGGGTGCGGTGTGCTTCCTGGTCGCGCTGTTCGGCTACCAACTGATCCATCGCCTGCAAAAGCTGCTGACGCTGGCTTCGCTCGGGGTGTTCGGCATCGCGACCTGGATGGCACTGAGCCTGCCGGTGCCCGCCGGGCAATGGTCGCTCGAGGGCTTCAGCCTGCCGACCTTCCTCGCCTCGGTGAGCATCGCGGTCACCTGGCAACTTTCCTATGCGCCCTACGTGGCCGACTACTCCCGCTACTTGCCTACCGAAACCCCGACGCAGCAGGTGTTCTGGTACAGCTACCTGGGCACGGTGATCGGCGGGAGCTGGATGATGCTGCTGGGTGCGGTGCTGGCCAAGGCGATGGCCGGGTTCGGAGACAACGTTGGCTTGAACCTGGTGGGATTGCTCGGCGGCAGCACGGTGTTGATGTTCGCCTTCGTGCTCTACGGTCAGATCGCCATCAACGTCTTCAACCTGTACGGAGCATTCATGTCGACAGTGACCGTGATCGAACCCTTCACCGCACTCAAGGTCACCGCGTGGGTGCGGGCAGGGTTGCTGCTGGTGATTGCCGCTGCGGCTACAGGGTTGTGCACGCTTGCCCAGGATGACTTCATTGCGTTCTTCCTGAACTTCATCTTCTTCATGAGCTACTTCCTGATCCCGTGGACGGCCATCAACCTGGTCGACTACTACGTCGTGCGCAAAGGGGTATACCGCATCGAAGACATCTTCCGGCCGAGCGGGATCTATGGACGGGTGAATGGCGTCGCGATCGGCGTATTCCTGGTCACCATCGTGCTCGAGGTGCCGTTCATGAATACTTCGATGTACGCCGGGCCCATCGCCACCCACCTGCAAGGGGTTGACCTGGCCTGGGCGGTGGGCCTGATTTTCCCAGCGCTGACCTATTACTGGCTGATGGGCAGACGCAAGGCGCTGGCCGGCGCCTGCGCATAAAGCCAAGCCTTTGTGCAGCGTGTTCTGCGCGGGTAACCCACTCCCACAGGATCGGTGCCGATCCGATGGGAGCGGGTTCATCCGCAAAAACTGTGCGAGGAGGACTACGGCGTCTGCGGGAGCGGCGAAGGGCCGCGAAAAGGGGCGCACCGCGCCCCCGGTAGCCACCAAGGCTGGCGACTGGCTTAGCGCAGGGTCACCTTGGCCCGGGCGCTGTGCAGCTTCTTGTAGCTGTCGATCAAGCGCAGGTGGCGGTCGAGGCCTTCGAGCTTCATGCTCGTCGGTGTCAGGCCATGGAAACGAACGCTGCCATCGACCGAACCCAGTACCGCATCCATGCGCGCATCGCCGAACATGCGGCGGAAGTTGGCTTCGTAATCGGCCAGCTCCAAGTCCTCGTCCAGTTCCACTTCCAGCACCACGTTCAAGGCCTGGTAGAACAGCCCGCGCTCGACGGTGTTGTCGTTGAACTGCAGGAAGGTCTCCACCAGTTCCTTCGCCGCCTCGAACTGCTCCAGGGCGAGGTAGATCAGCAGCTTGAGCTCCAGGATGGTCAACTGCCCCCAGACCGTGTTGTCGTCGAACTCGACGCCGATCAAGGTGGTGATGTCGGTGTAGTCGTCCAGCTCGCTCTCTTCCAGCCGCTCGACCAGCGCCGCCAGGGCGTCATCGTCCAGGCTGTGCAAGTTGAGGATGTCGGCACGGAACAACAGGGCCTTGTTGGTGTTGTCCCAGATCAGGTCATCCACCGGATAGATTTCCGAGTAGCCCGGCACCAGGATGCGGCAGGCAGTTGCACCGAGGTGCTCGTACACCGCCATGTACACTTCTTTGCCCATGCCCTCGAGAATGCCGAACAACGTGGCGGCCTCCTCGGCGTTGGAATCCTCGCCGTGGCCGGAGAAGTCCCACTCGACGAATTCGAAGTCGGCCTTGGCGCTGAAGAAGCGCCAGGACACCACACCGCTCGAATCGATGAAGTGCTCGACGAAGTTGTTCGGCTCGGTCACCGCATGGCTGGAGAAGGTCGGTTGAGGCAGATCGTTCAGGCCCTCGAAGCTGCGCCCCTGCAACAGCTCGGTCAGACTGCGCTCCAGCGCCACTTCAAAGCTTGGGTGTGCACCGAAGGACGCGAACACACCGCCAGTACGCGGGTTCATCAAGGTGACGCACATCACCGGGAATTCACCGCCGAGCGAGGCGTCCTTGACCAGTACCGGGAAACCCTGCTCCTCGAGCCCCTGGATACCGGCCAGGATAGCGGGGTATTTGGCCAGTACCTCCTGCGGCACATCCGGCAATGCCAGCTCGCCTTCGAGGATTTCGCGCTTGACCGCCCGCTCGAAGATTTCCGACAGGCACTGCACCTGCGCTTCAGCCAGGGTATTGCCGGCGCTCATGCCGTTGCTCAGGAACAGGTTCTCGACCAGGTTGGACGGGAAATACACCACCTGGCCGTCGGACTGACGCACATAGGGCAGCGAGCAAATGCCACGCTCGACGTTGCCAGAGTTGGTGTCGTAAAGGTGCGAGCCACGCAGCTCGCCTTCAGGGTTGTAGATTTCCAGGCAGTACGGGTCGAGGATCTCCGCTGGCAGCGCGTCTTTGCGGCCCGGCTTGAACCAGCGCTCGTCCGGGTAATGCACGAACGGCGCGTTGGCGATGTCCTCGCCCCAGAACTGATCGTTGTAGAAGAAGTTGCAGTTCAGGCGTTCGATGAACTCGCCCAGGGCCGACGCCAGGGCGCTCTCCTTGGTCGCGCCCTTGCCGTTGGTGAAGCACATTGGCGAGTGGGCATCGCGGATGTGCAGCGACCATACGTTGGGCACGATGTTGCGCCAGGAGGCGATCTCGATCTTCATGCCCAGACCGGCCAGGATCTGCGACATGTTGGCGATGGTCTGCTCCAGTGGCAGGTCCTTGCCTGGGATATAGGTGCTCGCGCTCGGGTCGGTGTCCACCATCAGCAATGCCTGGGCATCGGCATCGAGGTTCTCCACCTCTTCGATGACGAACTCAGGACCGGTCTGCACGACCTTCTTCACCGTGCATCGCTCGATCGAACGCAAGATGCCCTGGCGGTCTTTTTCGCTGATGTCCGCCGGCAGTTCCACTTGGATCTTGAAGATCTGTTTATAGCGGTTTTCCGGATCGACAATATTATTCTGAGACAGACGAATATTATCGGTCGGAATGTTTCGTGTATTGCAGTACAACTTTACAAAGTACGCCGCACACAAGGCCGAAGAGGCCAGGAAATAATCGAACGGCCCCGGTGCCGAACCATCGCCCTTATAGCGAATCGGCTGGTCGGCCACGACCGTGAAGTCATCAAACTTGGCTTCAAGTCGAAGGTTGTCGAGAAAGTTGACCTTGATTTCCATGCGGGGGATACCGTGATAACGAGCAAAACGAAAATGGCGGCCATTATCCGGTTTTTCCCCGCGAAAGTCTTGTGCTTTTCGGCCGTGGGCGCGGCGCCCGGCAGGCCAGGCGCAGGGCGCCTCCCGGCTTGTTCAGGCTCGCTCCCGGGCCTGCATGCACCGTGCTTGGTCACCTGCGCAAGCCCGACCAACCGGCCCGGCATAATGCTTCCCCGAACAATGAACAGATTGTTTAAAAATACTTTTTCCCGAGAGTACGCCATCCGTGAGCTTATTCTTGCGACATTAACGACAGCCCCACCCATAACGAATTTAATAACTTTCCGCACATTGGCAAACTGCCACGCTGGCGCTTAACATGGCAAAACTGATGGACCTGCCGCCGAGCCCAAAGGACTTCCCGTGCTCTTGAGTATTCCCACCCTCATTCTCGTCACCGTCTTCCTGCTCGGTCTGATGGGCACACTCACCCTGCACACCTGGGCGCGTGGCAAACGTGAGCGGCCGCTGGGTTATCTGGGCGCGATGTTGTTGCTGGCCTCGGTGGGCGTCGCCTTGATCAGCCTGCGCGAGCGCGGCTACGACCTCGTTCCCCTGGTGCTGGGCAATATCGTGCTGTTGTTGTCAGCCGCACTGGGCTGGACAGCCATGCGCACCCTGGCCGGGCGCGCGCCCTACTTGCCCGGCATTGCCATGGGTGTGGTGGTGTGGCTGCTGTTCTGCTTCACGCCGGTGTTCTACGACTCGCTGTCACTGCGCATCACGGTGTATTCGACCCTTGCCGCGGCCTACTCGGGCCTGGGCATCGTCGAGCTGTGGCGCAGCCGCAATCGCCTGGACATGGCGTACCTGCCGGCCCTGTTGATCCTGGGCATGCACACCATCTTCTACCTCGTGCGCCTCATCGTCGATGAAGGCCTCTCGCTGGAAAACGCCTTGTCCGGCAGTGGCGATGGCGCACGGTTCTTTGCCGTCATGCTGTTCGAGTCGATGCTCTATGCCACCGGCATCGCTTATATCACCCTGGCAATGGTCAAGGAGCAGGCCGAGAAGAAGTACAAAACGGCCGCCAACACCGACGAGTTGACGGGCATCGGCAACCGCCGGGCATTCATCACCCAGGGTGAGCAGATCCTGGCCGAGGCCAAACGCACCCACACCCCCATCACCCTGCTGCTGTTCGACCTGGACCATTTCAAACGCCTCAATGACAGCCTCGGTCACCAGGCAGGCGACCAGGCGTTGATCGCCTTCAGTCAGCTGGCGACCCGCAACCTGCGCCACGGCGATGTGTTCGGCCGGATCGGCGGCGAGGAATTCGCCTGCCTTCTGCCCGGTGCGGGGGAGCAGATCGCGACCCTGGTCGCGCAGAACATTCGTCAGCGCTTTCACAGCGCTGCACTGCCCACGCCAGGGAGTCTGAGCGTCAGCATCGGCGTCGTCACCAGCGAGGCCGCAGGCTACGAACTCTCGCGCCTGCTGGCGCTGGCGGACGACGCGCTGTATGCCGCCAAGGCCGCGGGACGCAACCGTGTCCATGTGTTCGAGCACAGCGCAGCCAACGAGCCGGCCATCGAAGGCTAGGCCAACCCCATGCGCTCCAGGTATGCCGCCAGGTACTCGATGAACGCCAGCACCTTCCCCGTCGCTCGCCGATGGCTGGGGTACACCGCCAGGATCTTCGGCCCGAAGGCGTCGGGGTCGATCGCGTAGTCTTCCATCAAGCGCACCAGGCGCCCATCGGCCAGATAGGGCGCGCCACTCCACAGCGGCACATGAAACAACCCGCCACCGGCCAGCGCGCTGGCCAGCAGCAGGTCGTAGTTGTCGCTTTCCAGTCGAGCATGGGTGGGCTGCAGCAGGCTCAGACGTTCGCCGTCCTTCTCTACCCACCAGTAGGTGCGGCTCAGGGCGGCATGGCGATACAACAGCCAGTCGTGCTGATCGAGGGTCTGGGGTGTGACCGGTATCGGGTTGCGCGCCAGGTAGTCGGGGCTCGCGCACAGCGTCAGGCGGTTGCGGCCGACCTCCCTGGCGATCAACCCGGGCAAGTCGTTGTGCCCTTCGCGCAGGGCCAGGTCGTAGCCGCTTTCCACCAGGTCGACGAAGTCATCGGAGAGGTCCACGCGCAGGCGGATCTGCGGATAGTCGCGCAGAAACTGTGAGCACACCTGTTCCAGAAAGGCCCGCCCATAGGCCAGCGGCGCCGTCAGCCGCAGGATCCCATGCAAGCCATGTTGCATCTGCCCCACCACTTCGCCGACTTCATGCATGCGCATGAGCACCTGGCGCGCGGTTTCCAGGTAGACCTTGCCGGCTTCGGTCAGCACCGTGCGCCGCGTGCTGCGCTCGAACAGCCGCACGCCCAGGTCATCCTCCAGATGGCTCACGGCTTTGGTCAGGGCCGACGGGGTCTTGCCCAATTGCTCGGCGGCGCGGCTGAAACTGCCGTGCTCGGCAGTGGCGACGAACATGGTGATGGCGGCGAACTTGTCCATGGTTTTTCCATTCAGGAAAAAAGCTTTTGCGCATTTCGGGCGTTCTGCCTGCCCGGGCCAGCCGTTAGTCTCGCCAACAGCCCCCAAAAAACAAGAGGTTTTGCAATGAGACGTTTCACGCCTACGTTGCTGTCCGTGGCGCTGGCCTTTGCCTCGATGGATTCGATGGCCGCTGTGGATCTGGTGCTGCTCAATGGCAAGCTGTACACCGCCGACCCCGCCCACCCGTCTGCACAGGCCATGGCCGTACAGGACGGCAAAGTGCTCAAAGTAGGCACCGATGCCCAGATCAAGGCTCTGGCCGGCAGCACGACCCAAGTCATCGACCTGGGCGGAAAGCGGGTCATGCCGGGGATGATCGACAGCCACTCCCACGCCATCTTCGGTGGCCTGGAGCTGTCGGCAGCCAGCCTGGCCGATGAGGAGAACGTGCCCACCGCGGAGCTGGAAAAACGCTTGCGCGCCTGGCGTGACGACGGCACAGCCCGCCAGGGCGATGTGCTGACCGTGGTCGGGGTGAGCTCCACCTACTGGGCCAAGGCCGAGGAGCTGGGCGCGACCTTCAACCACGGCGAGTGGGCAAAGGTCCCGGTGGTGTTCATTGGCAGCGACCACCACACCGCCTGGGCCAACCAGGCCATGCTCGACCGCGCCGGTATCGACGCCAGGCTCCTGGCCACCCTGCCCGCCGCCGAACGCGACACCCTGGGCAAGAAACAAGACGGCACACCCAATGGCTTTGCCGTGGATGCAGGCTGGGACCGCATCAGCGCCGCCATGCCCTCCCCCAGCGCCGACGCCCTGCTGCACGCCGCCGACGCTGCGGTGAAATACAACAACGCCTTCGGCATCACCGCCTGGATGGACCCGGCCGCCAACGCCGCACCTGGGGAGTCGGTGTTCAGCCTCCAGCCCACGGAAAAATCCATCGGCGTACTGCCGGCCTACAAGGCCCTGGCCGAGAAAGGCCAGTTGAATGCCCATGTCGCTGCGCTGCTGGTGGCCAACCCCAAGAGCCTGCCGGCCGATCTCGACACCTTGGACAAAGTTCGCCAGCAGTTCCAGGGCATCCCCAACCTGACACTGCCCGGCATCAAGATATTCGCCGACGGCGTGGTGGAATACCCGGCGCAAAGCGCGGCGATGCTCGAGCCCTACAGCAATTCCCACAAAACCGGAGAGCTCTTGATCGACCCGACGCATTTCGGCGAGCTGGTCAGTGCCGCCGACGCCCGAGGCTGGCTGGTACATATCCACGCCATCGGTGACCGGGCGGTACGCGAATCGCTCAACGGCATCGCCCAAGCGCGCAAGGACCGCCAGAGTGGCGTCACCCACTCCATCACTCATCTGCAACTGGTGAACCCCACCGAGTTCGCCCGCTTCAAGCCCTTGAACGTGATCGCCTCGATGCAGCTGCTCTGGGCCTCGGGCGACGAATACACCTTGGACATGGTCAAGCCCTACGTCAGCCCCCATGTCTTCCCCTACCAGTACCCTGCCCATTCGCTGCTCAGCCACGGCGCCACCATCGCCGGGGCCAGCGACTGGTCGGTTTCCTCGCCCAACCCGTGGCTGGCCATTCACCAGGCCATCACCCGCGAAGGCCCCAAGGGCGTGCTTAACCCAAAGGAGCGCATCGACCGCCAGACCATGTTCCAGGCCTACACCCTCAACGCCGCACGCACCATTGGCCTGGACAAGCAGATCGGCTCGCTCACGCCCGGCAAGCAAGCCGACTTCATCGTGCTCGACCGCGATGTGCTCACCGTCGCCGACAATGACCTGGCCGACACCCGCGTCCTGCAGACCTGGTTCGGCGGCCGCGAAGTCTACAAAGCCGAACACTGACTCCCTCTGCACCACGCCAAGCTCCCGGGCTACCCGGGAGCCAGGCCGCGCTTTGCCCGCACCTGCCAGAACAATCACAACAAACAGGTACCTTCATGCGCCGCATCCTGCTCATTGCCTCGACCCTGGCCCCCTTGACCAGCCAAGCCGTATCCCTGAGTGATGACTTCTACCTGGAGATCGAACCCGCTCTGGTCAGCGATTACCGTACCCGCGGCATCTCCCAGACCCAGAACGACCCCGCCGCCCAACTCGCCATCACCCTGCAGCACACCAGCGGCCTGTATCTCGGCGCCTGGACCTCCAATGTGGACTTTGGCTTCGGCACCCAGACCCGCCAGGAGGTGGACTACTACGCCGGCTGGTACTGGCAGGCCACCGATGAAGTCAGCCTGGATGTGGGCTATCTCAAGTACACCTACCCCAAGTCGAGCCTGTACAACCTCAGCGACTACTACGCCGCCCTCACCGTCTA
The DNA here is from genome assembly GCF_008124495.1 of Pseudomonas sp. CK-NBRI-02. Taxonomy (NCBI): domain Bacteria; kingdom Pseudomonadati; phylum Pseudomonadota; class Gammaproteobacteria; order Pseudomonadales; family Pseudomonadaceae; genus Pseudomonas; species Pseudomonas sp. CK-NBRI-02. The sequence continues at coordinate 155,521 of NZ_VSJH01000042.1, read as the reverse complement.
CGGCGTGACCCTGGGAGCGAACTACTCCAACGACACCGGCAGCGCCCTGGGCGATGACCAGGACACCCTCTACAGCTACGTGGCCTACGAAACCGCCCTGCCGCTGGAGATCGGCTTGCAGCTGCGTTACGGGCGCATGGACTTCAAGGATCCGATGTACACGGCCGGCGATGGCAAGACATCGTCCGACCACCACGAATGGGAAGTGAAGCTGACCCGTGAACTGGCTGGGCTGACCTGGAGTTTGTCGTACATCGACACCGACCTGTCCAAGACCGAGTGCGCCAGCAGCTATGGGTTCGATGACCTGTGTTCGGCGACCTGGGTAGGGAGTGCGAGCAAGAAGTTCTGAATCAGGACTGCACAGGCAGCCCCGGCACCCTGTCGTTGCGTTGCCTGTAGGGACACTTTCGCCGGTGAGCCCGCAGCCGCACAGAGGCCTGCCTCTCGCCTGCGACTGTAGATACGCCGGCGCTTCGAAAAAAATAGCCAGGCCAAGAAGTGGGCTTCGGCAATTGCCGACGTATCGCTGCACAGCTCGGCCCAGGGCTCAGCCTGCGCTTTCAGTGCCAGCCCTCACTCGGCTGGGTCTACCTTCACCACCTGCCAGCTGTCGTCCGGGTCGAAGCGCTTCATCGCCTTGGCGACCTTCTCGCCATCAGGCCCCAGGTCCTTGTCGAACACCTGGCCGTCATGGCTGATCATGAAGCTCATCACCCCCGTCTCGTTGTACTTGGCAGGCCAGGCGATAAGCGCAAAGCCTCGGCTCATCTGGTCGCCGATCAGGTAGCTGTACGCGCCGCCAGGTGCCGACGGGCCCTGGCCATCGAGAATGCGAAAGTGGTAGCCATACCAGTCATCGCCGACTACGTCCTGACCGAACAGCGGGCCCAGCGGGCTGATCTGGCCGTCGCCTTCGTCCGCCCAGTAGAGGCCGTCGTGCTTGCCTGGGCTGCTGAAGATTTTCTGGGCGTACTCGAGCGCACCGTTGCCGTTGCGATCCTGGGTGGCGTAGTCCATCTGCGCGTCGTGATACGCCAGCACCGACTGCAAAGCCGCCAGCTCATTGCGGCCAATGCGCCGCGCACGGATCTCGGCGCTGCCGGCCTTCAGATCGAAGCGCCAACCGCCATTGCCTTTGACCAGCGGGATCGGCAAGGTCCAGGGGGCGTTGCCCACTGCCAGAATCGCCTTGCGCTCGCCGTCTGGCTCGATGCGGTGTCGTTCGCGGTACTGCTGCAAGAACGCATCCACGTCGCTGCGCTGCACGCCCCCGCGGGGAATGTAGTTACGCCAGTCTTCGCCGAGCAGCTGCGCCAGGCGCGCTTCGTCGGGGTGCTCCACACCCAGGGCCTGGACGAAGGCCTCGACGGCTTTTTCCGGCGTCGGGAAGGCCTGCTGGGCCGAGGCGATGCACGACCAGGCAAGGCCTGTGGCCCATAGTCCCATAAGCAACTTGAGGTTCATCGCCGCCCTCCTCCCCTGCGCATCGGCGCACTGACCGGTCTGGACACCGGACGTCCCGCCGCCCGCGCGGAACTGGGCCGCTGGGCGAACGACTGGCTCAACCGTCCACGGTTGGCCTGAACGTTGGCTCGCGACGGCGAGCGAACGCCATCGAAAGCATTGTTGCGGGCCCGCCCGGCCGAGGCCGTAGGCCGCTTGTGCGCAGCCTGGCGGAGCTGGCCATCGCCTTGGCGACGGTCGGCTACCCGGGGTGCGTTCGTCGCACCTTGCAGGCGATGGCCAGCCTGGGCTTCGCGTGCCCGTTCACGGGCCTCGCGGTTGGTGGTGGCCGGACGTTCGATGCCGTGCCGGTCCATCGAAGCCCGGGCGCGTTCTCGGGCCTCGGCGCGCTGGGCATCGTCACCCCGATACGCGGCGCGCTGGCGGGCGCCGTCCAGTTGCCGGCCGTATTGCTCGCGGCTCCTGGCATCGCGATAGGGCACACCATCGCGATGCACGGCGTTGTGCTGCCACTTGTTCTGGCTGTTGTCGATGCGGTTTTCGATGTTGTTGATGTTGTTGTAGCGATCGACATCGATATCGATGTCGTGATCGTCCCAGTCGCAGTCGCCCCACAGCGAATTGATGATCGCCACGCCAGTGCCGAAGGCCAACCCCGCCACCAGCGCTGAACCTGCGTAATAGGCCGGCGGCGGTGGGTAGTACACCGGCGCAGAGGCGGGGTACTGCCACGTGCCGTAGGTGGTGTTGGGGTTGTAGCTGGGCACGTAGACCACTTGCGGGTCGGCCGGCTCGATGATGATGGTGGTGTTGCCGGCCGCTGCGCTCTGGCCGGTACCGCCGGCGGAGGACGGCGCGGGCGCGGCCTGCACGGTCACGTTCTGGTACTGGTTGCTCTGCAGGTTACCGGCTGCCTGAGCTTGGTGACGCAAGCGCTGCACGCTGTTCATGACGTCGTCGGGCTGGGCCAGGAAGGCATCTCCCAGACGCTGCACCCAGACCGGGTCTTGGCCCAAGGTCACCAGCACCTGCGGAAAGGCCACCAGCGCCTGCACGCTGGGGTCCCAGGTCTGCCCGGCCACCTGCTTGACCGCCTCGTCGCCCTTGAGCGTGCTGTTGGCCTTGGACCAGGTCACCGCCTCGGCGACCTCGCCCGGGTAGGTGGCCGCCATGAGCACTTGTGCCAGCAGCGCATCGGGGTACAGCGCGATGGGCGCGAGCATCTGATCCAACTGCTCCTGGGTGAACACGGCCGCCTTGGCGGCGCCCGTGCTCGGCGCCGGCTCGCCAGCCGGGGCAGGCGCTGTCGTCGCCGTCTGGGCGAGGCTCGCCGTGCCGCCTAGGCACAACATCATTGTGATGACGCCTAGCATTGGAACGCGCATTGCACCTCCCGCAAAGGCCTATCGCCTGAAATGACTGTGCGTTAAGGGTAGCGCTGCACCTGCGATTTACCACGTCGCGCACGCCGGCTGTCGATCCACACCAGCATGGCGCTGGCATACAGCGAAACCGCCAGGAACAACGCCATGCGCACCGCGAACGCACGGTACACGTCCTGGCCTGCCACGCTGTCCTGCACCGACTGCCCGAGCAAGATCAGCATGGTCGTCAGGCAACTGACCCAGAACGCCGGTCCATGCCGGCTGCCGATCACCGCATACAGCCGCCGGGCCTGCCACAGGGCAAACAGCAGCCCCCACAGAAAGAACATCCACAGATGGACGAACAAGCTGAGCGCACCCCACAGCACAATCGCCAGCAGCCCGGCCAGCAACGTCGAGCCAATCAGTTCGCGGGCGGCCTGGCGGGCATCGGTCTGGTCTGCCTGTTGGCCGAGGCTGACCGCCTTCATGATCAGCGGCATGAAGCGGTCCGGTGCGATCAGCGCCAGCACGAACGCCGGCATGACAATCAGCGTCGCGCGCAGGGCGATCCAGCTCGCCTCATCGGGGCCCAAGCGCGGCGGCACTGGCGCAGCCGCCACGTCGGCCGGCTCGGGGAACAACACATGGGCCACCGCACAGCCGATGACCGCCAGCAGCATGCCCTTGGCCAGTGCCTCGACCACCGACAACGCCAGGGTGAAATCGCTGGTCCCTGCCGCGGCGATCATGGTCAAGCCGATCACCAGCAGGTTCGCCAGCAGCCCGTTGCCGCCGCGCAAGGCGTAGCGGAACACCGCGAACAAACCAACACCCACCAGCAGGACGCCGCTCAGCGGCGCATGGCGCAGCAGCGGAATCAGCAACAGGCCACTTCCACAGCTGAGCAACACCATCAGCGCCAGCACCGGCGCCGCACGCAGCCCCAGTGCCTGGCTGCGCATGGCCAGCAACAGCACGGCGAACACCGGCGCCAGGATCGGCACCGGCATGTCCAGGCCGAAGCTCGCCGCCAGGCACAGTGCCGTGCCCCAGGCCAGGCGCAGCGCCCGCAGGCGACGCAGTTCAATAGGCATAGGACAACCAGCTCATCACCCACATGAACACCCGGCCCAGCAGGTTGAGTGGGTTGCCCTCCCCTGGCAGCGCCATGATCTCGGCCTGGCCACCGACCCGCAGGTTGCTCACGTTCAGCCGCCCATCGCGCTCCAGCTCGACGATCACCGGGAAGCGCTGCGCCGAACGCAGCCACTCGCGGCTGTTCTGCACCTGGGGCAGCGAACCTGGCGGCGGGCTCTGGCCGACGCTTACGCCATAGCCGATGCTGCGTACCCGTCCGTGCAGCAACTCGCCGGGCAAGGCATCGAGCACCACCAGCACCGGGGTGCCCGGGCGCAGGTGGCCCAGGTTGTTCTCGGTCATGTCGGCGCTGATCCACAGGTCGTGGATGGCGATCAAGGTCATCACCGGGCTGCCGGCGCCGACATAATGGCCGACATCGGTGCGCAGGTCGGTGATCAATCCATCGGAGTCGGCCCGCACTGCGGTGCGTGCCAGGTCCAACCGAGCCTTTTCGACGTTGGCCACCGCGCTGCGCACCTGGGCGTTGTCCGCCTCTTGTCCGCCCTGCTGCTCGCGGGCGCGCTCGACTTCGGCGCGGGCTGCGGCCACTTGGCTGCTGGCCTGCTCGCGGCTGGCCTGGGCGCCCTCCAGGCGTCGCACGGACACCGTGCCCGGGTCTTCCCGATACAGGCGTGCCAGGCGCTCGGCGTCCTGGCGGGCCTTGCGCTCGTTGGCCTGGGCGGCAGCCAGCGAAGCCTGGGCGGCGTCGATGCCGGCCGTATGGGCGCCGATCTGCCGGCGCACCGTATCGAGCTCGGCCTCGGCCCGCGCCAGGGCGATGCGGTATTGCGCCTGGTCCAGTTCGAACAGCACCTCGCCCTTGCGCACTTCCTGGTTGTTGCCCACCGCCACCCGCTTCACCTGCCCGGCCACCTCGGCACTGACCGGCACCACATAGGCCTGCAGCCGTGCCTGCTGGGTATAGGGTGTGAAACGGTCGGCGAGCACATACCAAAGTAGGCTCACGAGAATCAGCAGCAAGACCCAGCGCATGCCCCGGTCGGGCTTGGCGGGTGTCGGCGAAGGGGCTGGGGCATCGCTCATTTCGGCTCACCTATGTCGTTGCGCGCTGGGGCGGGGTTGTCGAGCAGATCCCCCCAGTCGGTGCGTTGCTGCATGTGTTGGCGGGTGTCGGGGGCGATGGGCGCACGGTGCGGATCCCAGCCGCCACCGAGGGCTTTGTACAGGGCCACCAGGCTGCCGACCGCATTGCCACGGCTCACCAGGTAGCTGTCCTGCTGTTGCAGCAATAGTTGCTGGGCATCGAGCACCCGCTGGAAATCGGCAAAGCCCTCACGGTACTGGGACGTGGCCAATTCCAACGAGCGTTGCGCGGCCTGGGAGGCCTGCTGACGAACCTCGGCACTTTGCAGCGAGCGCACCAGCCCGCTGGCCGCATCGTCGGCCTCGCGAGCGGCCTCGCGCACATCGCGCTGGTACAACTCGATCAACTGCTGAAGGCGCGCATCTTCCACGCGCACGGCGTTCTTGCGCCGGCCATAGTCGAACGGGTTCCAGATCAGGCTGGGGCCGGCGGCGAGCTGGAAGCTGTCGGGCAGATGGCTGGCCGAGACGAACGTCCAGCCAATGCTGCCCAACAGGCTCAGCGATGGGTACAAGTCGGCCTCGGCCACGCCCACCAGCGCCGATTGCGCCGCCACCGCCTGTTCGGCAGCGCGGATGTCCGGGCGGCGCTGCAGTAGGCTCGCCGGCACGTCCTGCAGGATCGCCCGGTCAGGCAGCGGCAACTGCCCGTGGCCGCTCGCCAATTCAGGCAATGGCCCAGGTGGTCGGCCCAGCAATGCGCACAGCACGTTACGCAGGGCGTTGAGCTGGTTTTCCAGCTCTGGAATGCTGGCCTGGGTGGCCAGGAACTGGGTGCGGGCTTGCTGCCAGTCGAGTTCGTCGTTCTCGCCATGGCGGAACAGCCGTTCGGTGATCTGCAAGCTGCGCGCCTGGCGCTGGGCGTTCTCCTGGGCGATGTCCAGGCGGGCCTCGACGGTACGCAGGCTGAAATAGGTATCGGCCACCTGCGCCCGCAACAGCACCATAGCATCGGCGTAGTTGGCCTGGGAGGCAAAATACAGCGCGTCGGCCGACTCGATGGCGCGGCTGAAGCGCCCCCAGAAGTCCACTTCCCAGGCAATGTCGAAGCCCAGGCTGGATTGCCAGAACACCGAGTCCCGGGCCGTGGGGGTACCGGACTGGTCCTGTTTGAGGTAAAGGCTCTCGCCACGCAGCTGCTGCACCTGGGGGTAGCGCCCGGTCTGGGCGATGGCCAACTGCGCGCGCGCCTCAGCGATGCGCAGGCCGGCCACGCGCAGGTCGGTGTTATGTGCATCGGCTTCGGCGATCAGCGCATCGAGCATCGGGTCGGCGAATACCGCCCACCACTGGCGTAGGTCCGGCGATGCCGCCGGGTGGGTGGCCTGCTCCAGCAAGGGGGTATTCCAGGTGTCCAGCCAGGGTGTCGGCACGGGTTTGAAATCCGGGCCGACCTGGGTGCAACCGCCCAAGGCGGCCAGGCTCAGTGCACAGCAAAAAACACGTTTGACCATGGCAAGCCCTGGTTCAATACGTCTTGTCGACGGGCGTTTCGGGCACTTGCTGCGCGACCCACTGCCAGAACAGGTTGTAGGTCACGGCCAGGATCACCGGGCCGATGAACAGGCCAATGATGCCCTTGACCACCATGCCACCCAGCGCACCGATCAGCACCACCGGCATCGGCACGTCCACGCCACGCCCCAGCAACAAGGGCTTGAGCACGTTGTCGGCAAGGCCGGCGACGAAGGTGTAGATGGCGAACACGATGGTGCCGACCGTGAAACCTTCGGTGCTCAAGACGTAGGCGATCACCGGCAGCGTGATCAGCGTCGCAGGCGCCTGGGCAATACCCAGCATGAGGATGGCGATGGCCAGGATGCCTGCGCCTGGCACCCCCTTGATCACGAAGCCGACACCGATCAGCAGCATCTGGATGAACGCGATGCCGATCACGCCCTGGGCCACCGCACGGATGGTGGCGGTGCACAGCTTGGCGATGGGCTTGCCCTGAGCTTCGCCTGAGACCCGCATGGCGATGCGTTGCGCCGCCCATTCACCGCGCTCGCCAAAGGCCATGATCACCCCTGAGATGATGATCGCCGCAATAAACAGCAAGAACGCGCCGCCAGCACTGGCGATGGCCCCGAGCAGCAACCGGCCGGCATCCTTGAGGTACGGCATCAGGTTGTTCAGCACCCCGCTCAGGCTTTCGGAGGCCGACAGCCAGAGGGCATACACCCGTGGCCCCACCAATGGCCAGGTGGCGACCGACTCTGGCGGCGCCGGCACGCTCCAGGCGCCGCTCTTGAGCAGTGTCACCAGGCTCTCGACCGACTCGCCGAGGGACACCACCACCAAGTAAATCGGCACCAGGAGCACCAGCAGGACCAACAGCACCACCAGTGTCGCCGCATGGCCGTCCTTCAAGCCGCTGGCACGCTTGATCCGTTGCTGCAACGGGTACAGCGTGACCGCCAGGATCACTGCCCAGAGCATCAGTTCGAGAAATGGCTGGAACACCTGAAAGGCGAAAATCACCAAGCCTGCCACCAACCCCGCCTTGATGAGCACATCCAGCAATCCCCGCGACAGGGCGCTGTCCAGTTTGAAACTCGGCTGCATGAATCACCTCCGGGCCGCCGTGGGCGGGTCGAACAGTCGGTGCGCCGATTGGCGCGATGTTGGTCGTCAATCCGGCGGTCGGTGGTCGTCTGCCGAACCGTCATCGTCCTCGAGCCTTTCACTGGACGCGCGTCGTTGGTAAAGCTCCAGCAGCCATCGCTGCTCCTGGTGCTGGTAGCGCCGCACCCAGGCAGCGGCCTGGGCTTCGTCCTGGCCCAGGGCGATGAAGGCGCGACGCGCCATTTCAAGGCTGGAATGGAAGGTTTCGCGGACCGGGCTCGCGCCCAGCTCGAGCAGATGCAGGACATCCCGATGATCGCGTACGGAGGCGATGACTGGGGTATGCGGGTACTGCTGGGCGAGCAGGTCCACGGTCTTGAGATTGACCTGCGGATCGTCGGTGGCGACGATCACCAGTTCGGCCTCGCCGACCTTGGCCGCGCGCAGGATCTGCGAGCGCGACGGGTCGCCATAGAACACCGGCGGGCCTTGTTTGTCGGCTTGGCGTCCGAAGGTTTCGACCGAGGTATCCAGGGCTACCAGGCGTACACCTTCGGCGTGCAGCATCCTGGCGATGGCGCGCCCCATGCGGCCCATGCCGGCCACCACCACCTGCGGCGCTTCATCCACTGCCGGCAGCGTGTCCGGGGCCTCCAATACCGGCCGCTCTTCACGCAGCTGACGCGCCAGCGCCATCATCACCAGCGGCACCACCGCCATCGACAAGGTGATGGCCAGCACCAGCAGGTCGTGCACCTGTTGCGCCAACAATTGATGATCCAGCGCCAGCTTGAACACCACGAAGGCGAACTCGCCCCCCGACGCCAGCACCACCGCCAGGCACAGCGCCTGGGCACAGCTCAGGCCGCCGGCCCAACGTCCCAGGCCAAACAGCACAGGCAGCTTGATGCCCACCAGCAACAGGGTCAGCCCCAGCACTTGCAGGGGGAAACCCAGCAGCAATCGCAGGTCGGCGGTCATGCCGACGCCGACGAAGAACAGCCCCAGCAGTAGCCCCTTGAGCGGCTCGATCTGGGATTCGAGCTCGTGACGAAAGGGAGACTCAGCCATCAGCACACCGGCCAAAAATGCACCCAGCGCCATCGATACGCCCACGTGCTCCATCACCCAGGCCGTCCCCAACACCACCAGCAGCGCCGTGGCGGTGGAAAGCTCGTGCAGCCCCGACTTGGCCACCCAGAGAAACACCGGCCGCAGCAGGTAACGCCCTCCGATGATCACGATGCCGATACCAATCGCCACCGCCAGCAATGGCCGGGTGCCCTCGGCCGTAGTCGTCGCGCCACCGGCGAGCAACGGCACCACGGCAATCAAGGGGATGGCGGCGATGTCTTGGAACAACAGGATCCCCACGGCCAAGCGCCCATGTGGCTTGTTCAGGTCCTTGCGCTCGGCCAGTACCTGAAGGCCGAACGCGGTGGACGACAATGCAAGGCCCACGCCGAGTACCACCGCCGCCGCAGGCGACTGGTCGAACAGCACAAAGGCGAGCCCTCCCAGAACCAGCGCAGTGAGGCCCACCTGCAACGAGCCGACGCCGAACAGCGACTTGCGCATCGTCCACAATTTACGCGGCGACAATTCAAGGCCGATGATGAACAACAGCATCACCACGCCCATCTCCGAGAGCCGTGCGACGTTGTGGGGATTGTCGATCAACCCCAACACCGAAGGGCCGATCACGATACCTGCGAGCAGATAACCAGGTACGGCGCCCAACTTCAGGCGCTGGAGCAGAGGAACCAGAAGCACCACAGCCAACAGAAAGACTACCGTCGCCTGCAACAGGCTGCCGTCATGAGGCATTTCCCTCCCCCTTGCTCGAATGCCAGGCAATCGCCCGCGCGAAGTCGATTGCCTGAGTCCCGCCAGTCAAGATGGAATTGAGTATGGGTGATTAATGGCCGTTTGCTTGTCGCAGGTTTTTATTTTCCGCGCAGGGTTTACAGACGCGCATCGCCCCCCTGCCGCTGTCTGCTCGGGGCAGTCGATATGTAAGGCCACACGGCCTGTTGCGACGCGTCATCGACCTCAAGGGCTGACCTGATAGCCACGTCCCTGCAGGCAGCTGCTGTAGGCGCTGGCGTGGGCGGAGTCCTGGGCTTGGTTCTGGCTGCGGCGGTCCTGCCGGCGCTCCTGACGCTGGCGCATTCCACCGACTGCCGCCCCCGCTGCGGCCACTTCGCCGGCGCGGTTCTGTCGGTATTGCGCTTTGGCATCGTCACCGGCCCGGTCATAGAGTTCCTCGTGCTGCCGGCCACGGACCTCGGCACCCACCGCCCCTGCCGCCGCCCCGGCTGCCGCGCCACGCACGCGGCCCCCGACATGGGCCTCGGACGAGGTGCCGGCGCTGTTGGCCGCGTTGTTGGCCACACCATTGCAGTAGTCCATGTCCTGTTGCATCTGCTGGCTGCTCTGGCCATTGAGCGGCACGACGCTCTGGGCGCTGACGGGCCCTGCGAGCAACATCAACCCCAGGCAACACCCTGTGAACGTACGCATGGCACACCTCCTCGAAAGAAAGCCCCAACGTTTCAGAATAGTGCCCGCGCGAGTTCACTGGGTTCGTGGGCAAAATCATTCGGGCCCTCGCCTAGAACTTTTTGCTATTTATCGGTCTATGTGAGGGAGCTCAGCTCGATAAACGCGGCTCACCGCTGTTTAAGCCCCATGGCCGCGATCCCAATGTCATTCAGAGGTTGTCTTTGCTCATGAAAATCAACGTCCCACGAATGGTGCTCCTTGGCCTGTTCGCGTTCGCGTCGATGGGCTCGGCATCTGCTTCACCGATGAAAGCGGCAAGCCCAGCGCCCGCCGCCCCGATCACGACCCCTCGGGTGGTCGAGAACCCTTGGCCGAGCCTGGCCAGCCTGACCGATAAGCAACAAGGCCCGATGCTCGCCCACGACGACCGCTACTGGCGAGACGGCCGCTGGCACGACAGACGGGACGATTGGCGCCGTGCCCAATGGCGCCGCGAGCAGGCCCGCCGGGAGGCCGAGCGTCGTCACGAGTGGGAACGCCGTCACTACCGCGCCCGTTACGAACACGATCACCGTTACTACGATCACGACCGACGCTATTACGGGCGTGATCAGCGCTATTACCGTCGTTAAGCGCCTCACGCCCTGATATCAGGGCGTGTCCTGGCTCCAGCGTCCGGCGTAGTCCCGGGCAAACTGCGCGGCGATGCGCCCGGAACGCGAGCCGCGCTGAGTGGCCCAGCGAACCGCGTGCACATGGGCCTGCTCGATGGCATGCGCAGGCACACCGTAGAACGCCAGCCACTGGTTCACCGCGTTCAGGTATTCGTCCGGCGAGAAGCCGTAGAACGAAATCCACAGCCCGAAGCGCTCGGACAGCGACACTTTCTCTTCAATCTCTTCCCCTGGGTGCAGTGCACCGTTCTCGCCGCGGGTCATGGACAGGTTGTCCGAGGCGCGTTCGGCAATCAGGTGCCGGCGGTTGGACGTGGCGTAGATCAGCACGTTCGACGAATGCTCGGCCACCGAACCGTCCAGGGCGGTCTTCAGACGTTTGTAACCGATATCCCCTTCCTCGAACGACAAGTCATCGCAGAACAGGATGAAGTATCCAGGCTGGTGACTGACGATCTCGATGACCTCGGGCAGGTCCCCGATATTTTCCTTGTCGATCTCCACCAGCTTGAGCCCACGCGAGTGGAACTCGTTGAGGCACGCCTTGACCAGCGAGGACTTGCCCGTGCCCCTGGAGCCGGTCAGCAACACATTGTTGGCTGGCTTGCCGTCGAGAAACTGCTGGGTATTCTGGCGGATCAGCGCCTTTTGCCGGTCGACGTTCTGCAGTTGATCGAAGCCGATGAGCATGGGCCGCCTGACCGGTACCAAGGTGGCGCGATGGCCGCCCTGGCTGGCCCGGTACTGCCATTGGTAGGCGATGGCATCGGGGTCCAGGACGGGCACGGGTGGAGGCGCGAATGCGCGTTCCAGGGAATCGGCGATGCGCTTGAGCTGCGCAAGGACCTGCTGGGAGAAATCGGCCGGGTCAGGCAAAGGCGTGTTCATGAGCGAAGGCACACAGGGCGAGGGTATGAGGCGCCATGATGCTAAGCTGGCGCGCTCCCGTCTAACGACTGATGGACACAAATCGTCGAATAATGGACAACAAGACCCCGATCGCGACCCAGCATTTCCTCCCACCTGACCGGGAAGTGGCCACGCTGGCCCTGGATCTGGCGGACGGCACCTGCATCGAAACCCACCGACACCCCCATGGGCAGTTGCTCTACACCACCCAGGGCACGTTGATGGTCAACACCCATCAGGGGTGCTGGGTGGTGCCTTGCAATTACGGATTGTGGATTCCCGCCGAGGTCGCCCACTGGACACGCAGCCTCGGTGCCACCTGTATCCGCACGCTTTATTTCGCGCCACAGCGCACCCCGGGCATGCCTAACGAGTGCGCGGTCTACGCCATCTCCAATCTGGTGCGCGAATTGATCATCGAGACCTCGGGCATGGACCTGGAGATTGCCAAAGGTAGCCGGCATGCCCGCCTGGTCGGGTTGCTGCTCGATGAACTGGCGCTCGCCAGAGTCTCGGCGATCTACCTGCCGCGCCCCAGGGGACAGCGCCTTCAAGCGCTGTGCCAGCACCTTGTCCAGAACAGGACGCTGGACTGGGGGCTGGCCGAGTGCGCCGGCTTCCTTGGCTTGAACATCAAGACTGTGCAGCGCTGGTTCCATGAGGATGTGGGCATGAGTTTCGGTACATGGCGCAAACAGGCGCGGCTGTTGATCGCGCTGGACAGGCTTGCCCAAGGCCACAACATTCTCGACGTCTCGCTGGATGCCGGCTATTCCACGCCTAGCGCGTTCACGGCGATGTTCAAACGGGAATTCGGGCAGCCCCCGCGCACTTTCCAGCAGCCACGCCGCTGAGCTTGCAAGGCGGCGTGGCAGCGCCAGGGCGGATCAATCCAGCACGTTGATCAGCACTTCATAGATCAGGCCCGTGGCGATCGTGACCAGCAGCAAGTCGGTGCCCGCCTGGCGCCACTCATAGCCGTCATAGTGAGGCAGCCGGCCAATCAGGCGCCCATCGAGCTTCTTGGCGATGCCCGGCGGAAGCGGCTTGCCGCGTGCCAGATTCTTCCGCACGCCAGGCGGCAGGTCTGCTCCCGGGCTCCAGTAGCCGCGATTATCGTCGAGGATGACCCGAATGCCCCCGATGTCTATCTGCGGGCCACCGCGCCAGTCGTTGCCGCCGCCCGGATTCTGATGACCTTGATTACCGTGCTGCATGTTTTTGCCGTGGCCATTGCCCTTGCCTGGGTCGGCCAGCACTGGGGGCGCGCCCAGCAAGGCCAGCCCCAGCGTGGTGGCGAGCAGTGTGTTGAGTCTGGACATTGCATCTGTCTCCTTACTTGAGAATGCCGCTACTGAGCGTAGCGCCCATCAACAGAACCCGACAGCGAAAACTTGGCACCGGCGTGCCTGCATTTCGTCGCCAGGCCGTGAACTCAGTGGCCTGGACGATGTCATATCGGCATCCCAATCCCGCCCCTGGAGGCGATTCGATCATGAAGAAAACCCTGGTAGTTGCAGCAGTGTGCGCGTTCGCGCTTGGTGCTACAGCCATACTGCCCGCTGACCTTTCCCCGATTGGTTCGGTTTATGCCAAGGGTGGCGGCGGCGGCGGCGGCGGCGGTCATGGTGGTGGCGGCGGTCATGGCGGCGGCGGCGGTCACGGCGGTGGCCATGGCGGCGGCAAGGGCGGGCTGGGCGGCAACCATGGCAGCAACAGCAATGGCGCCAACGAGGGTGGTCTGCATGCCGGCAAAGCCACCCGCGACCACGGCGTGAGCGGCAAGCATTACGGCCAGGACAGAAATGACAGCGAAGGGCATGGCTCGGTGACCTCCGGAGTCGCACACTCCAAGGAAACCCGCGGCCTGGACAAGGCCCGAGCGATCTCCGACACCACGCCGGGTAGTCACAACACCAAAGGCTTGGACAACGCAGTCCACTCCTCCACCAAGAACGATCGCTGATCAGGCTCGCTCCGCGACGAGCGCCTGGCTCACCGAGGTACCTGGACATCGCCCGATGCCCAGGTACCTGGCGCCACCTTTGCCCTCATTCATCGCAGATCGCGATGGACCTGCCGAAACACACCGTCAGTCGTGCGTTTGTCCCTCCGCTATGATGCGGACCGGGCACCAAATAGCACTGACTGCCGGGAGATCAGGTCATGAAGCAGCACCAGACGGGTATCGATTTCACTCAGCCACCGCAGCGCCGCCCTCGCCTGGGCTTGATCGCGCTGGCGTCGGATGTGCTGGTCGAGCGTGACTTCTGGCGCATGGGCCTGGCGGCCGGCGTCGATATCGTGACCACGCGGATCGCGCAATCGATGCCACTGACGCCCACCACGCTCGCGCGGCTCGAAGACGGCATCCCGGACGCCATGGGTTTGCTGCTGCCTGAAGCACAACTCGATGCCATCGTCTTCGCCTGTACTTCCGGCTCCGCGATCATCGGACCCGCGAAAATCGCCGGGCAAATCGCTGCCTTGCGTCCCGGCGTGCCGGTCACCAATCCAGCGACCGCCGCCGTGGAAGCTTTGAAGTACCTGGGATGCAGCAAGATCGCATTCATCGCGCCCTATACCGAGGATGTCGCCGAGATCACCAGCGGGGTATTCGCTGAGGCCGGCATCGGTTTTTCCGATCGTCTGTGCTTTGGCCTGACCAGCGACGTGCAGATCGCCACTCCGGGGCTGGCGCATTATCGACGTGCCATCGCTCAGATGGATATCGCCACCGCCGATGCACTTTTCCTCTCCTGCACCACCGCTGCCACGCTGGACTTGATCGCACCGCTGGAGGCGCAAACAGGGCTGCCGGTGATCACCTCGAACCAGGCAGCCTTCTGGCATGCACTGCGTTGCATGGGCCGTACGCCCTCCATGACCGGCTTCGGCAAGCTGCTTTGCTAGTTTCCATCGGCCTGCAAGGCCTCGCGCAGGGTCGCGAGCAACTGCTGCACGATGACCGGCGGTTCGCGGTGAGCAGTCTTGAACTGCCCATGCACGATGGGCAGCCTGGGCAACCGCGGATGATGCAGCTTCACAAGATCATCAGGGCAGTCTTCCTCGGGGATGGCAGCAATGGCAAGGCCACTGCGCACCGCCGTGCGAATGCCTTCGAGCGTGTTGCAGTCATACACCGAACGCCACGGCACACCCGCCTGGTCCAGCGCCGTGAAAGCCTCGCGAAAGTACAGGCAATGCCCTGAAATATGCGCCAGCGGCAGGACCTCGGCCTGGTCCAGGTCAAAGCCCGGCAGGCCGATCCACACCAGCTGGGAGGGGCATAGATCTGCCACCTGCCCTTCCTGCAACGGCTCGCGCATCAGCGCAGCATCGAGAAAGCCATCGGCGAGCGCCCGGCTGTGCTCGTAGGACAACCCCGAGGTGACCTTGATGGTCACCTTCGGGCGCATGGCCATGAAGGTTTGCAGCACCGGCGCCAGGCGCGAGAACAGGTGATATTCATCCGGCAGCCCGAGCTTGATCGTGCCGCCCATACGCGCGGGGCAGAACTCTTCCTCGATCCGGTCGATGACCTGCAGCAAGGTGGTGACATGGGTGAGCAGCACGTCACCGGCCGTGGTCAGCTGGCAACTGCGAGTGGTACGCCGGAAAAGCTGGGTCTGCAGGTAGTCCTCGAGCTTGGCGATATGCCCGCTGACCGTGGACTGGCTGGCATTGAGCAGACGCGCTGCCTCGCTGAAGCTCCCCACCGAGGCCACTTTGTAGAAACTGCGCAGCAGGACGGTATCCATCGGAGTGTTTCCTCTACAGGCTTGAGGCCGTTGGGCGCAGGCTCGATCGCGCCTGATTTATTGCAAATCGCGATCAAACTATCAGATAAATCCGTTACCAGCCAATAAGTGCTGCTGGGTATAGTGCCGACACATACCCATAAGAACTCCAGCAAAGGAGAAGCAGCATGAGTGACAAGCCAGGTGACCGTCCGGCATCCGCCACCGACGGCGAGATCGGCATCCTTGCCCGGCGCCGTATCGAAGCCGGTGTCATCGCACCGATCTACCAGGAACTCTGCGCCCGCCTGGGCGAGGACATGGCCCAATCGATCATCGATGCCGCGATCCGCAAGGCCGCCGTCGAGGCCGGCCAGGCCTTCGCCGCCAAGACCCCGGGTGGCACCAGCCTGCGCACCTTCCAGGAGCTACAGTCGCTGTGGACCCAGGACGATGCGCTGATCATCGCCGTCGACACGGCCACCGACGAGCACTTCAACTACACCGTCCACCGCTGCCGCTACGCCGAGATGTACCGGGAAATGGGCCTGGGCCACATCGGGCACCTGCTGTCGTGCAACCGCGACTACATGTTCCCGCAAGGCTACGACCCGAACATCGAACTCGAACGTACCCAGACCTTGATGGAAGGCGCGCCCTGCTGCGACTTCAAATACCGCTACGTGAAAAAACAGGACGGCCAGCAATGAGCGTATCGACCAGCAAGGCGCGCAAAGTGCTCATCCAGCAAGACCGTCTCTGGGCGGACTTGATGTCGACCGCCAGGTTCGGCGCCTTGGGCGAAACCGGCATGCGTCGCCTGGCCCTCAGCGAGGAGGACCGTCAGGTTCGGGACTGGTTCGTGGCCGCGTGCCGTGCCCTGGGCTGCACGATCGACATCGACCGGATCGGCAATATCTTCGCGACCTACCCAGGCCGCGACCCAAACCTGGCCCCCATTTCCATGGGCAGCCATTTGGACACGCAGCCTGCCGGTGGCCGCTTCGACGGCATCCTCGGGGTGCTGGCCGGTGTCGAGCTGTTGCGCGCATTGCAGGATGCCGGGATGCGCCCTGCCCATCCGATCACCGTCATTGTCTGGACCAACGAAGAGGGTTCTCGCTTTGCCCCGGCCATGATGGGCTCGGGCGTTTATTGCGGCGCCCATTCGCTGGAAACCGTTGCTGCGACCTGCGACAAGTCCGGTGTTTCAGTGGCACAGGCCCTGGACGCCATCGGTTATGCCGGTGATCGTGAGCCTGGCTTCCTGCCGTTTGCCGCCTACCTGGAACTGCATATCGAGCAAGGGCCGGTACTGGAAGCGCAGAACGTGGAGATCGGTGTCGTCGAAGCGGTACAGGGGGTCTGCTGGCTGGACATCAAAGTGCCCGGCGTCGAAGCCCATGCCGGTGGCCGTCCCATGACGATGCGCGAGGATGCCCTGGTCGCGGCCTCCAAGATCGTGTTGGCGGTCGAGGCCATGGCAGCCCGCCATAGCCCTGGCGTGGGCACGGTCGGCTACATCAGTGCCGGGCCCAATTCACGCAATGTCATACCGGGCTCGGTGTCGCTGGAGGTGGACCTGCGCCACCCCACCGATACAGGGCTCACGGCCCTGGAAACCGAACTGACCGCCGAAATCCGGCGCATCTCCCCCGAGGCGCAGGTGCGCAGGGTATGGCTCAAACCACCGGTCAGGTTCGACGCACGCATCGTCGATGTCGTGGCCGCCTGCACCGAGGCCCTGGGCTTTTCGGCACGACGCATGGTCTCCGGCGCCGGGCACGACGCTGCGCACGTGGCCGGCCTGGCTCCGAGCGCAATGATCTTCATTCCGTCGTACCTAGGGCTCTCGCACAACGTGCGCGAATACTCCTCACCCGAGCAATGCGCCAAGGGCGCCACGGTACTGCTCGATGCGGTGCTTGACCTGGACGAGCGCCTGTCGGCCGACGCCTCCAGCAACTGACGCACTGCCCCACGGCAATTGATTGCACCCCGGACGGCCCTCGAGGCTGTCCGCGCAGGGTCGTGGGCGCAATTCATAACGATCGGCATAACTTGGAACATTGATATGGGCACTGATACCACGCAATCCGTAGCGATCGATTGGTCACGCAACGCGGTCAGGTTGTTGGAGGGCGACGGTCATCGCTCGGCCGACACCCATCTGATCAAGCCGACCTTCCCAGGCCTGGGCAAGCTCTCGGTCTACCTCAAGGACGAGAGTACCCATCCCACCGGCAGCCTGAAGCACCGGTTGGCCCGCTCGCTGTTTCTCTATGGGATCTGCAACGGGCGAATCAACCAGGGCACCACCTTGGTGGAAGCCTCCTCCGGTTCCACGGCCGTGTCGGAAGCCTACTTCGCCAACCTGCTGGGCTTGCCATTCATTGCCGTGATGCCCAGAAGCACCAGCGAAGCGAAGATCGGCGCCATCCGGCGTTTCGGTGGGGTCTGCGAATTCGTCGATCACCCCGGCGAGGTCTATCGCGTGGCCGCCGAGATCGCGGCACAAAAAGGCGGCTACTACCTGGACCAGTTCACCTATGCCGAACGGGCGACCGACTGGCGCGGCAACAACAACATCGCACAAAGCATATTCAACCAGATGGAGTGCGAGGAGCAGTCGTGCCCAGCGTGGGTGGTGATGAGCGCCGGCACCGGCGGCACCTCGGCCACCCTCGGCCGCTACATCCGTTATCGCGGTTTCGACACCCGCCTGTGCGTCGTGGACGTGGAGCACTCCGCCTTCTGCCAAGCCTGGCAGACCGGGGATCTGTCAACGACCTGTGCACACCCTTCGCGGATCGAAGGCATCGGTCGCCCGCGTGTGGAGCCGTCGTTCATTCCGGGCGTGATCGACCGCATGTTCAAGGTGCCGGACGCCGCCTCGATCGCCGCCGCCCATGTGCTGTCGGAGCGTCTGTTCCGCCGCGTCGGCGGCTCGACCGGCACGAACTTCTTCGGACTGCTGTGCATTGCCAGCGAAATGAAACGCCGTGGCGAAGAGGGCTCGCTGGTGACCTTGATCTGCGACAGCGGCGATCGCTACGCAGATACCTATTTCAACGCCCAATGGCTGGCGTGCAACAACCTCGACATCGCGCCCTGGTACGCGCGCATCGAAGCCTTCCTGGACGGCGCGACGGATCACTTGAGCACCGACTGATCGCACTACAGCAACGCACCTTTCCCACGACAACGGATATCGACATGATCACCCAGGTTTCCAGCACCCACGCCCCGCTTGCCATAGGCCCTTACTCCCAGGCCATCCGGATCGGCAACTTGTTGTTCGTTTCGGGCCAGTTGCCCATCGTGCCGGCCACCGGCGAGTTCTGTTCCGATGACGTCGTCGCGCAGACGCGCCAGTGCCTGGAGAACATTGCCGCCATCGCGCACGAGGCCGGCACCTCCTTGAAGTACACGGTCAAGACGACGCTGCTGGTCACCGACCTGAGTGCGTTCGCCTTGGTCAATGGGGCCTATGCCGAGTTCTTCTCAGCGCCTTGCCCAGCGCGCGCCTGTTATGAGGTCAAGGCCTTGCCCAAAGGCGCCCAGGTCGAGATCGAGGCGGTGATCGCCCTTCCCTAGTCCCACTGCCGGGGCCTGAGGTCTTTGCTTCCGACGGCCCCGGTATCGCACCGCCACATAGACCCAGCACGCGTCATGCAGGCGCCCGCCACGGCGGGGGGACCGTCTGCGCACATCAATAATTACAACGAGAGATTGCGGAGGCTTTTATGGGTATGCCAATCGCTTCGAGTCCACGCGAAGCAAGCAGCACGTCCGGTCAACGTTTGCTGGATGAGGCGCGCCTGATGCCCATCCATGTCATCGCCGCGCTCGCCTGTCTGGGCGGCGCTGCGCTGGATGGCTACATCCTGGGAATCGTCGGCCCTGCGCTGGCGCTGGCCAAGAACGAACTGCTGCTGACCGCCACGAGCCAAGGCCTGATTGCCTGCAGTGCGTTGATCGGTGTATTCATCGGCGGTCTGGTGTTCGGCAACTTCGCCGACCGTTACGGACGTCGACCAGTGTTCTCCTGGAACCTGGCGGCGTTCATTGTCCTGTCGGTGTGCCAGTTCTTCGTGCAGGACATCTGGCAACTGGTGGTCATCCGCTTGCTTCTAGGGCTGGCAATCGGCGTCGAGTACGCCGTCGGCTCCACGGTCCTGGCCGAGTTTTCCCGACGCAAGAACCGCGGGGCCTTGCTTGGCTGCTTCACCATCGCCTGGCAAATCGGCTTTACCGCCGCCTTCATCATCGGCGCCTTCTACGACGGTGATAACTGGCGAATGCTGTTGGGTTCGAGTGTGATTCCAGCGGTCATCATCTACCTGCTTCGCCTGCTGCTGCCGGAAACACCAATGTGGCTCAAGGCACAGGGACGGGACGCCGAGGCCCGGGCCATCGTCGATCGGCACTTCGGCGCCGAGTACGCGATTCCCGATGTCGATGTCAGCCCCAAGGGCGCCTCGCTGGGCGAGCTGTTCAAGCGCGACACCTGGAAACACACCTTGTTCTCCGGCCTGTTCTGGTTCTGTCAGGTCGGCCCCTTCTTCGCCATCTTCACCTTCATGGTGCCGGTGCTGGAAACGCTGGGGCTGCAAGGCGATCACCGGGTCGACCTGTCGCTGAACGCCATTCAGATCGCCGGGGTGGTCTTTGGGGTGTTCCTGGTGCATTGGATGAGCCGTCGCGGATTCGTCATCTGGACCTTCGTCGCGGTACTGGCGATCTTCTTGGCACTGGGTCTGTTCGCCCATGCGCCGACCTGGGTCGTCGTAGGCTTGTTCGCGACGTACATGTTCATCGGGCCTGCGATCAACAACATTCAGTTCGTCTATCCGCCTGAGATTTTCGACACCCATGTCCGTGCGACCGGGATCGGCTTCTCGGCGGCTTTCTCGCGGATATCGGCAGCAGGCGTGACCTACCTGCTGCCCTCGTTGCTGCAGGCGTTCGGCTTCTCGGCGACCTTGATCATGATGGCGCTCTTCCCGCTGCTGGGCCTGCTGGTGACGGTGGCCTGGGCGCCGGAGACCAAAGGCAAGGCGTTGCGATAAAGGCTCAAGTGCGCTGGCGATACCCTTGGGGCTGCCCTGAGCAGCCCTCAAGGGTATTCACCGGTCAGTCACGCGCCTGACGCTTGGCGCCCTTCTTGACGATGGCCTTCAACCGCGTCGCCGCACGCTGCACCGTCGCCATCTTCTCCGGCCGCTTCATGCCGCGCCATTTGCGGATCTCTTCGCGGGTTCTGCCACAGCTCACGCACAGCTCGCCATTGAGCTGGCAAAGCGAGACGCAGGGGTTGTCGATGTCTTTGGCCATGGGCTGCTCCGAAAGCGGGCGCGCATGATACTGCAAACACGCCGGCATTCGGTGTTCCCACCAAGGCACTTTTAAGACTCAACTTATTGGCCGCCTGGCCCTGTCATGGTCCCATCGTGAATCGATGACCCATCACCGTGACAGGCTCTGGATCCTGATGGAAAAGTACTTTGGCATTGCGCTTTGCAGCCTGTCTTCGGTGTTCAGCGGATTCACCGTTGCCTCGCCAGCGAACGTCACGCCCGAGCAGGAGCAGCAAATCGCTCGGGTGAGCGATCTCGCCCACCAACTGGCTGATGAGCTTGAGCAAAGGAAGGTACTTGTGGATGCACTGAACCACTTGGAGCAACAGGTGGCGAACCTGTTCACGGCCAACCAGCAGCTCTCGGATCGACAGACCGCGCTCGTGGATGCCCAGGCGAAAAGCGCGGCCATCAGCCACTTGAACGATGAGGCCTCGAACGATGCGCGCACCAGTTATGCCGTGGGCGCCTGGCCCTTCTCGCCTTGACAGCACCCACAAAATCCGCAAAATCGCCGCCCCTCATTTGGCGACTGGAAGTCTTCCCATGCAACGGATTGTGATACTCGGTAACGCCGGCAGCGGCAAATCGACATTGGCCCGGGCGCTGGGCAAACGCCTCGGCGCTTGCGTCGTGCACCTGGATACGTTGTTCTGGGAACCAAACTGGGAAGAACCCGACGCCGAACAGTTTCGCGAACGGGTACGCCATGCCGTTGCCGCGCCCGCCTGGGTCTGTGAAGGCAACTATGCACGGCGCACCTTCGACCTGCGCCTGCCCCAAGCCGACCTGGTCATCTGGCTTGATACCCCGCGACTCACCTGCCTCGCCCGGGTGATCGTTCGCAGCCTGCTGGACAGGCCCCGGGCCGACCGGCCGGTTGGCTGCAAGGAACGCCTGGACAAAGCGTTTCTAGAGTTCTTGAAATTCGTCTGGCAGTTCGATAGCAGCTACCGCGCAGAGATTGAAGCCATCCGCCTGACTGTGGCGCCGCAGGTTCCAACCGTGCATCTGTGCGGCAAGACGCAGATCGACCGCTTCTTGGAAAGGTTCGATGACACGACCCTGCAGAGAGCGATGGAGCCAACGCGACACGATCGTCCCTAGTGTGCTTGCAGGGCTCAGGTTCGGCGCATTTGCCGTGCAATTGATAGTCGCTGCGGTGTGGCGCTGGGCCCTGATCAATCTGTATCTCCTGTGACCGTATCTGCCCAGCGCCAGCTCACACAAAAGGGTGATGGTGGCCACCGCACAGCCATGGAAAAATAGCCAAGCACGGACGATATGAAGAATTGACACTCCAGGGGTGGAGTGACAGGCCATGAGAGGTGGATCCAAACCGTCTGAAGCTTGAGTCCTGGTTGGACAACGGACTCGTTCAATCCCCAAGTCGAAAACAGGATCGTCGTTGGGCCAACAGGGATTGTCTTGTCATGCTTTCTTGATCAAGGCATTTAGTGGTCATCGAGCAATATTGCCGCTGTTGTCATTCGAAATCCGATATCCGTTCGATGGCAATATAAATGCCTTGAAAGTACTAAGTAGTTACACCTACTTAATGAACTACAGGAATTGACCTGCGTTGTTACGGCTCTTCTCGTTCCGAAGGCCCGGTTTTATATCGCTGCCATGGCCTGGCGCCATTCGAGCCCGCAGGCCGCCCCACTCATGCCGTAAAACGCTTGTGAAGCTGCAAGTTTCAACGTAGCGACTCTTGGACGTGCTGAATGCGTTATTTCAACGCAGGTCATCACGTGCCCGCACCGAGGTTTTTACAAAGAGAACAAACGTACCCCCAAAGTCAAGATCGACTCAAATACCGCCAGTGCCTTGCCTCTGAACTTTCAGGAGTCAGTAATGAATATAACAACAAATGCGGCCGATACCTCCTCCCACCATTCACCGTTGCAAAGCACCTCATCAAGTCGTTTCCGCCAGTCCATGAGCCTGACCGCCCTAGTGCTGTTCGGTTTAGCCTACATGGTGCCGCTGGCGGTATTCACCACTTACGGACTGGTCACCCAAATGACCCAAGGGCATCTGCCCACCGCCTACATACTGACGCTCGTCGCCATGCTGTTCACCGCCTACAGCTATGGACGAATGGTCCAGGCCCACCCCTATTCCGGCTCGGTGTACACCTACACCCGCAAGGCCTTCGGCACCTACTTCGGCTTCATGGCCGGATGGACCCTACTGCTTGACTACATCTTCCTGCCGCTGCTGAGCTATCTGTTGATCGGCATCTACATGTCCGAATACTTCCCCGAAGTCCCCGCGTGGGTATGGGCGCTCGGCTCCATCGCTCTGGTGACTTTCCTCAACCTGATCGGCATCGAGTCCATCACCCGTGTCAACTGGGTGCTGATCGTTGCCCAGTTGGTGTTCATCGTGGTCTTCATCGCGCTGTCGATCAGTCACCTGAACCAGCAAGCGGGGCCTGTTTCGCTGCTGGCGCCCTTCCACCATGAAGGCTTCAGCGTGCCGCTGATCATGACCGGCGCAGCCGTACTTTGCTTGTCGTTCCTGGGCTTCGACGCGGTGTCGACCATGGCCGAGGAAACCCCCAACCCACAACGTCGCATCCCCCAGGCGATCATGGCGGTGACAATGATCGGTGGCCTGCTGTTTCTGGTGGTGTCCTGGTGTGCCCAGATGGTGTTTCCAGAGTGGAGCACTTTCCACGACCCCGACTCCGCATCGGTGGACGTCATGCGCCGGGTGGGCGGTGAACTGCTGGTGAGCGCCTTCACGGCCACCTACGTGGCAGGTTGCTTCGCCTCGGCGATGGTGTCCCAGGCGAGCGTGTCACGGGTGCTGTTCGCCATGGGCCGGGACGGCGTGCTGCCGCGCGCATTTGGCCAGTTGGTGTCCAAGAAGCGGGTGCCGGCCACAGCCATCATGGTGGTCAGCCTTCTGTCGCTGATCGCGCTGTTCATCACCCTTGATACCGTCGCCAACATGATCAGCTTCGGTGCACTGTTCGCCTTCTCGGCGGTGAACCTGGCGGTGGTCAAGCACTACTTGGTCGGCCAGAAGTTGCGTGGCCTGCGCAACTACCTGTTGTACGGCATGCTTCCGGGGCTGGGGTTCCTGAGCACGATCTGGCTGTGGACCAGCCTGTCGAGCATGTCGTTCATGATTGGCCTGGGCTGGATGGGGCTTGGATTCATTTGCCTGCTGGGGGTCACCCGGGCGTTTCGTGTCAAGCTGCCGGAACTGCAAATCGCGGCTGATTGATTCGGCAGACATGGAGGCACAGGGGCTATGGATGCCCCTTTGCCTCCAGGAGGCGTGCCTTTCGAACAGGTACAGCCACAAGGAAGTACACTGCGTCGCCTTGAACACCTGGCTCGCCATCAGCAGCGGTCGGTGGCGCCGCTGCGAAGATAGGAAGCGCCGGCGGTGATCAATGCGCGCCTTGCTCGATCTCTGCGCTTGATTCACTCGCCGTCTGCGCGGCTAGCTTCTCCCGCTCGGCCTTGCTGATGTACTTGGGCTTGTTGCTGCGCGGTGCGAGCTTGGCGCTGGCTTTCTTGGCATGGGCCTTGAGCAACTGCTTGATTTTTTTCTGACGGTTCATGATTCACTCTGGCGGGATCGCGTTGCGCTTATCATACCGTGGCGTAGCGCCCACAAACCCACGGTTGATGCTTCATATAAAGACGCTTAAGTAAATCAATCTGATTTACAATGCCGTTTCTTTCGCCGAGGCCGCCGTTTCGTGGATGCACTGTCGCTTGCCTTCGAACATCTGACCGAGTGGGTGATCGCGCCCGTCACCGAGCAGTTTCTCGGCATATTCAACCTGAACGGCCGTTTCGGGGTCCTGTTCCTTTGCATCTCCTATGGCGTCGCCTATGGCCTGTTCCGCTTCAGAAAGCATCACGGCCTGACCGACGCCCCTTCGTTCTGGCAGTTCATCGGCGCTGGCCGAGTACACCTGCATCCCTCGGCGCTGCTGGATTACCGCTACTACTTCGTGCGAGCCGTCCTCAAAGTCGCGCTGGTGCTGCCTATCGTCAACTGGGTCGATCCCTACATCCTGCATTCAGGCGACTACCAGGCCTTTTTCGTCAATCTCTGGGGCGAACGCCCGCGCGTGGGTGAAAACCTCGGGCTCTCACTGCTGTACGGGTTGGGGGTGTTCCTGGTCAAAGACTTCATTCATTACTGGGCGCATCGGGCGTTTCATTCCCGCTGGCTCTGGGCTTTTCACAAGGTTCATCATTCAGCGCCCGTGCTGGTACCCGTGACGGCAAGCCGGGTGCACTTCGTGGAAAAGATCGTCGAAAAACTGAGCACCAGCCTATTCATCGGCCTGTACGCCGGTTGCTTCTGGTACGCCTGCGGCGGCGAAATCAGCCGCTACACCTTGTTCGGGGTGACCTACCTGGTGTTCATCTTCAATGGCCTGGCGGCCAACCTTCGCCATAGCCATGTCTGGCTGTCGTTCGGTCCGAGGCTTGAGCATGTATTGAACAGTCCGGCCCAGCACCAGATCCACCACAGTGACGCCCCGCGCCATTTCAACCGCAACTTCGGCACTAACCTGTCCCTCTGGGACTGGATGTTCGGCACGCTCTATGTCACCACCTCAACGCCTGAAGACATCCGCTTCGGCACCGCAGAACAAGACCAGCAGCGTTACCTGACGCTGTACAGCCTGGTGGTCACGCCCTTTATAGAGACAGCCCGCAAGCTTCTGGCAAAGGACAAGGGCACGCCAGAGTACATGCACACCAGACTCCACACCCAACGCCCTCAAGACACCCAGGGGTAGGCGCCGAGGCCCGACAACGGCTACCGTAACCCTTTTGCCAGCCGCCGAGCCGCCGCCCCATGACACGCACCCCCTCCCCGACCGACCGTGCCCACCTCGAGACCGAAGATGGCTATGTGGTGGTGCGCGGCGCGCGCGAACACAACCTCAAGGATGTGGATGTCGCCATCCCCCGCGATGCGCTGGTGGTGTTTTCCGGCGTTTCCGGCTCCGGCAAGTCATCGCTGGCCTTCGGCACTCTGTATGCCGAAGCGCAGCGCCGCTACTTCGAATCCGTAGCGCCTTACGCCCGGCGACTGATCGACCAGGTGGGCGTGCCGGATGTCGACGCGATCGATGGATTGCCCCCGGCTGTGGCGCTGCAACAACAACGCGGTGCGAGCAATGCCCGTTCCTCGGTCGGCAGCGTGACCAACCTGTCCAGCCTGGTGCGCATGTTGTACTCGCGCGCTGGCACCTACCCCAGCGGCCAGCCGATGCTGTATGCCGAAGACTTCTCGGCCAATACACCGCAAGGGGCCTGCCCGGCGTGCCATGGCCTGGGGCACGTCTATGAGGTGAGCGAGGCGAGCCTGGTCCCCGACCCGACCTTGAGCATCCGCGACCGGGCCATCGCCGCCTGGCCACCGGCCTGGCATGGGCAGAACCTGCGCGACATCCTGGTCACCCTGGGCTATGACGTCGACAGGCCCTGGAAAGACCTGCCGCAGGCAGACCGCGACTGGATCCTGTTCACCGAAGAAGCGCCCACCGTGCCGGTCTATGCGGGCCTCACGCCGGCCGAAACCCGCACCGCCCTCAAGCGCAAACTCGAGCCCAGCTACATGGGGACGTTCACCGGTGCCCGGCGTTACGTACTGCACACATTCGCCAACACTCAGAGCGCGCTGATGCGCAAGCGTGTGTCGCGCTTCATGGAGGGTCGCCCCTGCCCAGCGTGCGACGGCAAGCGTCTGAAGCCAGAGGCATTGTCAGTGACGTTCTGCGGGGTGGACATCGGCACCCTGGCCCAGATGCCGCTGGACCAGGTCGTGGCCTTGCTCGAACCGGTCAGCCGAGGCCAAGTCTCTGCCCAGGACACCCGCTCGAGCGAAAAACAACTGGCCGCGCAGCGCCTGGCCGAAGGGGTGTTGGCGCGCCTGCGCACGCTGCAGCAGCTGGGCCTTGGCTACCTCACCCTGGAACGCGCCACACCGACACTGTCGACCGGCGAGCTTCAGCGACTGCGCCTGGCCACGCAACTGAGCGCCCTGCTGTTCGGCGTGGTCTATGTGCTCGACGAGCCTTCAGCCGGCCTGCACCCTTCCGACAGCCAGGCGCTTTACGACGCCCTCGACCGCCTGCGCGACGCCGGCAACTCGGTGTTCGTGGTCGAGCATGATCTGGAACTGATGCGCCGCGCCCAATGGCTGGTGGATGTCGGTCCCGATGCCGGTGAGCGCGGCGGCCGCGTGCTCTACAGCGGTGCCCCGGCGGGCCTGCGCGAAGTGGCCGAATCGCACACCGCCCGCTACCTGTTCGACCAACTGCCCGCCCCCAGCACTCGCGCCCGCACACCCACCGGCTGGCTGGAGCTGAAGGCCATCCGACGTCATAACCTGCACGGCGTGGACGCACGCGTGCCGCTGGGTGTGCTCACGGCGGTGACCGGCATCTCCGGCTCCGGCAAGTCGAGCCTGATCGCCCAGGCATTGCCCGAGTTGATGCTGCTGCACCTGGGGCACGAACCTGAGGAGCAAGACAGCGAAGCCAGCACCGAAGGCCCGACGATCATCGAGCGCACCGGCGGTCACCTGGGCGGCGATGTACAGGCCGTGCAACGGGTCGTGCAGGTGGACCAGAAGCCGATCGGTCGCACGCCTCGCTCCAACCTGGCGACCTATACCGGGCTGTTCGACCCTGTGCGCAAACTGTTCGCCGCGACCGACGAAGCCCGCGAGCGCCGCTATGACGCGGGGCGTTTCTCGTTCAACGTGGCCAAGGGGCGTTGCGACACCTGTGAAGGCGAAGGCTTCGTCAGCGTCGAGCTGCTGTTCATGCCCAGCGTCTATGCCCCCTGCCCCACCTGTCACGGCGCCCGCTACAACGCGGACACCCTTGCGGTGCAATGGAATGGCCGCAACATCGCCGACGTGCTGCGCATGACCGTGGAAGAAGCCTGCGATTTCTTCGTCGACGAGCAAGCGGTATCGCGCTCGCTGCAGGTGCTGCGCGAGATCGGCCTGGGTTACCTGCGCCTGGGCCAGCCGGCCACCGAGCTGTCCGGCGGCGAGGCGCAGCGCATCAAGCTGGCCACCGAGCTGCAGCGCAGCCAGCGAGGGCGCACGCTGTACGTGCTCGACGAGCCGACCACCGGCCTGCATGTGGCCGATGCCGACCGGCTGATGGCGCAGTTGCAACAGCTGGTCGATGCCGGCAACAGCGTGGTGATGATCGAGCACGACATGCGCATGGTGGCCCAGGCCGACTGGGTGATCGACATTGGACCCGGGGCAGGCCAGGCCGGTGGCCTGGTCGTCGCGACCGGCACCGCCGCCGAGGTTGCCCAGGTTCAGGGCAGCCGCACCGCGCCCTATCTCGCGCAGGCGTTGGCCCGCGGCACGCCTGAGGGGCGCTGCGGCTGAACCCGCGCCCTACAGGCTCACAGCGCTTTCATTTCGCCGATGTCACGCGCCACCTGGTCGGCTGAGTGGTCGAACATCGATTGCTCCTGCGCATCCAGGGGCAGTTCCACGACCCGCGTCAGCCCTTGCTCTCCCAGCACGCAAGGCACCCCCATGGCTATATCCCGGCGCCCGTACTCGCCCTCGAGGATCGCGACCGCAGGCAGTATGCGGTTTCGACCGTTGGCGATCGCATCCACCATCTGGGCGATTGCCACGCCCGGTGCATCGCATGCGCTCCCCACCTTCTTCAGGCCCAGGATTTCGCCGCCTCCCTGACGGGTACGCTGCACGATCCGCTCGATCTGCTCAGAGGTCAAAAAGTGCGAAAGCGGTACAGAGCCGACCGTGCAGTAGCGCATCAACGGCACCATGCTGTCGCCATGGCCTCCGAGCACCAGCGCCGCGATATCCCGGGCAGAAAAGCCTGTCTGTTCGGCAATGAAGCACTTCATCCGCGCGGTATCCAGCACCCCGGCCTGCCCGAACACCTTGTCGCGGCCCAGCTCACTGAGGCTCCAGGCCCGGTAAGTGAGCACATCGACCGGGTTCGACACCACCAGTACGATCGCCGACGGGGCATGCCGATTGATGTCCCGCATGATGCCGTCGAGTATCGGCAGGTTGATGCTCAGTACATCCTGGCGCGACTGGCCCGGCTTGCGCGGCACGCCCGCGGTGATCACCACCAACTCGGAATCCTGCAGCAACTGAGCATCGCCCCCTCCGTAGACCCGGGTATCGGAACCGGACTCGACGGCTGCCTGCCAGACATCCAGTGCCTTGCCCTGCGCCATGTCCCCTTGCACATCGATCAACGTCAGCTCACGGCAGAACTCCTCCCGGGCGATGATTTGCGCCGCCGCCTCACCCACCATTCCGGCACCCACAATGGACAATTTGTTCACTTCACACCTCCTCGCGGCCCGCGCCACCAGCCAGACGCCGCCGATACCAGCAGTATCGGCCCTGGCGAAGGCCTCGCAGTGCTTTCACGACGCAAGGCCGCCTGGGGTGTTGTCGATAGCGAGAGTGGACTTCGAGTCAGGTCAAGGTTTCGCTTGGCGCTTTCCAGCGCCGCGACCTCTGGCTACAAGTGTCGGCCGACTTGAACAAGGCCCCACGATCGCGTTTGATGAGCCGAGCGCAGCGTGCCGCTCCCGGCCTCTGCCCCGTGAGGAGCCTGACATGACCGACCCGATCTATCTGGAGGACCTGGCCGTAGGTGATACCTTCACCAGCGGTGAGCATTGCCTGGATGTTGAACAGATCATTCGCTTTGCCCGTGAGTACGATCCGCAGCCGTTTCACCTGGACGAAAGCCTTGCCAAGGACACGTTCTTCGAAGGGTTGGCCGCCAGCGGCTGGCAGACCAGTGCGCTGACCATGAAGCTGTTGGTGAGCAGCCTGCCTCTGGCCCGCGGCGTGATCGGTGCCACTGCCGAGGTTTCCTGGCCGCAGCCCACCCGAGCAGGCGACCGGCTGCGTGTGCAGAGCACCATCGTGAGCATCACGCCCTCGCGCACGCGCCGCGACCGCGGCATGGTGGTGGTCGAATGCATCACGTCCAACCAGCGGGGCGAAACCTTGCAGCGCATGACGAGCAAGGTGCTGTGCTTTGCCCGTGAGGCCTAGGCGCCCTGCCGGGGTCAGTAGCGGATGAGTTGTTCGGCGGTGATCATGCCGCTGGCATCGCCGCCGGCCCGCTCGGAGTCCTTGATCGCCGCAGGCATTGCACCTGAGCGCTGAGCGTTGCGGGCCGCCGTTATCAGCTGAAGATTGCGAGCGTACAGCGCACGATTGGCGCCGACACGAAGGTTGGAGCGGGCCGCCAGCGTCTCGGCCTGCTGGTATTGCCCCTGCTGCAGGCGCAACACACCCAGGTAATGCAAGGTGGCGGGATTGTTCGGCTGTATGTGCAGCGCGCGTTCCAATGTCGCCGCCGCCTGGTCCAGATGACCTTCTGCATATTGCTGCGAGGCGGCTTCGATCAACGCGGTGGAGGCGTTGTTGCTACGGGCTTGAGTGGCACGGCCGCCAGCCAGGGCACACTGGGATACGATCACCGTCAGACACAGGCATAAAGCCAACCATACAGGCGTGCTTGGCATCGGAAACGAACTCGACAAGACCGGGTGGACTGCCACACGATGGGCAGGTTTGCAGCCGTCCAGGTTGGCTGGGCCCTTGTTCGGAAGGCAAGGGATGCTATCGACCGGGCCCACCGCTTGAAGTTCCGCGTCGCCCGGCCTGATCCGCCGCTTTCGCCTCCCCCAAGGCTGGCCTCGGTCGGGATGAGGTTTCCAGCCCTGCAACGGCCAGCGGCCATCAGGGCCGAGCACGCGGACAGGACCAATCGGCCAATTCCGATGGAAAGCCTGCCGTCTGCCAAAAACCAGGCTGCATCCTGGGATCCAAAGGCGTTATGGTTAGCACCATCCCCACGTCAATTGCCATGGAGGCAGTCATGACCACCCTCTTTCGCGCCAGCCTGCTGCTGTTGATCGTCGGCATGATCCTGGGCGACATCGTGCTCGCCAGCGTTGGCTTGTGCGGTGTGTGTGGCATTGCCGTGCATGGCACGATCCAGCAGGATGCCCGGGCAGAGCCGCCCGCCGAATCGGATTTCATTGCATAGCTGGCGCATGGCCATAGCTGGGCGCCTATCATCTACACTGCTCGTTGTCGCCGGGCAGTGACGTGCCCTGCGCTTTTCCCGGACGACAGCACCACGGTTGTCAAGGATCGGTACTCAATAGGCCTTAGCAGTGGCGAAACCCAGGATGCTCGAAACCGTCGTGTGGCGCCTCGGCCTCGCCGTCCTGTTGGCGCTTGTGCTGCTGGGCAGCCTACGCGCCGATTGGGATTTCTCGCAGATCAGCCGACGGGCCCAGGCCCTCTATGGCCCTCTGGGCCCAGGCCAGGCGCGCATCGATGCCTGGCAGCAGCTGCTTGCCACCCAGCAACAAGGCAGCGAGCTGGAACGGCTGCGGCAGGTCAATCTCTTCTTCAACCAGCAGTTGCGCTACGTCGAAGATATCGACCTGTGGCGCGACATCGATTACTGGGCCACACCGATCCAGTCACTGATCAAGGGCGCAGGCGATTGCGAGGACTACGCTATCGCCAAGTACTTCAGCCTGCGGCGCATGGGCATCCCCAGCGAGAAACTACGCATCACCTACGTCAAGGCCCTGCGCCAGAATCGGGCGCACATGGTCCTGACCTATTATTCGACCCCACAGGCCCAGCCGCTGGTGCTCGACAGCCTGATGGACGCGATCAAGCCGGCGGACGAGCGCACCGACCTGTTGCCGGTCTACGCCTTCAACGGTGAGGGTCTCTGGCTGACCGGCGCCTCGGGGAACAAGAAAGTCGGCGATACCAAACGGCTGTCGCGCTGGCAGGACGTGCTGAAAAAGATGCAGGCCGAAGGCTTCCCGGCCGAACCGGTCTACTAAGGAGCGCAGATGTCACTGTTCAAACAATTGCTGTTCGCCATTTGCCTGTTCCTGGTGGTTGCCTTCACCGGCAGCTTCATGGTCAGCCTGGAAAGCTCGCGTAGCCAGTACGTGAACCAGCTGCGCTCGCATGCCCAGGACGGTGCCACTGCATTGGCCCTGTCGCTGACGCCGAACATCGACGATCCAGCCATGGTCGAGCTGATGGTGAGCTCGCTGTTCGACAGCGGGTACTACGCCAGCATCAAGGTCATCGACCTGGCGTCCAACGCCGTGCTCGTGGAGCGCCACGCCGAACCCGACAGCAACGGCGTGCCCGCCTGGTTCATTCGCCTGGCGGGATTGCAGGCCGCCGGCGCGGACGCCATCGTCAGCCGCGGCTGGCAGCAGGCGGCACGGGTCGAGGTGGTCAGCCACCCGATGTTCGCCCTGGCCAAGCTCTGGCAAGGCGCCTTGGGCAGCCTGGGCTGGCTGCTGCTGTGCGGGGCCTTGAGCGCCGTGTTGGGCGCCTTGCTGCTGCGCCGCCAATTGCGCCCGCTCGATTACATGGTTGCCCAGTCCCATGCCATCGCCCGCCGGGAATTCCTCAGCCTTCCGGATCTTCCCCGCACGCCCGAACTGCGCCGCGTAGTCCAAGCCATGAACCAGATGGTCGAGAAGCTCAAGGCGCTGTTCCACGAACAGGCCGAGCGCAGCGAGCAGCTGCGTGCCGAATCGTATCAGGACAGCCTCACTGGCCTGGCCAACCGGCGTTACTTCCAGATGCAGCTCAACGACCAAGTCAGCAACGTCGAGGACGCCCGGGCTGGCTACCTGCTGCTGCTGCGCATTCAGGACCTGGCCGGCCTCAACGCGCGCCTGGGCGGGCAACGTACCGATCAGTTGATCCAGGCGGTGGCCGAACAGCTACGCCGCGCTTGCGCCTCCCATCCCCAGACCCGCGACCTGATCGCGCGCAGCCGTGGCGGCGAATTCGCCGTGCTGGCGCCTGGCCTGGACTCCGAGCAAGCCGTACACCTGGCCCAGGCATTGGAGCAGGCCTTGCACAGCCTGCACCAGACCGAGGCCAGCGATGTCAGCCCGGTGGCCCGCATGGGCCTTGCCCCCTATACGCCAGGCGATCAGCCCGACGCACTGCTCAAGCTGGCCGATGAAGCCCTGGCGCGCGCCGAGCACCAGGGAGCACCGAGCTGGGTGTGCCTGGAACGCAGCGCCGCGACACAGGCACCCGACAGTCAGAATGCCTGGCACTCGCGGCTCGACCGGGCCCTGGACCGGGGGCTGTTCGAGCTGTTCTTCCAGCCGGTGGTCGATTGCCAGGTGCCGAGCCGGATCCTGCATTACAAGGTCATTTCCCGTCTGCACGATGATCAGGGCGAGCCGTTGGCGGCGGGTCGCTTCCTGCCGTGGCTCGAGCGTTTCGGTTGGATGCCGCGCCTGGACCTGTTGATGCTGGAGAAGGTCCTCAGGCATCTGGAAGGCCACGATGCCTCCCTGGCACTGAACCTCTCGGCCGCCACCCTGGCCGATGACGGCGCGATGCGCCAGGTCTACGAACAGCTCGGCCATCATCGCGCATTGGCCGCACGCTTGACCCTGGAAATCGGCGAAGAGCAACTGCCCCGGCAGGCCTCGCTCGAGCACTTGACCCGACGCCTGCGCGAGTTGGGCGTTGGCCTGGCGCTGCAGCGCTTCGGCGGGCGCTTCAGCATGATCGGTAACCTGGAAAACCTGGGACTTGCCTACTTGAAGATCGATGGTAGCTACATTCGCCACATCGATCAGGAGCAGCATAAACGCCTGTTCATCGAAGCCATTCAACGGGCAGCGCACAGCATCGACCTGCCGCTGATTGCCGAGCGGGTCGAGTCCGAAGGGGAATCGAACGTTCTGCGCGAAATGGGCGTGCAAGGGATGCAAGGGCGGCGGGTGGGCGAGCCTGCACCCTGGCGCTGACGTCAGCGCTGCCGCCCCCGGACGGGGTCAGATCAGACCACCGCCCTCGTCTTCCTCGATCAGGTTGTTCAGGCTGCCGAGCGCCTTGCGCGCCGAAGAGCGGTTGAGCAGTTTGGACTGAGCATCCGGCGGCAGGTCGGTGATGCTGATCACGCCCTTGGTGGTCAGCACGTCGATCAGGTCTTCGAGCACACGGATCATGTCCAAGTCACTCTGCTTGAGCTGGCGAAGGCTGTTTTCCACCACATCGTCCGCGAACCAGGCCTGGATTTCGCCATGGTCGGCGGGGAGTATTTCGGTGTAGTCGGCGTAAGGAGCGGCTTCGACCCGCAACAGTTGGCCTGCGGCATCGCGTTGCACGTAATACATGGTATCGACCCTCGTGACGTGTTGGTTTCGCCTTGTCTGGCCGTTGCGCGAATACATTTCATACAGCCCCTCGCTACGCAGCATAGGCAAAGATCGCCCGGCAACAAGTAAGACGAGCCTGCTCATCGGCGCGGGATAGTCCGTTTGGAGGATTCCTCTGCAGCGACGGCGATCAACCATGGTCACGGTCATCTCTCAACCATGCCTTGTGTCAAGGAGCGCTCCGTGCAGAAAGTCATCTACCTGCTTTGGCAACCCGAGCACGACACGTTCGATTCGTTCTCCCAGCAATTGAGCGGCCCCCTCGCCGACCGCCTGCACACCCTCGGCGCCCGGCACCTGCAGCTGAACCTGGCCGACGCCGACGTGAGCGCCGCCAACGGCTTGCGCCAGACACAGGCAGGCCCCCTGCCCCAGGCCGTACTGAGCTTCTGGCTGGACAGCGCCGTCGGCGAATTCCGCCGCCCATTCGACGAGGCCTTGCAGGCGATCTGTTCGCGCATTGCGGGGTACCTGGTCTGCGAGTCGGTGCCCATCCGCAACACGCGATTCCCCGCCAGCCCCGGCCAGCGCACCCACGGCTTCTCGCAACTGGCCTTCCTGCAACGGCCGACGCGCTTGAGCCACGAGGCCTGGCTCGAGATCTGGCAAAATCACCACACACGGATAGCCATCGATACCCAGGACAACTTCCAGTACGTGCAAAACCTGGTGGTGCAGGTGCTCACCCCTGGCGCCACCGCGTTGGCGGCCATCGTCGAGGAATGCTTCCCGCCGGCAGCCATGGACGATCCGCAGGCGTTCTTCGATGCGCCGGGCGATGAGGCGAAGTTCCAGCACAACCTGGCGCTGATGATGGACAGCTGCCAGCGCTTCATCGATTTCGACCAGCTGGGCGTACTGCCCACCAGTCAATACCCCCTGTCTCTGGAATTTCTCGCATGAACCGTCTTACCGGCAAGACAGCCTTGGTCACCGGCGGGGGTCAGGGCGTAGGCCAAGGCATTGCCCTGGCGTTGTGCGCCGAGGGCGCGCGGGTGGCCGTCGCAGGACGCACACTGGCCCCCTTGGAAGCGACCTGCGCGCAAATCCGCGCGCGCGGTGGCGAGGCACTGGCGGTGGTCTGCGACGTCACCCAGGCGCAGGCCATCGAGCAGTGCGTGGCCCAGGTGCTGGAAGCGTTCGGCACGATCGACATCCTGGTCAACAACGCCCAGATCGTACCCCTGGGCCGATTGCTGGAGGTCAGCGACGAGGCCTTCGCCCAAGGCATGGACTCAGGCCCCCTGGCCACCCTGCGCTTGATGCGTGCATGCCACCCGTATCTGCGGGGCGGCGGCGTGGTGGTCAACCTGGCCTCCTCTGCCGCAATGCGCTGGGACGCCTGCGGCTATGGTGCCTATGCGGCGGCCAAGGAAGCCATCCGCTGCCTCAGCCGCGCAGCCGCATGCGAATGGGGGCCTGATGGCATACGCGTCAACGTGATCGCGCCCCACGCCTTGTCTCCAGGGCTCGAAGGTTGGATGCAAGCCCACCCGCAAGAAGCCGAAGCGTTCCTGCAGGGCATTCCGCTGCGCAGGGTCGGGGATTGCGAAAACGACATCGGCCGGACGGTCGCGTGGTTGGCCAGCGACGAAGCAGGCTATCTGACCGGCGCCACGCTGCCGCTCGATGGCGGCCAGGCGTTCTGGGGTTAAGCATGCAGTAGCGCCAGCCTCCTGGGACGCTCCGGAGGCTGGCGGCCATTACCGGCAGATCAAGGTGGAAAACCCAACCCTGCGGAGAGATCGGCCCCCTTGGCATCACGCGCCGTGCCAGGCGCCTGCTGCCCCGAGGTATCGTCGACGGCGTGTTTCACCGAGGCCTTGAGCCCCTCGCCCTTGGCCTTGAGCGCGTCGGTGACCCGATCGCTGCTGGGCCCCATGAGCCGATCCTCCTGACGCGTGCCGGGCAGCGCAGCGCCCAGCGCCGCCCCCAGCAGTACGCCCAGCGCTGCCAGCACCAGCGGCTGCTCTTTGAGCAGGTGGTCCATCTGGCCCTTCAGGGCGGTGGCCTGGTCGCCTATCTGATGTGCCCGGCTGCCCAAGGATTGGGCAGATTCGCTCACCGAGGCGCGTGCGCCCTGGCCGAGCTCGCTGGCGCGGTCCCTCGCATCGTGGGCTTTGCTGCGCACCTTGTGGCTGGCATCGTGCACCGTCTGTGCGGCTTGGGCGAATGCACCTTTCACGGAATCGACCGCATCGCCCAGTTTGTCACCCAGCCCAGGCCCTGTGGATGCAGGGCCTGGATTGAAGGGCCGGTGCTGGTTAAGGCCCAGCCAAGCCAGGCCCAGGACCGTCAGGGTCGCAGGTACCGGGTTGTTCTTGAGGGTGGTGCCCAGGTTGTGCAGGAACTCGCCACCATTGCCTTTGCCATAGGCAAGCAGCCTGTCGACCAGTTGCCCAGGGCTCAGTCGTTGCTCCAGTGCATCGACCAGTTCGTTGATGTGCTCGCGCTTGGCGTTGATTTCCTGCTCGAGCAAGTCGGGGTCTTTTTGTGCGTCGCGTTCGAAGGTGCTGGTCATGGCAGTTTCCTCTTCAAGGTGTCCTTGTCCTGCTCCATGGCATGCAACGTACGGTCAGGTCTGAGGTGCGAAGGCTCGAACTGCTTCTTGCCCGATTGCACCATGATCAAGCCGACGATGACGGTGACGGCACCCACGATCAGCGCAGCCAGCCACGGCTCCAGCACCATCGCCAGGGCATAGACCGCCGCCAGCAGGAGGATGACAAAACCTGCCAGCAACACGATCGCGCCGGTCGCTACGGCCGCCGTGCCGGCCTTGAGCGTGGCCAGGTTCTGTTGCAGTTCGGCCTTGGCCAGTGCCAGCTCCTTGGCGAACAGTTCCGGAACTTCGCGCATCAATTGGCGCAGCAGGCCCGTCACGCCCACGGGATCGTCGACCGTCGAATGTGCAGTTGGGGTGTGTTGCAAAGGGTCCTTGTTCATCACTCGCCTCCTTTGAGTGGATCGCGATCCAGTGGGCTGTCACTCACCGGCCTTCCGGCGCCGAGCCCCACAGGGTCGACGGGGGTGTAGGGTTTGTGGGTGGACACATCGCTCGCCCGATCGGGCACGGCTGGTAGGGTGTGATCGGGCTCAGGGCGCGCGTGCGTCGTAGGTTGAGGGGGTTCGGCGGTTGCGTGGCGGTTGCTGGCACTGGCGAAACGCGACAAGGCAAATCCCACCGCCACGCTGCCTGCGAGAAAGAGCGCAGGATTGTCCCGCGCCAGCTGTGCACCTCGCTGTAGCAGGCTTTCGGCACTTTCATGACGAACCTGCTCGGCGAAGCTGCCGATGCAGGCGGCCGCCTCGTTCAGATAGTGGGAAAGCCCTAGGCTGTCATGGCCCTCAAGCTCCGAAGCCGCCGAACGCGCGCCTTCCTTGAGAGCGTCGAGCTGCTCCGCCGCACGGTCGCGGTATTGCTCGTACTGGTGGGTACCTTGGGTTTTCGCATCATCGAGCAAAGCTCCGGCTTCATCGGCAATGGCGTGGAGGTGATCCTGTGTACTGCCCGGCCTGGAGGTGGCGCTGGGGTCGTTTTTTTCCATCATGACGTCCTCGAAGTTGACGATTGGGTGAATGCCGGAACTTGCGACATTCATTCGAGGGACGTGGGCGCAACACAGGGAGTTCAGTCCAAGCGATCGGCAACGGTTCGCCGGGGTGCCAATGGCTCGTGCACGATCCATTAGGGCCGTGCTTTAGCGCGCACCTGCCTGCGCCGATTTCCCAAACCGCCTGCATACGCAGTTTGAACGTTCGGGACAGGGCGGCATCCTTTGCCAAGACACAGGTTGTTTTTCTCTCGTTAACCAGTAGGCCTGAAGGTATGGCACGTCTTCCTGTAATCGGCATAGTGGCAAGCTCCTGGAAAATCGGCCCCCATGCCGTGCAGATCATGGACGACAAATACGGGCGCGCCGTTGCCTTGGCTGCCAATGGCCTGCCTGTCGTGATTCCTGTGTTCGCCGAGCTTCTGATGCCCCGCGACATCATAGAGCGTGTCGACGGCCTGCTGTTTACCGGGTCGCCCTCGAACATCGAGCCACATCACTACCAAGGTCCTCCCAGCCCACCCGACACCCCGCATGATGCGGCCCGTGACCATCTGGCCCTGCCGCTGTGGCGCGAAGCCGTCGACGCCGGCCTGCCGGTATTGGGCATCTGTCGAGGGTTCCAGGAAATGAACGTCGCCTTCGCCGGCACCCTTGAACAGCGGTTGCCAGAAACCGGCACCGAACATCAACCGCCGAGCAACGAGCCGGTGGAAGACCAATATGCGCGCACACACAACCTGACCGTGTTGCCAGGCGGTGTGCTTTATCGTCTGGGCCTGGCGGGCCGTATCGAAGTCAACTCGGTCCATGGCCAGGGTATCGCCGAGGTGGGCAAAGGCTTGCGTGTCGAGGCCGTCGCTGAGGACGGCCTTGTGGAAGCGCTTTCGGTAGAAGGCAGCCAGAGCTTTGCCCTGGGCGTGCAATGGCATCCTGAGTGGCAGGTCATGTTCAACCCGGATTACCTGGCCATTTTCAAAGTCTTCGGCGACGCCTGTCGACAACGCGCTCAGCAGCGTTGCGCACGCCGTTGAGGGCTCGGGCCACTGGAGGAAGACCATGCACATTCATCACTTGAACTGCGGTTGCATGTGCCCTTGGGGCGGTGCGCTGTTCGACGGCTACAGTCCAGGCCTGACGGCGACCGTGCCGTGCCATTGCCTGTTGGTCGAAACCGAGCGTGACGGGCTGGTACTGGTCGACACGGGTTTTGGCTACAACGATATCCAGCACCCACAGCGCTTGAGCCGCTTCTTTCGGCTGTTCAACAACATCCGCCTCGACCACCGCCTGACAGCCTTGGATCAGATCAGGCGGCTGGGCTTCGATCCGCGGGATGTCAGGCACATCGTGCTGACGCACCTGGATTTCGACCACGCCGGCGGGCTGGAAGACTTCCCTCAGGCCCGGGTACATGTGATGGGCGAGGAAATATCGCATGCCACCCAGGCCGGTGGCTGGATCGGATCACGGCGTTACCGCGCCCGCCAGTGGCAAGCCGTGGCGGATTGGGAGTTCTATCCCGAGCTGGGCGAACAGTGGTTCGGCTTCGATGCCGTGCGCGCGCTGATCGATGTCCAGGACGACATTCTGTTGGTACCCCTGGGCGGCCATACCCATGGCCATGCCGGGATCGCACTGCGCACCGGACAGGGCTGGCTGCTGCATGCCGGCGATGCGTACTTCCACCACCTGGAGGTGCACAGCCCCCAACGTCGCTGCCCGCCAGGCATGCGTCTGTATCAGCGCATGATGGACACCGACCACAAATTGCGCCTGGCCAACCAGCGTCGCCTGCGCGACCTGGTCCTGACCCAGGGGCCGGGACTGGAGGTGTTCTGCAGCCATGACCGATGGGAGATGCAGTATGCCTTGACCAACCAGCAGGAAAAGGATGCCCGGTGTCAGCGGGCCTGACCATCGAGCGTTTGGCCTGAACTTCCTCAGGCTGTCCAGCTTCCTCTACTTAAACCACCACCGGCCCAACAGGCGGTTCCGTTTGCATGTTGGCCTTGATCATTCACGGCGATGGCTGCCTGAGAGAGGGTTCGATCATGATTGATCCGGCAACGGGAATGAAACCGGGTGAACGCTACCGGGTAAGCGATCCCGACGAGGTCCAGCAGTTTCCGGGATTCTTCCTGGACGGAAAGTATTACCTGGAACCTGAGCTGTTGACGGCCGTCGGCTGGCTGGAAGGTCGGCGGTTCATCTATGACAACCTTACGCCCACAGGCGAGCCGGTGTTCGCGGATCGCTTCGCCGGGACGGTCGAGGACCTCACGCTTCATGTGGTGGAGGGTCCGGCCCTTAAGCTGTCGAGGGTCGATGCCGGCGCTGGCGAAGCGGCTGCGTCTCACACCGAACGACCCAGTCCTACGCCGCACCGCCCCTCGGCCCAGCGCCGGCTGCAGGGCCAACTGGTGGTCATCACCGGCGCATCCAGTGGCATCGGTCGGGCCACGGCCAAGGCCTTTGCTTGCCAAGGTGCCCGCCTCGTGCTGGCCGCCCGCGACGAACAGGCGCTGTTCGAGGTGCTGGATGAGTGCACCGAGTGCGGCACCGATGCCTTGGTCGTGGTTACCGACGTCACCCGTAGCGAACAGGTCGAAGCGCTGGCCGTACGGGCGGCGGAGTTCGGCCACGGACGCATCGACATCTGGATCAACAATGCCGGTGTCGGAGCCGTGGGCAGCTTCGACCAGACGCCGCTCCCCGCCCATGAGCAAGTCATCCAGACCGACCTGCTCGGCTACTTGCGTGGCGCTCACGCGGCGCTGCCGTACTTCAAGGCCCAGGGGCGCGGGATACTGATCAACACCTTGTCGGTCGGCAGTTGGGTGGCCCAACCCTACGCAGCGGCCTATTCGGCCAGCAAGTTCGGCTTGCGTGGCCTGACCGAAGCGCTCAGGGGCGAGTTGACGGAATATCCGGATATCCATGTGTGCGATATCTACCCGGCGGTGATGGACACGCCGGGTTTCAGGGACGGCGGCAACTACACAGGCCATGCGCTCAAACCGCCGGGGCCCGTCTACGATCCGGCGTTGGTGGCCAAGGCCATGGTGGCCTGCGCAGTATCGCCCCGTGCTCACACCACTGTGGGCTCAGCGGCGCGGCTCGCGCACCTGGCCAGTCATCTGGTGCCTCGCCTTGCCCAGTTCACCGGCTGGCTGACCCGTCTGGGCATCGAGCGTAGCCCGAAGGCGGCGGTGTCGGACGGCAATCTGTTCCAGCCCCCTGTTGGCACCCGTGGCGTGCAAGGGGGTTGGCGCACCGCTGGACACCCTGCACCTGCGTTGCTGGTCACTGCGGCGGTGCTGATCCTGGGGAGCTGCGCGCTGGCCACGCTTCGACGCAAACGGCGCTGAGTGCTCTGGAAGGTGTGGTCCGACGACACCCTTGCAGGACCCGGCACCACCTGTCGCGTCATCGGCCCCTCGCCACCAACTTCCAATGGCTGGGCCTTTCGAATCTTGAAACCCACCGACGAGCTGGAGCTACGATCATGCGTGACT
This sequence comes from Pseudomonas sp. CK-NBRI-02, assembly GCF_008124495.1. Taxonomy (NCBI): domain Bacteria; kingdom Pseudomonadati; phylum Pseudomonadota; class Gammaproteobacteria; order Pseudomonadales; family Pseudomonadaceae; genus Pseudomonas; species Pseudomonas sp. CK-NBRI-02. Next base: position 114,344 of record NZ_VSJH01000042.1, on the reverse strand, counting down.
ACCCTACCCCGCCGTTTCCTTCACAACCCCAACAAGTGCCCGGCTCGCAGAGCCGGATGGACCCTTATCCCGACTGCGGTGAACAGTCCTACACAGGTCACGGCCGCCTGACCGGAAAAATCGCATTGATCACCGGCGCCGACAGCGGCATTGGACGCGCCGTCGCGATCGCCTTTGCCCGCGAGGGCGCAGATGTGGCCATCGCTTACCTGAACGAAGACGAAGACGCCCGGGAAACAGCGCGCTGGGTCGAACAGGCCGGCCGCCAATGCCTGTTGATTGCCGGCGATCTGGCGCAGAAGGCGCACTGCCACGAACTGGTGCGCAGGACAGTGGAACAGTTCGGTCGCATCGACATCCTGGTCAACAACGCGGCCTACCAGATGTCCCACGAGTCGCTCGAGGACATCAGCGATGAAGAATGGGTGCGTACGTTCGATGTCAACATCACCGCCATGTTCCGCATTTGCCAGGCGGCCTTGCCATCGATGCCAAGGGGCGCCTCGATCATCAACACCAGTTCCATCAATTCCGACACGCCCAAGCCCACCTTGCTGCCCTATGCCACCACCAAGGGGGCCATCGCCAATTTTTCCGCCGGTCTTGCGCAACTGCTGGGCAGCAAGGGGATCAGGGTCAACAGCGTGGCCCCGGGCCCGGTCTGGACGCCGTTGATTCCTTCGACGATGCCTGCCGAGGAAGTCTCCCAGTTCGGTGCGCAAACGCCCCTTGGCCGGCCAGCGCAACCAGTGGAACTGGCCCCGGTCTTTGTCCTGCTTGGCTCCGACGAGGGCAGCTACATCTCCGGGTCACGCTATGGTGTGACAGGGGGCAAGCCGATGCTGTGAGGCGGCCCCGGATCGCTAGGCGATGGACAAGTTCGGCTGGTTGACCGAGTGGAGCATCCTCCTGTATGGCGCACAGACCGCTCCGATCACCGTCGCAGCCTGAGCCCCGTACCGGGCGCTCGCCCGCTGTGTGTGCCAGCTCGGCAGGCGCAACCCGGTGCGTGCCCTTGCTCCAGCTGCTTTAGCAGCTTGTTCTTCCAGAAAACCCTGCTCAGGTGGCGATACGGTGATCTCCCTGCGCCCATGAACGCAGCGTTTCATTCGCAGGTGAGGTCCAGCAAAAGCCCCTCGTGGGCCCGCAAGGTGACGCTTTCGGCTACCGTCTGGGCCGGACGATCCAGCAAGCTGGACAGGCAGATCCGCCCCTCAGCCATGCCCAGCGCCACTTCCTGCGCCTGGGCCGAGAAGTTCAGCAATACCAGCAGGCGTCGCTCGTTGTGCTCACGCAGGTAGCCCAGCACCTGAGGCGGCGTCGCGAAGCGGCGATAATGGCCCAGCGCCAACGCAGGTTCGGCACGGCGTATGGCGATCAACTGGTGATATAGATTCAACAGCGAGGTCGGCGAGGATCGCAGGCTCGCTACGTTGACCTGGACATGGTCGGCAGCGATGGGCAGCCAAGGGCGAACCCGACTGAAGCCTGCGAACGGGCCATCGTCCCATTGCATGGGGCTGCGCTCCGGATCCCGCCCCAGCCCCAACCCGGGCATCCGCCCCTCCACAGGGTCCTGTACCGCCTCGGCAGGCACAGGTACGTCCTGCATGCCGATTTCGTCGCCGTAGTAGAGCGTGGGCGTGCCGCGCAACGTCAAAAGCAGGAAAGCTGCGATGCGGCAATGCTGCGCCCCGACCCGGGTAGCCAACCGATGGTTGTCATGATTGCCCAGTACCCAGTTCGGCCAACCGCCGGCAGGCAGCGCCGCCTCGTACCGGTCGATGGTCGCCGCGATGGCCTCGGCGTCCCACGGGTGGCGGATCAACTGGAAGTTGAACGGCAGGTGAACGCCGTCCCCGGCGCTGCCGTAGTAGCTCATCAACCGCTCCAGCGGCAGGTAGATCTCGCCGACCATCATTCGCTGAGGGTACTGATCGAGCAGCTGACGAAAGCCCCGGATCACTTCGTGCACTTCGGGCTGGTCGGCGCTGTAGGTCGTCAGCAAACGGTTGTGGTCACCGGTTTGCGGGCGAAAGTCCGGGTTGATCGGGTTGTCGCGAAACTGCTCATCCTTGACCAAGTGCCAGATCACATCGATGCGAAAACCATCCACACCCAGCTCCAACCAGAATCGCATTTGCTCGAGCATCGCCTCACGCACGGCAGGATTGCGCCAGTTCAGATCCGGCTGCTCTTCAAGAAACGCATGGAAGAAATACTGCCCACGCCTGGGCTCGAATGCCCAACCGCTGCCACCGAAGCTGGACAACCAGTTGTTCGGTGGCCCGCCGTCAGGGCCTGGGTCACGCCACAGATACCAATCGTGGCGGGAATTGTCCCGAGACTGGCGCGACTCGAGAAACCAGGGATGCTGGTCCGACGTGTGGTTGGGCACGAAATCCAGCACCAGTTTCATGCCTCGTGCATGCAGGTCATCCAGCAAATCTCGCAGATCGTCGAGTCTGCCGAACAGCGGGTCGACATCGCAGTAGTCGCTGATGTCGTAACCGAAGTCCTTCATGGGCGAGGGTTGTATGGGCGACAGCCACAGCGCGTCGACGCCGAGCCATTGCAAGTAATCGAGCCGGGCGCGAATGCCTGCCAGGTCACCGACGCCATCATCGTTGGTATCCATGAAGGACCGAGGGTAGATCTGGTAGATCACGCCTGTTTGCCACCATGAGGGTTCGTTCATGCCTGTCTCCTTCCAATGTGGGTCGTTACGACCCGAGAGCGGCATGCGCTGCCCTAAGTTGCGCCTGCACGACGCACGGTGCCCGCAGGAACTTGCAACCAAGCCACTGCTCCACTGCAAAGACACCATCACAGGAGCAGGTCGATGGAAGCGAACGATACCTGGTACGACAACTGCGTCTCCTATCAACTGGACGTCGCCACTTTCCACGACAGCAATGGGGATGGCGTCGGCGATTTCCGCGGCCTCACGGCCCGCCTGGACTACTTGCGCGAGCTCGGAGTGAACAGCCTGCTGCTGATGCCCTTTCACCCCTCATCCGAGCGCGACGACGGATACGATGTGATCGATCACTATGCCGTGGACCCACGCTTGGGCACCCTCGGGGATTTCAGCGAATTCATCGACGAGGCCAAGGCGCGGGGCATGCGGGTGATGCTTGACCTGGTGGTCAATCACACCTCCGATCAACACCCGTGGTTCCAAGCCTCGCGAAAACCCGGCTCGCCGTTTCGCGACTATTACGTCTGGGTGGATGAGCCGGACGATCCCCATGCCGACCAGGTGGTGTTTCCGGACCGCTACGACAGCGTGTGGTCTTACGATGCGCAAGCCAAGGGGTATTACTTCCATCGCTTCCATGACTTCGAACCGGCCTTGAACCATGGTCATCCGCGGGTGCGTCGCGAGGTCATGCAGATCCTGAGTTTCTGGCTGGCGCTGGGCGTGGATGGCTTCAGGGTAGACGCCGCGCCCTTTCTGATCTGGCCCAAGGGCCCGGCCCAACACAGTGAAGATCCCCACGCCTACCTGCGACAGATTCGACGCCATGTCGCGCGTTACGGGCGCGGCGCCATGCTGGTGGGCGAAGCCAATGTGGCGCCGGCGCAACTTGGCAGCTTCTTTGGCGCTGGCGATGAGTTGAACCAGCTGTTCAATTTTCTGGGAGCCGAACGTATTTTCCAGGCCCTGGCATTGGAGGACGCGACGCCCTTGCATGCGCTACGGGCCCTGCTGCCATCGCTGCCACCTGGCACCCAGTGGATGAACTTTCTACGCCATCACGATGAACTGAGCTTGATCTGGCTGGACCAAGCCAGCCGCGAGACGCTGCTCGATACCTGGGCGCCGCATCCGAACATGCGTATCTATGGTCGCGGCACGCGCCGCCGCCTGGCTCCGTTGCTCGGCGACCCTGCGCGTATTCGCCTGGCCCTGAGCTTGCTGTTCAGCCGTAGCGGCGCGCCGATGTTGTACTACGGTGACGAATTGGGCATGGGTGACGCCCTGGAGCTGCCTGATCGGCTGGCCGTGCGCACGCCGATGCAGTGGTCGGCCGCTGCCAACGCAGGGTTCTCCGCAGCCCCCAAGGCGCAGCTGATCCGGCCATTGATCGAGGATGGCGCGTATGGGTATGCCAAGGTCAACGTCACTTCCCAGTGGCTCAAGGCTGACTCCCAGCTCAACTACACCCGCCGTCTGATCGAGATACGCCGCGCTTGCCCGGAGCTGGGCCTGGGCCGCCATGAGCCGCTGGAGTGCGACGGCGGGCCATCGGTTCTGGCCGAAAGCTATTATCTGGACGAGGGCCATGTTCTCTGCGTACACAACCTTTCCAAGGACGCTCGGCGCGTCACCCTGCGCCATGACAAACTGGCCAAACGCGAGTGCTATGAGCTGCTAGCCCGGCGCAAGGGCCGGGGCGATGCGAAGGGGCAACTGATCCTGCAGCTGCCCGGCTACGGCTGTTGCTGGTGGCGGGTGGGCTCGATTTTCGCGCCAGCCGAAAGCGGCGCGAGCGTGGCTAACGCAATCGCGGAAGCACCAAGCTAGCGAAGGTATCGATAAAGACGCGCTGCTGACGGTTGACGTTGTGCAGATACAGGCGATCGAACCCTTGCTGCAGATCATCTTCCAGCCAGGCAGCATGCTGGCCAGGGTCCGCACTGATGCGCACCTGGCCGACCAGGTCTTGAGGGCGGACCAGGCTGGCCGCCGCGTCGAAGTCCGCGACCGTCGCAAGTTCCTGTCCAAGACGACCGGGCAACACATTGGTCCGCCACTGCTGATGAGCACCGTGCACGGCTTGGGCATGGTCCGGTGCAAAGGACAGCTTGACTTGCAACAGCAGCGGCTTGCCCTCCCCGCCCCCCTCGCGGAACGCATCGATGATGCGTTGCTGCTGGTCATGCGATGCGCTGATGGTGATCAAGCCGTCCGCCCAGCTGCCCGCCCATTTCGCCGTTTCGACCGACAATGCCGCTGCATACATGGGCACTGGTGCCGCAGGCAACGTGAACAGCCGCGCCCCTTGGGTCACCAATGTGCCTCGGTGCCAGACTTCCTCGCCGGCCCACAGCGCCCGGATGATCGCCACCGCTTCCGCCAGGCGCGCGTTGCGCCGGGCCTTGTCTGGCCAGGGCTGGCCGGTCATGGCTTCGTTGATCGCCTCGCCACTGCCCACGGCAAGCCAGAAGCGCCCCGGATACATCTGCGCCAGCGTCGCGGCGGCCTGGGCGATGACAGCGGGGTGGTAGCGAAAACTCGGTGAGTTGACCACGCCCAGGCTCATCGTGGTGGCTTGCAGCGCCGCGCCCAGCCAAGACCAGGCAAAGCCGCTATGGCCTTGTCGCTCGCTCCAGGGATGGAAATGGTCCGAGCACATGGCGCAGTCGAACCCCACCGCCTGCGCCTGCTCGACGTAGCTCAACAGTTCGGCGGGGGCGAACTGTTCATGGGATGCGTGGTATCCGATAACGGCCATGGTGCGCTCCAAGGCGGTAGGACAAGGCCAAGCGGCGATCGATGCGCCTTGAGGCCAGATACAGATTCGAAGCCTGGGTGCCATGGCAGTTCCGTCAGGACGGGGAGCCCAGTTTTGCGCAACACGCACAAGTTCGTTGCGGCGAGTGGGTCTACCGCCTTCCCGACCGCAGCCCTAGGCTTGTCGCTGACCTGTCAACCCATTTGGAGTGTCCACCATGTCAGCGAGCAGCCCTGAGATTGTTGCTTCACCGTCGGCGTCCGCCGTCGTCACGCCTGCCCTGTCCAAGGCGCTGGTTGTGTTTCTGGCGTTCTGTTGCGGCGCCGTCGTTGCCAACCTGTATTACGCCCAGCCGATCGTTGAACTCATCGCGCCCAGCATCGGGCTTTCGCCGCAGCATGCCAGCCTGATCGTGTCGCTGACCCAGTTGGGATATGCCGTCGGCTTGCTGTTGCTGGTGCCGCTGGCAGATCTGATGGAAAACAAACGCCTGGTCATCGGCTTTACCTTGGTAGTGGGGGTGTGCCTGGCGGCGGCAGGTTTTGCCGGTTCGCCTTCGCTGTTTCTGGCCGCCTCGCTGATGATCGGCCTGACTTCCGTCGCCGTGCAGATCCTCGTGCCCCTGGCCGCGCACCTGGCGCCAGAAAGCAGCCGGGGTCGCGTCGTGGGCAACATCATGAGTGGCCTGTTGCTCGGCATCTTGCTCGCCCGCCCGGTCTCGAGCCTACTGTCGGAGTACGTTGGCTGGAGGGGCGTGTTCTTCAGTGCCGCCCTGCTGATGGTGGCCATCGCAGCCCTGGTAGCGGTGCTGTTGCCTGAACGGATCCCGAACCATCACACCACCTATGGCCGCTTGATCGGATCGGTGTTCGCATTGGCCAGACGCTATGCAGTGCTGCGCGAGCGCTCGCTGTACCAAGGGCTGCTGTTCGCAAGCTTCAGCTGCTTCTGGACCCTGGCGCCCATCGAGCTGATCCGTCATTACGGCCTCAGCCAGAACGGCGTCGCGCTCTTTGCCTTGGTCGGTGCGGTCGGGGCGGTTGCAGCCCCCATCGCCGGGCGCCTTGCCGATGCAGGTCACGGGCAGGTCAGCACTTTGGCTGCCTTGCTGTTGGCGCCCGCTTCGCTACTGATCGGTGCCATTTCCGGGCTTGGCTACCTGGGCCTGGTAGTGGCAGCTGTCGCCTTGGACTTTGCCGTGCAGTTGAACATGGTCCTGGGGCAACGTGAGGTCTACGCGCTGGACCCTCACAGCCGCGCTCGCCTCAACGCCGTGTTCATGACCAGCATCTTCGTCGGCGGCGCAGTGGGCTCGATGATGGCAAGCCCGCTGTACGAGCGTTTCGGATGGAGTACCGCGCTCTATACCGCTGCCCTGCTCCCGGTCTTGGCATTGCTGGTGTTCGTGGTCAAACACAGGAGTGCTCGTTGAGCCGGCATCGCGCTATCTCGATGACGCTTGACATGGCTATCATCCGTGCAGCCGTTACCTTCGGGCTGGCGCTCCCGGTCCTCTTCGACAAGGTTGTACGTATGGATAAATTTCTGGCATTGAGCATGTTCGTCGAGACGGTACGCTGCGGCGGCTACTCCGCAGCGGCACGGAAGCTCGGCGTGGCCACCTCGTCGGTGGCCCGTCAGGTTGCAGCGTTGGAGGCAGACCTTGGGGCCACGCTCATCACCCGCAGCACGCGGCGAAACAGCCCGACCGACCTGGGCCAGGCCTACTTTGCGAACGCGGTGGCCATCCTCGATGCGTTGGCTGCGGCCGACAGCCTGGTGATGGACCGGGGGAGCGAGGCCAAAGGCACGCTCAGGGTCAGCGTGCCGGTGGAGTTCGGCCGTCACTTGATTTCACCGCATCTGGGGCGTTTTCTCGACAGCCACCCGGGGTTGGAAGTCACCCTCAACCTCAGCGATGAGCGGGTGGACCTTTTCAAGGAGCGCATCGATTTGTCCGTGCGTTTAGGGTCAACGGTTTCCAGCGATGAAGTCATTTGCACCCCGCTCGGCCATTTCCAGCGTTGGCTGGTGGCAAGCCCTGCCTACCTCGAGCAGCACGCTGCCCCCGCCCATCCCCTCGAGCTACCCCGCCACAGATGCCTGCGCTTCGATTACGGCGGGCCCATGCGCGCCTGGCAGTTCCAGATTGACGACCAGACGGTGCCGGTCCAAGTGCACGGCCAGATGCAGAGCAACAACGCCGACGTTCTCCGCCAGGCTGCCGTCGCCGGTCAAGGCATCGCGCTGCTGGCCGACTGGCTGGTCGCCGAAGACGTGCGGCACGGCCGGCTGATCCGCTTGCTGCCAATGTTCGAAGTCAATCCAACCTCGGTCGACACGAGTATCAACATGGTGTATCTGCCGGCCAATCGCGAGTCCACGCGTATCAAGGCATTCGCTCGGTTCATGAAAACGCTGCTCGACCGTTGACGGGCAACATCATCCTTCGCGGATAAACCCTACGACTTCACCATCGTGATCATCGGTGAATTCCAAGCCATATAGCGCGTCGTTGCAAAAGCGTGACAGAAGTTAACGTACTGGTTGTTATACCCCTACAGTTCGATGATCTAGTCTATTGGGACGCCGTTTGAGGACAGTGCCAGGGACCGTTATGAGACTGTACGAATTCATCGAGGGCAACATGGAGCCGATTCTCCAAGCCTGGGAGGATTTCGCGCGTTCGGTGGAGACGCAGCAGCCAAATCTGGATGCGACCGGTTTGAGGAATCACGCCGAGAAGATCCTGCACACGGTCGCCCAGGACATGCGAACGACTCAGACAGCCCATCAACAGTCTGAAAAAGCGCAAGGAAGGGGGCCGCAAATATCCAGCGAGACAGCGGCCCAGACACATGCGGTGGTACGTCTGATGGCAGGCTTCTCCATGGATCAGATGGTCTCCGAATATCGAGCGCTGCGCTCCAGTGTGCTCTCCCTCTGGCTTAAGCACGAAGCATTCGACCAATACCAGGTCCAAGACATGATTCGGTTCAACGAGGCAATAGACCAAGCCTTGGTAGAGTCGATCGCAGCTTATGGGGTGGCAGTGGAGTCGACACGAAAAAAGGTGCTTGCCGTGTTAGGCCATGACCTGCGGTCACCGTTGGGGGCGGTACACATGGCTGGCGATCTGCTTTTGCGCCAGAAAGGGCTGGATGAGAAAGGCAAGGCACTGGCATCCCAGGTTTGTACAAGCGCTCGCCGCGCTACGGCCATTGTGAATGACCTGCTCGACCTGGCGCGCTGCAATCTGGGTACCGGCATCCCGGTCTATCCAGAGGAGGTCGAACTGAACCCGATATGCCGCACCGTGATCGAGGAGTTGCAAACCGCTTTCCCGGTGGCCGACATCGTCTTTGACGAAGTCGCGCAGGTGACCGGCCCGTTTGATTCGGCCCGTATCGCCCAGGTCTTTTCCAATTTGATAGGCAATGCCATCCGCCACGGCGATATAGCCTGCCCTATCAAGGTCACGGTGGAGAACGACGCTATCGGTCCGCGTGTGACAGTCCATAACTGGGGAGAACCCATTCCTGCTGACGTGATCCCCTACCTCTTCAAGCCGGAGGGGCGTTATTCCAGTTATGCAGCCGGAGAAAAGGGTTCAGCTGCAGGTCTTGGGCTAGGGTTGTTCATCGCGGCGGAAATCGTTGCCAGTCACGGCGGCAGGATTGAAGTCATGTCGAATGAAGAGCAAGGGACGACGTTTACGGTGTTGCTCAAGGGGTAAGGGTGAAGTCGAAATCGTATCGACAGTTGCTGTCCACCGTTTTCGTCGAAGAAGGAGCGGACGACCTACCTCGTGTAGCTGGCAATCAGCGGCAGCCCTTGGGCAATGGCACTGGCTTCAAGCTTGGCACGCTCGGCGTCGAGAAAGACATACGCGGCCTGCAAGGTGGAGATCTTCGCTTGAATCTCGGCCATCTTGCCGGCAACCAAGGCTGCGCCTTGGGCGCAATTGATCGAGTTACCGCGCCTGGCCGCCAGGATGTCCCCGATCTCGGCGAGTGAAAATCCCGCCCCCTGGGCACTTTGAATGAATGCCAGGTCACTAACTGTCTGATCGCTGTAGCTGCGGTAGTTGTTGGCCTGTCGATGGGCCACGATCAACCCGAGCTTTTCGTAATAGCGCAATGCGTGGCGGCCGAGTCCACTTCGGCGCTCCAACTCTCCAATGTTCACCTAAAGAAACTCCTTGACTGTAGAGCACGCTCTACACCTTAGCCTGCACCCATCATCCAAACAAGGAATCAGGCATGAGCGTGGAATGCTTCGTCACGGGCGGCAGCGGATTTATAGGCCAACACCTACTGGCCCGTCTTACTGCGACAGGGCACAAGACCTGGGTGCTCATGCGCAATCCTGGAAACATCGAACGGCTCAGAGAACAGGTAAGCCGGCTGGGCGGTGACCCTGCACATGTCCACGCGGTTGAGGGCGACATCAGCACAGAGGGGCTTGGTCTGAGCGAGGCGGACCAGGCGTGCGTGTCTTCGGCTTCGGTGGTTTTCCACCTTGCGGCGGATTTTTCCTGGGGGCTGACGATGGAGCACGCCCGCGCCGTCAATGTGCAAGGGGCGCTCAGAGTCGCCAGGCTTGCGGCGAGCCAGGACATCCGCTTGCTCATGGTAGGTGGCTTCATGCTGCAAAACCTGGCCCACCTTGCCAGGATCGGCGTCGATAACGAGCGCCCTGAAAACACAGATTGGCCTGCAGTCTACGCCCGTGCTGGGGGCTACGAAGGCAGCAAGATCGAGTCCCATTTCGCAGTCATGCGTTACATGCACGATGCCGGTGCGGATTACACCGTTGTCCATCCTGCTACGGTGTGTGGCCACAGCGAGACTGGGCACATCCCGCAAGAACAACCTTTGGCCGAGCTCATTCGAAACCTGGCACAAGGCCGGTTCAAAGCGATTCCCGGCTCTGCCAGGCACTGGTTGCCATTGGTCAGCGTCGATTACCTGGTGAAGATGATGACCTGCGTGGCGTTCGACCCTTCGATGGCCAACCGGCAGGTCCTGGCGCTCTGCGCGCACACACCGAACCTGCAAGGGATGCTCGGGCAGATCGCAGGAACGCTGCAGGTCAAGGCACCCCGCCACCATGTACCGATAGGTTTGCTCAGGTGGATTTTGACGATTCCGGGCCTGGCGGCCCGACTGGCGGTCAGCGCCGAATCATTGGACTTCATTCAGACCCAGCGCTTCGACATGCGTCAAAGCGAGCTTCTGGAGCACAAGTATCAATTCACACACCCCGACATGGCGCGCACGCTGGAAAAGACGGTGCGCTACGTCAAAGGCGACTTGGCCCACTGAGGCAACCCGGTTGAGCGGACTCGAACAATACCTGTGACAGCGGGCCCGCTCCAGACGCAACGAGCTGATCCGGCTGGGCAAAAAAGCGCCACAGCCGTCCGGCGTGTAGTTCGTCTTCGAGAAAGTCCGACACAGCGCGAGCCGGCGCACCGAAGTGCGCCGGCTCGCGTCGCTGCATTACCAGAGCGCGATGTCGTAGGTCAGGTAGATCCGGTTACTGTCGCGACCGCGGGAGAAATCAGAGCGGTAGACATAGTTGCGCAGCTTCACGCCCAACCCTTTGACCGGACCGGACTGCACCACGTAGGCAAGTTCCACATCACGTTCCCATTCGTTGAGTTCAGCGTCAGCGGAGCGACCGTTGTCCCCGCTCAAGTAGCGCGCCATGAAGGTGAGCCCAGGGACACCGGCCGCTGCAAAGTTGTAGGCATAGCTTGCCATCCAGGTTTTCTCTTCCTCCTCGATGAACTTACCGATGCCGACGTTGCTGAACGAGTAGACCGTCGCGCCGCTGATGTACGGCAGCCCAGCATCGCCATCAAGCACTTGGTAGCCGGCGCCGACGGTGTGCCCCGAGTGGGTATACGACACCTGCCCACTGAACATGTCGTTGTCGATCTTGCCACCGTAAGCGGCTCCGCTGTCACGACTCTTGAAGTAACGCACGTCGGTGGTGAACACCCCGCCGGCCAATGGCAAGTCGTGTACCAGCCCCATATAGTCCTGGCGGTAGAAGTGTTCGAGCTGGCCATGGAAATAACTCAAACGCAGCTGTTTGCTCACGGCATAGTCCGCGCCGGCAAAACTGAAATCGCCAGACTCGCTACCGCCGTAGCCATCCAGGAATAGGCCAGTGCTGTCGGAGGAATCACGCTGCTTGAAGCGATCCAGATGGCCGGCGGTCAGGGTCAGCCCTTCGACATCGGTACTGATCAGCTGTGTGCCTTGGTAGGTCTGAGGCAGCAGCCGCGCATCGTTGTAGACCAACACCGGCGTCTTGGGCAGCAAAGTGCCGTGCTTGACCACGGTCTGCCCCACGCGCGCCTTGGCCGTCACCCCGGCGCTGGAGAATTCGTCTGCGGCGCGGCCATCGTCGTGGACCGGCAGCAAGCCAGTACCGCTGCGCCCACGGCCCGAATCGAGCCGGACACCGACCAAGCCAAGGGCATCGAGGCCTACACCCAGCGGGCCTTGAGTAAACCCTGATTGGTAATCGAGCAGGAAACCTTGCGCCCATTCCACCCGCTCACTCTTGGCGTTCGCGGCAGCGCGGGGGCTCATGCCCTGTTCGTCACGGAAGTTTTCGTTGAAATAGACATTGCGCAGCTGCAGCTTGAGCTTGCCGTCATCGACGAATCCGGCAGCGCCGGCCACAGGCAGCCAGCCGCAGAGCAGGCCACAGGTGGCCCCACGGAAAACAGCTCGGGACATGTTCGGTACTCTGGTTGTTGTTCTTGGATAGAGGTGGGCGCCAGGAGCGCCCCATGCAGATCAGACGAAGAAGGACAGCGCCCCCGTGAGCAACGCCAGTGCCGTGATCACCAGCGAGGTGAGTACCGCCCATTTGACGGTGGCTTTCTGGAAGTCGCCGATATCGCGATCGACCATGCCCACCAGCAGCAAGGTCGAAGCTACCAGCGGGCTCATCAGGTGCACCGGCTGGCCTAGCACCGAGGCGCGTGCAATTTCGACCGGGTCGATGCCGTAGGCGGCAGCCGCGTTGGCCAGGATCGGCACCACGCCAAAGTAGTAGGCATCGTTGGACAGCACGAAGGTCAGCGGCATGCTGGTCAGCGCCACCACCAGCGGGAACCAGTGGCTCCAGGCCTCGGGAATCCAGTCGACCAGGGTCTGCGCCAGGGCATCGACCATCTTGGTGCCGGAGAAGATCCCCGCGAAGATGCCGGCGGCGAACACCAGCAGCACCACGGTCATGGCATTGCCCGAATGGGCGAGGATGCGCTCCTTCTGCAATTCCAACTGCGGGTAGTTGATCATCAGCGCCGCGACGAAACCGATCATGAACAGCAGCGCGGAGTGCATCACACCCATCACCAAGGCCGTCATGACGGCAATCACCAGCACCAGATTCACGTACGCCAGCCGTGGGCGCTTGTGCGGGTTGTCGCCAAGGATTTCCTTGATGTAGCAATTGCCCCCGCCGGACTCCAGGGCGATGTTGCCGATGCGTCGACGCTCGGCACGGCCCAGCAGGTAGGCGGTGAACACCACCCAGGCCGCCCCCCCGATCACGGTCGGCAGCATCGGAATGAAGTACTCGGTCGCATCCAGCCCGAGCGCGGCGATAGCCCGGGTGGCCGGCCCGCCCCAGGGGCTCATGCCGCTCATGATGCTCAGCGACAGCATGGACACCGTGGCCAGGATCATCGGGTTCATGCCAATGCGCTTGTACAGCGGCAGCATGGCCGCACAGGTGATCATGTAGGTGGTGGTGCCGTCACCGTCCAGTGCCACCAGCAGCGACAGCAGCGCCGTACCGATGGCGATCTTGATCGGGTCGCCATTGACGCGCTTGAGAATCTTGCGGATCAGCGGGTCGAACAGGCCAGCATCGATCATCAGGCCGAAGAACAGGATGGCGAACAGCAACAGTGCCGCCGAGGGCGCCACCATCTTCAAGCCATCGAGCATCATCTTGCCCAGCTCGGGGGCAAAACCACCGATCACCGCGAAGACGATGGGTACCACGGTGAGCGCAACGATCGGCGACAGGCGTTTACTCATGATCAGGTAGGTGAAGGTCACCACCATGATCAGGCCCAGGAGTGCGAGCATGGTCTTTTCTCTTGTTTTTATTGTGTTGCGGCCATCGGCAAGGCAGACGGCCCCCTACCCCACTCGGCATCGCCGGGATGTCGAGTGGGATTTTACGTCAACGATGGGAGGTGGAAGAGGCTTTCAGCCGTGATGCCGAGGCTCGGCAGACCAGTCGGCCTGCGCAGTCTGCGTCTCGGCCGGTGCAGCCGGGGTGCCGTTCAGACGACGCAGCAAGGTTTCCCGTTCACAGGCGTTCTCCGACAGCGAGATGACCACGGTGGCCACGGCGTTGCTGGCCAGGCTGGTCAGGGCCCGCGCTTCGGACATGAAGCGATCGATGCCGATCAGCAAGGCCAGCCCTGCCAACGGGATGTCGTGGATGACGGTCAAGGTCGAGGCCAGCGCCACGAAACCACTGCCGGTCACACCTGCAGCGCCCTTGGACGACAACAGCATGATCGCCAGCATCGTCACCGTCTGCCCGAGGCTCAGGTCGATGTTGCAGGCCTGGGCGATGAACACCGCCGCCAGCGACAGGTAGATGGCGGTGCCGTCGAGGTTGAAGGAATAGCCGGTCGGCAGCACCAGCCCCACCACACCTTTCTTGCACCCCAGCTTCTCGAGTTTTTCCAGCATGCGCGGCAGCACCGGCTCGGTGGACGATGTGCCGAGCACCACCAGAAACTCCTCGCGGAAGTAACGCAGCAGCTTCCACAGGCTGAAGCCGTGCGCGCGGCAGATGCCACCGAGCACCACCAGCACGAAGAATGCGCAGGCGATGTAGAGCGTGCCGACCAGCTGGGCCAATGCGCCCAAGGAGGTCACCCCATACTGCCCAACCGTGAAGGCCAGCGCCCCGAAGGCACCGACCGGGGCGAAGCGCATCAGGTAGCCGAAGATGCGAAACACCATGGTCGAGGCCGACTCCAGCACATCGAGTACCGGCTTGCCCTTCTCGCCCATGGACGACAGGGCAAAACCGCTGAGCACCGCGATGAACAGCACCGGCAGCACTTCACCCTTGTTGAACGCCCCGATGAAGGTGTCCGGAATGATGTGCATGAAGAAATCGACCACGCTGAGCTTCGCCGCAGAGGCGGCGTACTGGCCAAGGCCCTCGGTGCTGAGGGTGGCCGGATCGATGTTCATCCCCACACCCGGGCGGAACAGGTACACCGCAGCCAGGCCGATGATCAGGCTGACGATCGTCAGCCCCAGGAACAACAGCAGGGTCTTGCTCATCAACCGACCCAGCGAGCGCTTGTCGGTCATGCCGGCGATGCCGGTCACGATGGTGCAGAAAACGACCGGGGCGATCATCATCTTGATCAGTTTGATGAACGCGTCGCCCAGTGGTTTGAGCGCAACGGCCTGTTGCGCCCAGAAGTGACCGACCACCACGCCCAGCAGGACGGCGCAGAGGATCTGGAAATACAGTGATTTCGCGAGTTTCATGAGGCATCACCCATTGTTGAAATTGTGCGGATGTGCGGGTTGCGATGTGATGCAAGCAGCTGCCTACCCCGCCAGCCTGCGCAAGGTTGGGGCGTAGACGAAGCCTGAAAACAGCCGGCGGGCAGTTCTAACCACAGAGGCCTGGAGTGTCTTGCCATCGGCGCCGCTGCGCGAAAGCGCGACGTCGATGCCACCGCTCGGGTGCTCCAGGCGCACTTCATCCAGGTGCTGTGCTTGTTCGCCAAGCATGTCCATGATCACCGTGCCCGGGCTGACGCAGGCAGTCGCCATCCCGATCGCACCGGTGATGGCCAAGGCGCGATGGCAGTTGTGAGGCATGAAGTAGCGCACTTGCAGCGTGCCGTCATGGCGGGGCGGAGAAACCAGTACGGGCTTGGGGATCACCATGCCGCTGACATCGCCCAGCCCCATGGCCTTGCCGGCCTTCAGGCGCAAGGCCTCCAGACGTTGCAGCAGGCGGGTGTCGGCATCCAGCTGTGCGGGGGTCTCGGAGCCGGTCACGCCCAGCTGGCTGGCCTCGACGATCATCATCGGCATGGCCATGTCGATGCAGGTCACCGGCACGCCGTCGATCACGTCCTGGGCTTGGCCTGTGGGGAACAGCTTGCCAGTCTTGCTGCCCACCGCGTCGAGGAAGGTCAGGTGCACCGGGGCGGCAGTGCCAGGTACGCCGTCGATTGCCGTGCGGCCTTCGTAACGCACGATGCCACCGGGCGTTTCCACCAGCGAATTGACGAAGGTGTTGGTGTTCAAGTTACGGATGCGTACCAAGGTCTTGCCATCCTGGGCCTTGACCAGTCCTTGCTCAATGGCGAACGGGCCAACGGCGCAGAGCATATTGCCGCAGTTGGGTGCGGTATCGACCCGGCGCTGGGCGACCATGACCTGCACGAACAGGTAATCGACATCGGCGTCGGCATGCAGCGAGGGGCTGACGATCGCCACCTTGCTGGTCTGCGGGCTACCGCCGCCGATTCCGTCGATTTCCAGCTCATGCCCGGAACCCATCAGGTTGATCAGCAATTCGTCGCGTTCGACCACATTGGCAGGAAGATCCCATGCATGGAAAAAGGGCCCCTTGGAGGTGCCGCCGCGCATGAGTACGCAAGGAATTCGTTGCATGATTTCGCACTCTTGTTGATCAATGGACATCATTGATGTTGTGGACACAAGATTGACAGGGATGGATAAATCAATCCAATGCAAATATCGTAGCCATTATTGCGATTGATGAATCAATCCAAAGCCAGGGCCAAAGAGCGATCCGAGATGGAATACGAGCTGCAAGACATACGATCTTTCGTGAAAATCGCCGAACTGGGCAGTTTCCATGAAGCAGCGGAAGCGCTGCACCTGTCCCAACCCGCCCTGAGTCGGCGGATAAAAAAGCTCGAGGAAGGATTGGGCACCTCCCTGCTGGAGCGCACGACCCGCCGCGTCAGCTTGACCAGTGTCGGGCGGGACTTTCTGCCCAAAGCCAGGCGCCTGCTGGATGACTTCGAGGATTCGATCCTGAGCATTCGCGAACTCGCCGAACGACAGACCGGCCAGGTCACCCTCGCCTGCATCCCGACTGCGGCGTTTTATTTCCTGCCGTCGGTGATCCGCGACTACAACGAGCAGTACCCCAAGATCCGCATCCGCCTGCTCGACCTCAGCGCCAACGACGGGCTCGAGGCCGTGCTGCGCGGCGAGGCCGACTTCGGCATCAACATGATGAGCGGCCAGCACCCGGACATCGAATTCGTCTCCCTGGTGCAGGAGCATTTTGTCCTGGCCTGCCGTCGGGACCACAAGCTGGCGAACCGCGACGCGGTGACCTGGACGGAACTGGCCGACTACCGACTGATCGGCGTGGGCCGGCTGAGCGGCAACCGGATGCTGCTGGACCATGCCCTGTCCGGGCTCAACCTGCGGCCCAAGTGGTTCTATGAGGTCCAGCACCTGTCCACCTCGCTGGGCATGGTCGAGGCCGGGCTGGGTGTTTCGGCCATGCCCAGCCTGGCCATGCCCAGCGCCGATCATCCGACGCTGGTCAGCGTGCCGCTGATCGAACCCCAGGTGACCCGCACCCTGGGGCTGGTCTACCGACGCGGGGCATCGCTGTCGCCGGCGGCGGAGAAGTTCGTGTCGATCCTGTTGGACAAATGGCCCAACCGGTGAGCGAGACGCGCAAAACGGTGCAGGTGAGAAACCGGCTGCATCCATGGCTCACTCCCCTCCCAGACCCAGGTCATTGGGGCGGCGCTTTTCGATCGCGAACTTGAGCAGTGCCGCGCTGCGGAACAGGCCATGGGCGAACTTGCCGTAAGGCAGCGTGATGAACAGCGCCATGACCGTGCCCAAATGGATCGCCAGCAGGATCGCCATCGCGGCGGTGTCGCGCAGGCCCAGCAGGGCAAGGCCCGTGACGCTGACCAGCAAGAGCAGCAGGATGAACGCCCGGTCCATGGGCCGCTGGGCCACATCGCCCTGCTCCGGCGCCCGGCGCAGGTTCAGCGCCAGTAACCCGGCTGGCCCGACGACCAAGCCAAGCCCACCCAAGGTCCCCAGCAACACCGGTGCGCTCAGCAGCGGATACGGCGCCGGGTAGCCCAACAGGTAGTGGTAGCCGGTGGCGACCGCTGTGGCAGCGAAGCACAACAGGAAGCCGTAGAAGGTGAAGTGATGGAAGCGCCGGCGCCAGAGGGTGTAGCGATCATCGGCGTTGTTGCAGCCCTGGCCATGCCCACCGTCCAGATACTTCAGGGTCAGCGCCGCGCTCGAGGCCTCGAGCACCGCTCCCTTGGCCGGTTGCGCCTGGGCCTGGGCAGGCGAGACCGAGCGCCAGAAACGACGCACCGCCACCGCCAGCGCCACACCTGCGGCGGCAAAGACACTGCCGAACATCAACGCCAAGGTGTTGTGCGGGAAGACCGCATAGAAATTCCCCGCCAACCGCCCGGGCAACAGCGTACCGTTGGCCCACAATGCCAGCAGCAAAAACAGCGACAAGGCCACTGCCAAGGCACTGGCGACATAGGTGCCGTTGTGCCGATACAGCCGCCCGAAGAGGCTCGGCCAGGCGTATTCGGCGTAGGTCTGCCCGCGCACCTTGGCCATGGCTTGGGGCACGTTGACGGCGAACTCGTGGGGCTGGGCATACTGACAGGCGTGCAGGCAAGCGCCGCAGTTGTGGCACAGGTTGGCCAGGTAATGGATATCGGCCTTGCCGAACTCCAGCCTGCGGGTCATGGCCGGGAACACGGCGCAGAAGCCCTCGCAGTATCGGCAGGCATTGCAGATCCGCATCTGCCGGTCCACTTCCTGCTCCTCAAGGTTCAACACTGGGATCAGGGCGAGGGCTGGCTGCTCGGCATCAGGTTGGCGGGGTTCAGGCAGTTGTGCGGTCATGGCGATTCTCTTGTTCTGGATATACATGGCCGGCAGCCGCCGCGGCGCTGGTCCCGGCGATGCGGCCGAAGGCAGTGCCGATGGACATGCCGACACCCGCGGTGTAGCCCTTGCCGAGCACATTGCCCGCCATCATTTCGCCGGCGACGAACAGGTTCGGGCTGGGCCGTCCAGCGAAATGGACCGCGGCGGTTTCGTCAGTGCGCAGCCCCAGGTAGGTGAAAGTGACGCCAGGACGCAGCGGGTAGCCGTAGTAAGGAGGGGTATCGATCGGTCGTGCCCAGTGGCTCTTCACAGGCTCCAGGCCCAGGGTGTGGCAGTCGTCCAACCGGGTGTGGTCGAAGGTGCCCGCCTGGCAGGCTCGGTTGTAGGCCCGCACGGTGTCGACGAAGGGCTGCACGGGCAAGCCGAGCAGGCCGGCCAGGGCTTCCAGGCTATCGGCGGTAGCCCCCGGGAAGACCGGGGGCATGAAGCGGCCAAGGGCTTTCTGGTCGATGATCGAGAAGCCCACTTGCCCGGGCTGTTGGGCCACCAGCCGTCCCCAGATGGCATAACGCTTGGGCCAGAAGTCTTCACCTTCATCATAGAAACGCTGACCGTCGCGATTGACCACCACGCCCAGCGACACACAATCGATGCGCGTACAGATGCCGCCGTCGTACAGCGGCGCACGGGCATCGATCGCCACCATGTGCGCCTGTGTCGGGTCGCCGATCGTGTCGGCGCCGTGTTCGATCATGCGGCGCAACAGCACCCCATCGTTGAAACGCGTACCGCGAATCAGGAAATTGTCCGAAGGCCACTCCCCTCGTTCGTTCTGTCCCCAGGCCTCGCGCAACCACTGGCGGTTGGACTCGAAACCTCCGGCGGCGAGCACACAACTGCGCGCCTCGATGCGTTCGGCGGGCAAGTGTCGGCCTTGGACTTCACGCGCCGGCACGTGCGCGGCAACGAAGCGTCCGTTGTGCAGTTCGATGTCGGCGACGGGGGTGTCGTAGCGAATCTGTACGCCCAGATGCTCGGCACTGCGAAAGTACGCATTGACCAGCGCCTTGCCACCGCCCATGAAGAACGCGTTGGTTCGAGCGGTATGCAGCGCACCGGATAACGACGGCTGGAAGTGCACACCATGGCGGCGCATCCAGTCGCGGCAATTGGAGGACGCGCGAATCACCAAACGCGCGAGCGTTTCGTCGGTCTGGCCACCGGTGACCTTGAGCAGGTCCTGCCAGAACTCTTCTTCCGGGTATGACTCGACCAGCACGTCCTGCGGCCCATCATGCATGCAGCGCAGGTTGCGGGTATGTTGGGAATTGCCGCCCCGCCAGGCACGTGGGGCCGCTTCGAGCAGCATCACGCTGGCTCCGGCCTCCCGCGCCATCAGCGCGGCACAGAGGGCGGCATTGCCCCCTCCGATGACAAGCACATCGATCATTTCGCCTCCAGATCACGAGGAGCCGACTGTTCGGGTGCTCCTCGTGACCGGGGACTCTAATGAGCGGGCATGGACGGCGAAACGCGATCGCCGAGGGGAGGCATTCAGTTTTGCTAAACGGTCCTGGGCGGCAATGGCGTGCCCAGGCTCAAAGTAACCGGGCGCCCGGCCATCGCCCCTGCTCCACCAGCTCCCGTGCGAGCTCCTGCAGAACGATCCGGGTCGCCAACGCCGCTGGCGAAAGTTCGTCATCGGTGAGGCTGACGATCACGTTGCGCCGCTGCGCCTGAGCCTCATCGATGGCGAACACTCGCAAGCCCGCCTGGTGCGCCCGGGCCACCGTCGCGCCGGGCTGGATGGTGGCGGCGTGACCTGCACAGACACAATCCATCAACAGCGACAGGCCATCGATTTCCATGACGATGTTGGCCTCCAGCCCGGCCCCCTCGAAGATCGAACGCAGTGTCGTGCGCAGGCCATGCTGTGTGCTGGGCATCACCAATGCAAGCGTCGCGATCTGTTCCAGCGTGAGGGACTCGCCCCAATCGGCCTTGACCAACGGGGCGGGAACCAGAACGAACAGCCGCTCGTTCAGAAGCGGCCGGACATCCAGGCGTGGCCCCGACTCCGCTTGGAACAGTACTGCCAAGTCGAGGTGTCTGGCATTGAGTTGGTTCATCAGGTAGCCAGAGAGCATTTCCACCAGATGCAGACGGATATCGGGATAGCGTTCGCGCATCCTGTCGATCAAGGCCAGACCGAGAATCGAGGCGGTGGTCGGCGCCAGCCCCACGCTGGCATAGCCACTCATGCGCCCGCTTTGCGCGGCAAGAACGGCATGTTCGGCCTGGCGAAGCGCCAGGCGTGCGTGGTACTCGAAGGCCAGGCCCGCCGCCGTCGGCGAGACGCCCGTGCTCGAACGTGTCAAAAGCCGGGTACTCACCTCGCTCTCCAGCTTCGACAGTTGCTGGCTCAAGGCGGAGGCGCCGACCCCGAGCTCGATTGCAGCCCTGCCCAGGCTGCCGTACTCCAGGACACTCAGGAAATAGCGAAGCTGACGTAACTCCATACAGGTCTCTTTCAACGAAGGGGCCGATCCGCAACCATGTTAAAGGCATTTGGATCGGTTGCGCTTGATCGCTGCGGAGCGGGCTCACCTGCGACTGAGGCTTCGCTCCTTGACCCGTACGCAAAAGTCATTGTCCCGCCCGCTGCTTTTTCTCCCCCCTGCACCCGCCCAGAATCCGTCCCTGACATCACTTCCCGATCAGGAGAATCCGGATGAACTACTTCAAGCCCCTGCTTCTGGCCGCCGCCCTGGCCACCACCGCCCAGGCCACCCTGGCAGCCGACTGGCAGGATTCGCCTTATGGCAAGCAGGACGAAATCGGCGCCGCCAACCTGCTGACCCCCGAGGTGGTCAAACAGGCCGTGGGTCTGGTCAAGACCGGCAAGACCTACCCCTTGGCCGTGCCTGTGAGCAAGGACCTGCCCGCCTTCCGCCATCGCAGCTTCCACCTCTACAACATCCAGCCCGGCGAACAGGCCGGCCAGACGCTGGGCAAGAACAAGTTCAGCTTCAACGATGAACTGGTCAACGGCTGGACCGGCGTCGGCACCCAGCTCAACGGCATCGGCCATATCGGTATCGACAACGTCTACTACAACGGCAACAAGGCAGCGGACTTCGTCACCGTCGAGGGCGTCACCAAGCTCGGCGTGGAGAAAGTACCGCCCATGGTGACCCGCGGCGTGGTGCTGGACATGACCGCCTACTACGGCAAGGCCATCGTGCCGGGTGGCACATCGTTCACCGTGAACGACATCAAGGCTGTGCTGAAGAAACAAGGCATCACCCTGCGCAAGGGCGATGTGGTGCTGTTCAACACCGGCTGGCTGGAGCTGATCGGCAAGGACAACCAGCAGTTCCTCGCTACCGAGCCCGGCATCGACCTGCCAGCAGCCCAGTGGCTCGCCGACCAGGGCATCGTCGCCTTTGGCGGTGACACCTGGGCCTCGGAGGTCTACCCCAACCCCACAGGCGAAGAGTTTCCGGTCAACCAGTTCATGCTGGCCAAGCGCGGTATCTACAACTTGGAGCTGATCGACACCCGCGCCTTGGTGCGCGACAAGGCCTTCGAGTTCCTCTTCGTGCTGGGCCAGCCGCTGTACAAGGGCTCGACCCAGGTCAACATCAATCCGGTGGCCATCCACTGATCGCCGCCCAGGCGATCGTTGATTTCAAATCAAAAGTCCTTGGCGCAGTCGTGACTTAATCGGCCTGCCGGCCGTTGCCATACTGCGCCTCACCTTCACACACTTCGCCCCCAGGAGCCTTTGCAATGAAACCCGGACACGTCCTGTTCGCCCTGGCCATCGGGGCCTTTGGTATCGGTACCACCGAATTCACCCCCATGGGCCTGCTGCCGGTGATCGCCGAAGGCATCGATGTCAGCATCCCCAGCGCCGGCATGCTGGTGACCGCCTACGCCGTCGGCGTGATGGTCGGCGCACCGATCATGACCTTGCTGTTCAGCCGCTTTGGCAAGCGCGGCGCACTGATCGCGCTGATGGCCATCTTCACCGTGGGCAACCTGCTGTCGGCCCTGGCGCCGGGCTACGGCACGCTGCTCGCCTCGCGCCTGGTCACCAGCCTCAACCACGGCGCCTTCTTCGGCCTGGGTGCGGTGGTGGCCGCCAGCGTCGTGCCTCGCGACAAGCAGGCCAGCGCCATCGCCACCATGTTCATGGGTCTGACCATCGCCAATATCGGCGGCGTCCCCGCCGCCACCTGGATCGGCCAGCAGGTCGGCTGGCGTCTAGCCTTCGCCGGCACTGCGCTGCTTGGCATCCTGGCCATGACCGCCCTGTGGTGGGCCCTGCCCAAGGGCGAGCGCGGCAGCGTGCCCGATGTGCGTCGGGAGCTCGCAGTGATCGCCCGGCCGAACGTGCTGCTGGCCATGGCCACCACGGTGCTCGGTGCTGGCGCGATGTTCACCCTGTACACCTACGTCGCCCCGGTGCTGGCGGACCTCACTGGCGCTTCGGACCGCTTCGTCACCCTGGGCCTGGTGCTGATCGGTGTGGGCTTCACCCTGGGCAACAGCCTCGGCGGTCGCCTGGCCGACTGGTCGCTGGACGGCTCGGCACGTCTCTTCCTCGGCGTACTGGCGCTGATCATGGTGCTGATGCCGTTCGTGCTGGGTTCCCACGTCGGCGCGGCGCTGGCCTTGCTGGTCTGGGGCATATTCACCTTCGCCGTGGTACCGCCGCTGCAAATGCGCGTGATGATCGCCGCCAGCGAGGCTCCGGGCCTGGCCTCGTCGATCAACGTGGGCGCCTTCAACCTCGGCAATGCGGTGGGGGCAGCGCTGGGTGGCGCGGTCATCAGCCTGGACCTGGGCTACGCCGCGGTACCGGTCGCCGGCGGCATGCTGGCGGCAGGCGGCCTGCTGCTGGTCTGGCTGGGCGGACGCGGCAAGGTCGCCGCCAGGGCCGTGGGCGAGACCGTGTAGTTCCCCCACCTGAGGAGGCTAGCCAAGGCAGAGCTGTCCGCGTAAAACTTTGGGCAGTTCCCTTGGAGGTCTCATGCAAGATCTACGTCAGTTGCGCTACTTCGTCGCTGTCGCCGAATGCGAGAACGTTGGACGCGCGGCCGAGCAGCTACACATTTCACAATCCCCCCTGAGCCGGCAGATCGCCCAGCTCGAAGACAACCTTGGCCTTGCCCTGTTCGAGCGGCGCAATCAGCGCCTGTACCTGACCGCCGACGGCCGCACCTTCCTGTCCGAAGCCCGCGGCCTGCTCAAGCACGCCGAACGCCTGGAGTCGCTGGGCAAGCGACTGGGCCGGGGCGAGGAAGGCGGCTTGTGCATCGGCTACGTCAACCACGCCATCCATGCCGGCGTGCTGCCCGGCGCGGTGCGGGCCATCCGCAGCGAACGTCCGAACATCCATATCGCCCTGTACAACATGACCCCGCGCGAGCAGTTCGAAGGCCTGCGCCAGCGCAGCCTGGACATCGCCCTGGTCTGCGAGCCCCCGCCCAGCACCGACCCCGACCTGCGTGGCCACCCCGTGCTGGACGACCCTCTGCTGCTGGCCATCCCCGCCGGGCACCCCTTGGCCATCAAGGCCGAACTCACGCCCGCCGACCTGCATGAGCAGGAATGGATCATCACCGGCGGCCAGCCTGACCAGATCAACAAACGCGACGATTTCATCGCCCGCTGCGCCGACGCAGGCTTCACCCCGCGCCTGTCGCTGGAGGCCAACGACCCGCTGAGCGTGCTCGGGCTGGTGTCCGCCGGGCTGGGCCTGGCGATGGTCCAGAGCAGCCTGTCCGCCAGCGCCGGCTCCACCGTCGTGCTGCGCAAGCTGCCGTGGTTCAGCCCCTGCGTGCAGTTGTGGGCAGCCTGGCACCAGGTAGACCTGCGGCCAATCGTGGGCGTGTTCCGCGAGCGGGTGCTGGCGCTGGCAGAAGAGACCGCATAGGTCTTAACTCAGTCGAATTAAGTCTTTTACAGTCTTACCAGACCGCCCTAGCATGGCTCCCATCGATGCAACTCATCCACAGGAGCCATTCCATGAACATCGACCTTGGCGGACGTACCGCCATCATCAGCGGCTCGACCGGCGGTATTGGTCTGGCCATCGCCCGCGGCCTGGCCCGCGCCCACGCCGACGTAGTCATCGCCGGCCGTAGCCAGAAGTCGGTCGACGCCGCCCTGGCCGAGCTGCACGCCCAAGGTGGCCGCGGCAAAGTCCACGGCGTGGTGGCCGACCTGGGCACCGCCGAAGGCGCCCAGACGCTGTTCGACACCCACCCGAGCGCCGACATCCTGGTCAACAACCTGGGCATCTACGATGACGTCGACTTCTTCGATGTCCCCGACAGCGAGTGGAGCCGCTTCTACGACACCAACGTGCTGTCCGGCGTGCGCCTGGCTCGCCACTACGCACCGGGCATGGTCGACAAAGGCTGGGGGCGGATCCTGTTCATTTCCTCCGAATCCGGCATTGCCATCCCGGCCGACATGATCAACTACGGCGTGACCAAGGCCGCCAACCTCGCCGTCTCCCACGGCCTGGCCAAGCGCCTGGCCGGCACGGGCGTCACCGTCAACGCGGTATTGCCTGGCCCGACGCTCACCGACGGCGTTGCCACCTTGGTGGCTGAAGCAGCCAAGGTGTCCGGCCGCAGCATTCGCGAAGAGGCGGACAACTTCGTGCGCACCGCTCGCCCGAGCTCGATCATTCAACGCGCCGCCGAAGTGGACGAAGTCGCCCACCTGGTGGTGTACCTCGCATCCCCCTACTCCTCCGCCACCACCGGTGCAGCCCTGCGGGTCGACGGCGGTGTGGTCGACAGCCTCGCTATCTGAATTCAACTGGAGAATCCCATCATGGCCAACGCCTACGCATCCTTGAAAACCCAACACAGCCCTGATCACGTCTGGGCCCTGATCGGCGGCTTCGACAGCCTGCCCGACTGGCTGCCATTCATCCCTGAAAGCCTCTCCAGCGAAGGCGGCCGCGTACGCTCGCTGAAAGATCCGGAGGGCAATGCCATCATCGAGCGTCTGATGGCCTTCGATGAACACCAGCGCAGCTACAGCTACTCGATCCTCACCAGCCCGTTCCCGGTAACCGACTACCTGTCGACCCTGCGGGTCAAGGCCGACGGCCAGGGCAGCCTGGTGGAATGGCTCGGCGAGTTCACCCCGGTTGGCGTGAGCGACGAGGAAGCCATCGCCCTGTTCACCGGCATCTACGAAGGTGGCCTGCAAGCCCTGGCCAAGACCCTGGGCTGAGATGAACACAAGGGGCCGCCACGCAGCGGCCCCTCGTCATTGTTGACCGCAGGTCAACAGGCCTTTGCGCTAACACTGCTGTTCCCCTCGCAACACCTCGCTACCCTCCCCCTTCTTCCCCCAAGAGGACTCCCCATGTCCACCACGCATCGAGCCTGGGGCTGGACCCCGGGCGCCGGCCTGGACGGCCTTGAGCTCATCGAAAAACCCCTCCCCAAACCCGGCCCCGGTCAAGTACTGGTGGCCAACCGTGCCATCTCCCTGAACCCGGTGGACTGGAAGATCTGCGAATGGGGCCATGCCGATTGGCGCCAGGGCACCGTGCCCGGCGTCGACGGCGCCGGCCTCGTTGCCGCCGTCGGCGAAGGTATCGACCTGCCCTTGGGCACCCGTGTCGCCTATCACCAGTCGCTGTCCCGTGATGGCAGCTTTGCCCAGTACTGCCTGCTCGACGCAACGCTGGTGATGCACATCCCCGCCAACCTCGACGATGCCGCTGCAGCCGCCATCCCCTGCCCGGCGCTCACGGCCTGGCAAGCCTTGGCCAAAGTCGCCGACGGCGCCTCACGTGATGTACTGGTGGTGGGCGCGGGTGGTGCGGTGGGCTTCTACCTTGTTCAGCTCGCTGTGCAGCGCGGTTTGCGCGTATGGGCCACCGCTGGCGAGAAACACCATGACCGCCTCAGGCAACTGGGCGTGATAGGTGTATTCGACTACCGCGCCGAGGACTGGCAGGCACACCTGCAAACCGCCCTGGGCGAACGCCCGCTGCATGCCCTGTTCGATACCGTCAGCGGCGCGCATGCGGCGAGCCTGGCCTGCCTGCTTGGCTACGGCCATCTGGTATGCATCCAGGACCGCCAGGAAACCGCGCCGCTGCCTGCCTTCAGCACAGCGATCTCGTTGCATGAAGTCGCGCTCAACAGCATCCACGCCCACGGTCGACTGCTCGATCGCCAGGCGTTGAAGGTCGAAGGGGAGCGTTTGCTGCAAATGGTCGCCGAGGGCCGACTGGTAGTGCCACAGCGCCTGGACTTTGCCTTTGATGCGCTACCGAGGGCATTGCGCCAACTCAAGGAAGGCCATGCATCGGGCAAGTGGGTGACGCGGCTGGGGTGATCCAGCCGCCTCGCCCAGGCGTGCTAGGTCAGAAAGTGCCCGGGTAAGCACCGCCGTCGATCAGCAGGTTCTGCCCGGTGATATAGCCACCATGGACGCTGCACAGGAAGGCGCAGTACGCCCCGAACTCCTTGGCATCGCCGAACCGCGCCGCCGGGATTGCCTGGCGACGTGCCTGGGTGGTTGCCTGCAGGTCGCCGCTGACCTGGCTGGCCGCCTGCAAGGTCTTTTGCAGGCGAGCGGTGTCGAAGGCGCCTGGCAGCAGGTTGTTCAGGGTCACGTTGCGCCCGGCCAGACGCTGCTGGCGGGCGAGCCCTGCGATGAAACCGGTCAGGCCGCTGCGCGCACCATTGGACAGCCCCAGGATATCGATCGGCGCTTTCACCGCGCCCGAGGTGATGTTCACCACCCGTCCAAAACCGCGCTCGGCCATGCCATCGACCACGGCCTTGATCAGCTCGATGGGCGTGAGCATGTTGGCGTCCAAGGCCTTGAGCCAGTCTTCCCGATCCCAGTTCCGGAAATCGCCTGGTGGTGGGCCACCGGCGTTGTTGACCAGGATATCGACCTGCGGGCAGGCGCTGAGCAGGGCTTCGCGCACCGCAGGCTCGGCCACATCGCCAGCGACCGTGCGGACTTCGATGCCCGGGAAGCGGCTACGCAGTTCGGCAGCCGCCTGCTCCAGGGTGGTGGCAGTGCGGGCGTTGATCACCAGGTTGACGCCCTCGCCGCCCAGGGCCTCGGCGCAGCCCTTGCCCAACCCTTGACTGGCGGCGCAGACGATGGCCCAGCGGCCCTTGATACCTAGATCCATGTTGGCTCCTCGTTGATTGATGCGTTGGACCTTACCACGCGCGCAAGCACGCTTTCCCCTGTGAAAGAAGCGCCTGCACGGGCCATCCTGGCATTACAACGCTCCACACCGAGAGGACGACGAGTTACAACGCGCGGCACGCTCAACGCATGAAAACGCCGCGCGTGCCCCATCGGCCACGCGCGGCGCGGATGTTGACAGGGCTGCGGCGCAGCCCTGCCCCGTCATGCTCAGGCGGCCGGAACCGGTGCCAGGGCGTTGATCAGGCCTTGTTGGCGCAGGTCGTTCCAGAACGCCGCCGGGATCACTGCGCTCAGCGCGGCATGGTCTTCGTTGGCGTGCGCCACGCGGGTAGAGCCAGGAATGGCCGCGACCACAGCCGGGTGAGCCAGGGCGAACTGCAAGGCGGCGGCCTTGACCTCGACGCCATGGGCACGCGCCACAGCACGGATACGCTCGAGCTTGGCCAGTACCGCTGGGGTGGCTTTCTGGTACTCGAAGTGCTCGCCACCGGCGGTCACGCCAGAGCTGTAGGGGCCGCCGACGACGATGCCGACGCCCTGCTCGACCGCCTGCGGCATGACACGTTGCAGAGCGCGGTCATGATCGAGCAGCGAGTAACGGCCGGCGAGCAGGAAGCCATCGGGTTGCGGCTCGTCAAGATCCAGGGTCAGTTCGATCGGTTCGACGCGGTTCACACCCAGGCCCCAGGCCTTGATCACGCCCTCTTCACGCAGGCGGGTGAGGACGCGGAAGGCGCCTTTGCGGGCCGTCTCGAAACGCTCCAGCCACTCGTCACCGTAGAAGTCCTGGGCGATGTCGTGAATCCAGACGATGTCCAGGCGGTCGGTCTTCAGGCGGCGCAGGCTGTCTTCGATCGAACGCAGGGTGGCATCGGCACTGTAGTCGTTGACGATGCGGTTGCGGTTGCCGTGTTCGAACAGGCCGCTCTTCTCGCCCAGCTCGCGGCTGGTGGGGTCTTCCAGTTCGTCGAGGATGATCCGGCCGACCTTGCTGCTGAGCACGTACTCGTCACGTGGACGACCGACCAGGGCATCGCCCAGACGCGACTCGGAGAGACCGGCGCCGTAGAACGGCGCGGTATCGAAGTAACGCACGCCGTTGTTCCAGGCGGCATCGACGGTGGCTTGCACCTCGTCTTGGGGTACGTTGCGGAACATGTTGCCAAGCGGCGCGGTGCCGAAGCCCAGTGGGTTGGCGATAAGCGATTTGAGGCTCATTGATGTCTTTCCTGATGAGGGGAGTCAGTTGTGAACTCCAGTGGCCGTCATCCTATGCCTCCCCCACCAAGACCGTCCAAGTCATAATTCGACAGACTTTAGACCTAGAAAGCAACACCCATGTGGAGGCAAGAGCGGTGCTCCCACAAAGCGACCTCTTGCCCCTCTCATTACCGCACGAGGAAGCCGTGCTTCTGCGGATCGCGATCATCGATGATCCAGTTGCAAAACCCACAGATGTAAGCGTTGCCCGATACTTCAGGAATCACCGCTGGAATGTCGCCCACGGTGGTTTCCTGGATGACCTTGGCGGTGAAGACCGAACCGATCACCGACTCGTTGACCAACACCTCGTCCTTGCCCAGCCGCCCGCGCAGATAGAGTTGCGCGACACGGCCACTGGTGCCTGAACCGGTCGGCGAGCGGTCCACTTCGCGATCGGCGAAGATGCAACAGTTGGCCTGGGTGGACTCAGCGAAACGCGGCGCGCCATCGATGATGGTGCCGTAGATATGGTTGATTTCCGGGATGTCCGGATGCACCACAGCGAATGCAGCGTTGGCCGCCTGCTTCACTTGCGCGCCGAACTGCTTCAGTGTCTCCACCGCGGACTCGCGGATCTCCAGGCCATGCGGCGCGCCGCTGGTGTAGAAATAGAAGGCGCCACCGTAGGCGATGTCCCCTGTGACCTCACCGAAGCTTGGGGTCGTGACGGTCACATCGCGCTTGTAGATAAACGACGGCACGTTGATGAAGCGTACGCCGTTGGCGTGCTTGCCATCCCATTTCACGAACGCTTCGATGAAGCCACAAGGGGCATCGATACCCACACGCGTTTCCGGCTCGGTACGCTCGACCCAGCCCAGTTCGACCGCGGCCGTCGCCAGTGCGATAGTGCCGTGACCACAGTGGTCGCTGTAACCCTCGTTGTGCAGAAAGATGATGCCGAAGTCCGCCGTGGGCGAAACCGGCTCGGTAAGGTAGCCACCGTACATGTCAGCGTGACCGCGAGGCTCGAACATCAAGGCCTGGCGGATGTCATCGGCGTTTTCCAGCAACCAGGCGCGGCGCTCGACGATGGTATTGCCCGGCATGCGCGGCAGCCCGGATGTCACGATACGGAACGGCTCGCCACCGGTGTGGACTTCGACGGTGCTGATGCTGCGGGTGATTTGCATGGATGCGTCTCCTTGAATGCGATCACACAGGATGGTTGGCCAGGGCAGCGAGGACCACGCGGGCGGCGGCCAAATCCCAGGCGGCGGTTCCTACACTCTTGAACACGGCAGGCCGAGACCTGTCGACGCCATCCTTGAGTGCACTGGCCAGCGACGTGACCTTGGAGCCATCGACACCCGCACGCAGCAGATCACCTGCCTCGTGCCGGGCGCCCTCAGGTTCGTCGACGTAGATGGCGCTGGAGTCCAGGGTCACCTTGCCGATCTCAGCCATCTCTGGCTTGAAGGCGCCCACCCCGACGACCAAGCACCCGCCCCTGCCCGGCTCGTCATAGACAGGCTCGGTGCTGGTAGTGGCGGTAATGACAACATCGACCTCTGGCGCGCTGCTGCCGACCCCTTCGAGGTGTCGATGAAGCTCGCGGTTGCGATCACAAAATGTGACGGCTGACGACAGGTCGCGACCACGCACCCAGATGTTCGCATCAGGATACAGCGCATGAATGGCCTGGACGTGGTAGCGCGACTGAGCGCCAGTGCCCACCAGCAGGATGTCACGCGGCGCATGCTCAAGAAAGGTACGAATGGCCAGCATCGTTACGGCGGCCGTGCGGCGCCCAGTCACTTCCGGGCCGTCCAGCAGGCAGACAACCTTGCCGGTGGCGGCATCGCAAACCGTGACGACCCCGTTGATGGTTGGCAGATTGCGCTGGGCGTTGCCCGGCAACACATTGACCAGCTTGTGGATAGCGATGTCCTGCGCGGTGGCAGGCATGCTGAGCAATACCCCACCCTCCCCGAGCGGCACGACCATGCGTTCTGGACTCAGAAGCGTACCGGTGTCCAGCTCCCGGGCCGCTCGGGCGATGGCTTCGATCAGTTCGGTGAAGTCCAGCAAGGCAGCGGTTTGGGCTTGATCGCAAACCATGATGGTTTGCTGGGGGGTGGAAGCATCACGCACGAGTCTGACTCCCTGGGGCAATGACGTGGACGCAGAGGATGACTCTGCGTTGGGATGGGGTTGAGGTGGAATCATGTGGCTAAAAAAAATTACCACTATGAGTACAGCGATAGTATCCGGCTGGAACAGACCGTCATGCAGCGCAACAACCGGTCTTAAAAGCGCCCAATTCCTGCTGGATCCTATGCCCACATCACCCAACTGGCAACGATGTTATCGCCGAAAAATGTAAGAACAGGTAAAAAACAAAACCACTTATCTGTACAAGCCCCATAAGTGGTTAGCCTCTACGCCAGACCGGACGTATACTCCGCACGTCTTTCTCTTCAAAGGTCAGTGGTCATGTCGACAGACCAAAGCCTCACCCAGCCAGCATTCCGCCCCAAGCAAATCTATGAACAGGTCGCCGACCAGATCAGACAGAGCATCGCCGACAGCACCTATGCGGCCGGCTCCAGACTGCCCTCCGAGCGGGACCTGGCCACTCGGCTCAAGGTCAGCAGGCCCGCAGTACGCGAAGCTATTGGCGCCCTGCAGAACGAAGGCTTGGTCATTACCCGGCATGGCTCGGGAACCTATGTACTCGCTCAGGATGGCACCCCACCTCATTTACCCTCGCCTGCGCCAGAAGCCGACTACAGCCCCATCAGTGCTCTGGAAGTCAGGCTCTTGCTGGAACCTGCGATTGCTCGGCTGGCGGCGCGCAAAGCCACGCGGGATCCGCTGGCAGAACGGTATCTGGCGCAAATGGCGGAAGTGAAAGACATCACCGATGTGCACCAGCAAGCGCTCTGGAGCGAATGCGACCGCAAGTTTCATCACCGCCTTGCGCTGATGACCGGCGATGCCCTGATCGCCAAAATGGCCGATGAAATCGAGCAGACCATGGCTCAACCCCTCTGGAATCGATTGCGTGACGACGGGATCTACGATGCCGAGCGCATCCAGCTGTATGCCGCCGAGCATCGGCTGATTTACGAAGCCATCGTGACCGGCGACGAGCAGGCCGCTGCGTTCTATGTAGAAGGTCACTTGAAACGGGTAAAGAGAGACATTAGCTCGCTGGAATGAGACCCGGCACTCCTCTTCCTATGCTGAGCCGAAGGAGCATGATTTCCGAGGTTGCAGGCCCAGGGATTCGAAATCCCACTGCGAACGATGCCGATATTTAATTTCAAGCGCCGGATGACATTTCCTAGTATGTGCCAGGCGCCTTGCCGCCTCCCTCGTTCAGTCCCTGCCATGAGTCTCGCCGTGTTCGCCTTCAAGCAGACCATCCTGCCGCCCCCCGGCGAAGGGGTGCCCAAACCTCAAAGGCTCATCGCCGTCATCGCGATCATGCTCAACATCGCCATGGCCAACCTGGAAACGGCGATCGCCAACACGGCCTTGCCGACCATCGCCGCCGACCTGGGCACCACCGACGCCCAATCGATTTGGGTGGTGAGCATCTATCACCTGGCGATGATCGCCGCCCTGCTGCCACTGGCTTCGCTGGGAGACATCGTCGGCTACCGGCGCATCTCCATGGCGGGCCTGGTGCTGTTCATCCTGGCGTCGCTGCTGTGTGGCCTGGCCCCGTCGTTCGAGTGGCTGCTGGTCGGTCGCCTGGTACAAGGTTTGAGCGCCGCCGGGATCCTGGGTGTGGGTGTGGCGATGACGCGTTTCGTCTTTCCCAATCACATGCTCGGGCGCGGCATGGGGGTCAATGCGCTGGTCGTGGGCGCCTCGCTGGCTGCCGGACCGAGCGTGGCTTCACTGATCCTGAGCCTTGCCAGCTGGCACTGGCTGTTCCTGATCAATGTCCCGGTGGGCTTGGTCGGCGTGTTTCTCGGCCTGCGCTCGCTGCCGCCCACCCCTACCAGCGCGCGGGCATTCGATGCCATGGCCGCAGGGCTCTGCGCGCTGTTTCTTGCTGCCCTGGTGTATGCCGTGAATGGCCTTGCCCAAGGCGGGCCATGGAGCGTCACGCTGGGCAGCGCGGTGCTCGCCGGGCTTTGCCTGTGCCTATTGCTGCGGCGCCAGGCCGGTCATCCCGCGCCGATCCTTGCTCTTGACCTGCTGCGCCAGCCGCTCTACGCGCTGTCTGCCGCCAGCGCTGCGGCGTCGCTCACGGCGCAGAGCCTGGCGTTCGTCGCCCTGCCCTTCATGTTGCAGCACCAGTGGGGGCTCTCCCAGGTCGAGACCGGATTTCTGATCACGCCTTGGCCTGCCATGGCCGCGCTCATGGCCCCCATCGCTGGAAGGCTCTCGGACCGCTACGCGACCGGCACCCTCACCGCCATGGGCATGGGCATACTGGGGATCGGCCTGGTACTGCTCTGCACCCTACCGTCTTCGCCCGCGCCATGGGACATCGCCTTGCGCATGGCCGTATGTGGCGCGGGGTTCGGGTTCTTCCAGTCGCCGAACATGCGCGACATGATTTCGTCGATCGCACCGCAGCGCAGCGGTGGGGCGGGCGGCCTGTCGAGCACGATGCGAATGCTCGGGCAGGTATTGGGCGCGGCGTTGGTGGCGGGACTCTTCCAGGTGTACTCCGCCCAGGGCGCTTTTCTGGCGCTGTGGGCCGGCGTTGGGTTTGCGGCCTTGGCGTGCGTGGCGAGCGTGTGCAAGTCCCTTGTCTGCGATAAACAGCTGCGAATAAGCGCCTTGCAGGGCCGCTAGGCTCTGCGGGAAATCTATCGGCACCTGTCCGTACGATGTTGCACTGGTGCTCGAAATGCGATTCCCAGTGTTCTCCACACAACCTCCTCGATGGGTAAGACGCGACAGTCTTAGGCGCGCGCTTTGCGCAATCAGGCACTGATACTTTTATTTTCACGATCATTGATTTGTGAAATTAAACGTGTCATTTTCTCTTCGCACCGAGCCGCACCCCGCAAAGAGGCAGGCCGGTAACGCCCTATCCACCGGAGACAAGAATATGAACAAGACCGGACTTCTAGGCGCATTGGCGCTGTGTGCCTGCAGCGCGTTGGCTCAGGCCGATGAAGGAAGCCTGCGCATCGGCATCGAGGCGGCTTATCCGCCCTTCGCTTACCGCACGCCCGAAGGCGAGCTGGCGGGCTTTGACTACGATATCGGCAACGCCCTGTGCGCGCAGATGAAGGTCAAATGTCAGTGGGTGATCCAAGAGTTCGACGGGATGATTCCATCATTGAAGGTACGCAAGATCGACGCCGTGTTGTCGTCGATGTCGATCACTGAAGATCGGCTCAAGTCGGTCGACTTCACCGACAAGTACTACCACACCCCCGGCAAGTTCGCGATGAAGGCCGGCAGCCAGATAACCGATCCGGTCCACGACCTCAAAGGCAAAAAGCTCGGCGTGCAGCGTGCCTCTACCTATGACCGCTTCGCCACCGAGCAACTGGAAAGCGCGGGTGTGGAGGTGTTGCGCTACGCCTCGCAAAACGAAGCCTTCCTCGATCTGGTGGCCGGCCGGCTGGACGCCACCCTGGCGGACATCGTCAATACCGAAGAGAGCTTCATCAAGACGCCCGCTGGCCAAGGCTTCGCACTGGTCGGCCCGGACATCAGCGACCCACGCTACTTCGGTCGGGGCGCGGGGATCGCCGTGCGCAAAGGCGATCACGCCAATCTGGCGCGATTGAATGCCGCCATCGCAGCCATTCGTGCCAATGGGACCTACCAGCAGGTGCAAAGCAAGTACTTCCCATTCGACATCTATGGCCAATAGCTCCGGCTAACGAGGACTTACATCATGCTTCACGGCTATGGATCGAGCATTCTCGATGGCGCGTGGTTGAGCATCAGCCTGGCCCTGATGGCGATGGCACTGGCCATCGGCCTTGGTCTGATCGGCGCCGCCTGCCGGCTGTCGCCGCTGCGCTGGCTGGCAGCACTGGGCGAGGTCTACACCACGGTGGTGCGCGGCATTCCTGACCTGGTCTTGATTCTGCTGGTGTTTTATGGCGGCCAGGACTTGGTCAACCGCTTGGCGCTGGTCCTGGGCTACGAGCAGTACATCGACATCAACCCATTCATAGCCGGGGTTTGCACCATGGGCTTCATTTTTGGGGCCTATCTCTCAGAGACTTTTCGCGGGGCCTTTCTCGCCATACCCAAGGGCCAGGCCGAAGCGGGTGCCGCTTATGGCATGGGCAGCCTGCAGGTGTTCTGGCGAATCAGCGTACCGCAGTTGGTGCGCCTGGCGCTGCCGGGCTTCACCAACAACTGGCTGGTGCTGACCAAGTCCACCGCGCTGATCTCCGTGATCGGCCTGCAGGACATGATGTTCAAGGCCAAGAACGCGGCCGATGCGACCCATGAACCGTTCACGTTCTTTCTCACCGTGGCAGGGCTCTACCTGCTGCTGACCAGCCTGTCGCTGTGGATCCTGCGCAGCGTGGAAAACCGTTACTCGTTCGGCTTCAAAGCCGCGGACCTGTGAAGGGAAGGTTTGCATCATGCTTGACTATCACCTGATCTGGCAGAACCTACCGTTGTACCTAAGCGGCATCGCGCTGACCCTGAAAGTGCTGCTGGTTTCCCTGGCCTGCGGCCTGGCGCTAGCGATCCCGCTGGCGCTGATGCGCGTGTCGAACTTATATCTGCTGCGCTTCCCGGCCTGGCTCTTCACCTACGTGATTCGCGGCACACCGATGCTGGTGCAGTTGTTCCTGGTCTACTACGGCCTGGCTCAGTTCGAGCTTGTGCGTCAGAGCCTGCTCTGGCCATACCTGTCCAGCGCGACTTTCTGCACCTGCCTGGCGTTCGCCATCAACACAAGCGCCTACAGCGCCGAGTTGTTGGCCGGTAGCCTGAGGGCCACCCCACGGGGCGAAGTCGAAGCCGCACGTGCCATGGGCATGTCGCGTCTCGCCCTGTACCGGCGCATCCTGCTGCCCTCGGCCCTGCGCCGGTCCCTGCCGCAATACAGTAACGAAGTGCTGATGATGCTGCAGACCACCAGCCTGGCGTCGATCGTCACGCTGGTAGACATCACCGGCGCGGCCAAGACCTTCAATGCGCGCTACTACCTGCCGTTCGAGGCTTTCATTACCGCGGGGCTGATCTACCTAGTCCTGACCTTTCTACTGGTGCGCCTGTTCAAGCTGGCCGAACGCCGCTGGTTGACCTACCTGGCCCCACGCAAGCACTGAGGAGCATCCATGCAGCAAATCGACCATATCCTGCCTTGGAGTGCCTGCGGTACCCAACGCACCCTGAGCCTGTTCCGCTTCGGTAACGGCCCGCGCAAAGCCTATATCCAGGCCTCGCTGCACGCGGACGAACTGCCGGGTATGCGCGTGGCGGTAGCCTTGAAGTCCCGCCTGGCCGAGCTGGAAGCCCAAGGCCAACTCAAGGGCGTGATCGAACTGGTGCCACTGGCCAATCCGATCGGAATCGGCCAGATGTTCCAGGCCACACACCAAGGCCGTTTCGAGTTCAACAGCGGCAAGAACTTCAACCGCGATTTTCCGGAACTGACGACAGCACTGGTCGAACGTCTGGAGGGCCTGCTGGGCGAGGACGGCGAGGCCAACGTAGCCATCATTCGCCGCACCATGCTCGATATTCTCGAGCACATGCCCCCCGCGCAGTCGGAGCTCGACGGTCTTCGTCGCTTGCTCCTGCAACACGCGTGCGACGCCGATCTGGTGCTGGACCTGCACTGCGATTTCGAGTCGGTGATGTTGCTGTATGCATTGCCGCAGAACTGGCCACGTCTGCGCGCTCTGGCGGCACGCCTGGAGGTGCAGGTGGCGCTGTTGGCCGAAGACGCCGGCGGCAACGCATTCGACGAAGCCTGCGCGGTGCCTTGGACGAAGCTGTCCAAGCACTTCGAGCAGGCCAACATCCCGTTGGCCTGTATCGCCACCACCGTGGAGTTGCGCGGCATGGCCGATACCGAACGTGAACTCTGCCAGGCCAACGCCGAGCACATCATTGCCTACCTCGCCGATCAGGGACTGATCAGCGGCCAATGGCCCGATGCGCCAAGCCACTGCTGCCAAGCCACACCCTTTGCCGGCGCTCAATACGCCTATGCCGAACATCCCGGCGTGGTCAGCTATCTGCAACCACTGGGGGCGCAGGTGAAGGTCGGGGACCCGTTGTTCGAAGTGATCGATCCGCTCAGCGATCGTCACAGCGTGGTCAGGGCCACCACTGACGGCATTCTCTATGCCCGCGAACGCCTGCGCTTCGCCCAACCAGGTCTGTGGCTGGCCAAAGTCGCCGGTAGCACGCCCATTCGCCAAGGTCGCTTGCTCAGCGACTGACACAACGAGTACCCATCGATGAACAAACTGGAAATTCAGGACCTGCATAAAAGCTACGGCAGCCATCAAGTGCTCAAAGGCGTCTCGCTGCAGGCCAAGGCGGGCGATGTGATCAGCATCATCGGCTCCAGCGGCTCCGGCAAGAGCACCTTCCTACGCTGCATAAACTTGCTCGAGCAACCCAATGCCGGGCAGATCCTGGTCAATGGCGAACAACTGAGATTGCGCAACTGCCCCCGTGGCGGTCTGCGCGCCGCCGACCCTCGCCAACTGCAGCGCCTGCGCTCACGGCTGAGCATGGTCTTTCAGCATTTCAACCTCTGGTCGCACATGAGCACCCTGGACAACGTCATGCAAGCCCCTGTGCATGTCCTGGGCATGAACCGCAAGCAAGCCCGCGAAAAAGCCGAGTACTACCTGCACAAGGTCGGCGTCAGCCATCGCCGTGACGCCTACCCAGCACACATGTCCGGAGGCGAGCAGCAGCGCGTGGCGATCGCACGGGCCCTGGCCATGGAGCCGGAGGTCATGCTGTTCGACGAGCCGACCTCGGCGCTCGACCCGGAGCTGGTCGGCGAGGTGCTAAAGGTCATGCAGGACCTGGCTCAGGAAGGCCGCACCATGGTCGTGGTCACCCATGAGATGGGCTTTGCCAGGGAGGTCTCCAACCAAGTGCTGTTCTTGCATCAGGGGGTGGCCTTGGAACGCGGCGCCCCTCAGGAGGTGCTCGCACGTCCCCAGTCCCAACGCTTGCAGCAGTTTCTTGCCGGCAGCCTCAAGTAAGTCCGCACGAGCGCCCCGGCTGTGGCCGGGGAATGCCTTGAGATAGACTACGGCCAATCACTCAGGGAGCTTGCGCCGGATGCCGAGCAAATCGAAGAACAATACCGTCTATGCCTCGCCGGTCATGCGCAAGTTGTCGCAGCAACTGCTCGACCTACCACCGTCGTTGCGCAAGGTCGCCGACTACATTCTGCGCCACCCGCTGAAAGCGGCGACCCTGACCATCGAAGACATGGCCCAGGCCACCGCGACCTCGCCTGCTGCGGTCAATCGCCTGGCCAAGGCCCTGGACCTGGGCGGCTACACTGGCATGAAAGCCGAGCTGGTGGCCACCTTGCAGCAAATGGTCTCGCCCGTAGACAAACTCCGCAACGAGCTGGCCCAGCGGCCCAGCGGCGACTTCGGCCTGCATGAGCAGATCCAAAGTGCCGGCAGCAATTTGGCCAGCACCGATAGCAACAATCCAGCCGATGCGTTCGAAGCCTTCGTCAGCCGGCTGATCTCGGCACGCAAAATCTATGTGCTGGGCTTCGGAAACAGCGCCTACATGGCCGGACTCGCAGCTTCGACGCTAGTGCCGTTCTGCAAGGATGCCTGCGCCATCAGCATGGAAGGCGGTAACGAGAACGCCGCCTACCGCCTGGCAGCAATCACCGAGCAAGACGTGCTGCTGGCGATTTCCATGCCGCGCTACTCCCAGGACACCCTCCAGCTTTCTCGCTTTGCTCGCGAGCGCAACGCCACGGTGCTGGCAATTACCGACTCGCCCGCCTCCCCTCTCACCGCCATCGCTGACCATGTATTGTTCGCGCCCGCCGATCATCCGGTATTGACCAGCTCCAACATTGCCGTGCTGGCATTGATCGAGGGGCTGGTGGCCGGCGTCATGGCGCGCAACAAGGAAGCGGTGAAGCTGGCGACAGAGTTGACCGAAAGCGTGATGGCTTACTTGCACATGCCCGCTGCCAAGACGCCCCGCAAGGGATGAAAAGCCCGCTTCCTGCGGGCGTGTTGGGTTTTCAGCCTATCGAAATAGCCGACTAGCCAGTTACTCCGGCACCGAGGACGGGAACTGACCTTGCCTGACCGAGGATGGGCTGTTGACCATGCAATACAGCGCCCCCGCCAGTACCAGGCCCACCACCCAGCTGATGTCCGCGTCCAGCCAGCTCGCGACGAAGCCTGTGTAGAACGACAGCTTCATGAACGGAATGGTGCCGATGATCGAGACGGCGTACACCGCCAGGGTCCGGCGATTGAAGCGTCCGTAGCGGCCCTTGGCGTTGTACAGCTCAGCGACGTCGTAGTGACCGCGGCACACCCAGTAGTAGTCCGCCAGGTTGATCGCACTCCAGGGGATCAACAGGTAGAGCTGCCCGATCAGGATGTCGGCAAAGAAGGTGTCGAAATGGTACTGGGTGGCAATGGCGATCAGCGTGGCGGCGAGGGTCAGCACCGCCATCACCACTGCCTTGGCGGTGGGGGTGACATATCGCAGCCCACCGAAAGCGCCGAAAATCGTCACCGACGACATGTAGGCACTGTACAGGCAGAGCACGTTGTACTGGATGACGCCAAGCGCAATCACGCCCAGCGCCATCGGCGCCGAAGGCCCGAACAGCGTGGCGATCGCGGTGGCCGGGTTCAGGCCAAGGGCTGTCGGAATCGCGACGGCCAGCAACGCGCCCAGGGCCATCATGGCGAAGGAGCCTAGCGCGCAACCCGAATAGGTTGTCCAGAATGTGGTGCGGGTGTTCACGTTGGCCGGCAGATAGCGTGAGTAATCGGCCACGTAGGGGCCATATCCCAGCGTCCATGACGCCGCCTGCGCTACCACCAGGTTGAAAGCGGTCCAGGAGAACGCGCCAGTGGCCGAGGCATTCGCCGACGCCTGGCCGGGATGCAGCAGGATCAGCACCAGGGCGCCACCGAACACCAGCGTGGACAGCAAGCTCATCCAGGCGCCCAGTCGGTGGATCAGCTCATAGCCGACGAAGCCGATGACGAAGGTCAACACACCGACCAGGACGATGGCTTGGTCGTCGCTGATCGGTAGCAGCGCTTTCAAGGCATCGCGCATCAGTACACCGCTGGCGGCCAGGAACAGCACAGCGGCCACCACCATCACCAGCAACGGAATCGCCGCGC
Organism: Pseudomonas sp. CK-NBRI-02; assembly: GCF_008124495.1. NCBI lineage: Bacteria > Pseudomonadati > Pseudomonadota > Gammaproteobacteria > Pseudomonadales > Pseudomonadaceae > Pseudomonas > Pseudomonas sp. CK-NBRI-02. The sequence goes on along the minus strand of NZ_VSJH01000042.1, from coordinate 74,165 downwards.
CGTAGACACCGAACTGTGCCCGGCTCTGGATCATCTGCGGCACGCCCAGATGCGGCCCTTGGGCCGAATGCGCGGCCATGAAGATAGTGCCGACGAGATTGCCGATCAGCAGGCCGAGCAGCGTCCAGGCAAAGCTCAAGCCTGCGGCGATGCCCAACGTACCGACCATCAGGGCGGTCACTTGGAAATTGGAGCTGAACCAGATGGTGAACAACCGCCTGGGTGTGCCATAGCGTTCAGCGTGAGGGACAAACTCGATACTTCGCGTTTCCAGCTTCACGACCGTCTCCTGAGTGAATTTCGGGATTATCGAGTGGTGCGGGGAGCCTGCCCGACCTGGCGACGAACATCCCATAGCTGCCAACGACGCCTGCGTGCACTTTGTCGGCGCTGGCAAAGCGGCGGTCGCTGGCTGGATAGACCACCGGTCGTCAGCTGCATCGACCTCCCGGGCCCGCACCCGGTCAACCTTGCATTCCCCTGGCAGCGATGGTGAACGAATGGACGTGCTTGCTGACAATGGCCTGTCGCCCCGTAGTCATGTGGTCCGCCAACTGATCGTGGTGTTTTCCTCCGTCTTGCTGCTGGCTTTGGTGCTGGGGCTGTTCTCGCTGTACCGCCTCGCCGGGACCTTGGATGCGCGTGAGGTGGAGCAAAGCCGCTTCCACGCCGAGTCCGCCATGACCCAGTTGCAAAAGAACGACAGAACGTTTTTGCTGACGCACGCCAACTGGCAAGCCGCCTACGACCACCTGGCCGGGCCGGTCGATAGCCATTGGGCCTACGATGAAGACAATGTCGGCGCCACGCTCTACACCGCCGATGGCTATGACGGCGTATTCGTACTCAACGATGACGGCACCCACTACGCTATGGTCGACGGACGCTTGAGCGATGCGGGATTCGAGCAGCACAGCGCCAGTGCCGGCAAGGTCCTGCTCCTGGCCCGCCAGGCTGCGCAGACCGAGCAGGCAGCCTCGGGCTATTTGCTGTTCCGCGGCCAGCCTGCGGTGTTCGCAGCCTCGTTGATTCGCCCGCAGGCGTTGCCCCATCACGTGCCGGAGCCCACCACCGTAATGGTGTTCGTCCGCATCCTCACCCCCGCGGTACTCGCCCCGCTGGGTCGATCGGTAGGGCTGACCGGCCTTGCCGTGAGCGACACGGCCAGCGCCCCTACCGGGCGAGGCCTGCTGCCGCTCGAAGGCAGCGGCCATGTCTTGACCTGGCAGATTCCCCAACCCGGCACCGAACTGATCAAGACCGTGATCGTCCCGCTGGCCATCGCGGTGCTGCTCATCGCCCTGGCCATGGCCCTGTTTGCCCGCCATGCGATGCGCGCAAGCGCAGGCATCGACCGCAGCCATCGCGACCTGGCGGCCTCCAAGCACGCATTGCAGACCAGCGAAGAGCGCTTCAAGGCCGTAGCCGAAGCCGCCTCGGACTGGATCTGGGAAACCGACGCGCACCTGCGCCTGACCTACCTCTCGGCGCGCTTCGCCGAACTGACCGGGCATACCGTCGAGGCCTGGTTGCAGCGCCCGATCACCGAGCTGCTGTCCTGTGACACCAGCGAGCTCGCAACCTGGCTGCACGGCCTGGCGGCGACCGACGCTTCCGGCACCTTGCGCTGCCAGTACCAGGATCACCTGGGCCAGCAACGCATCTGCCGCATCGCCGCGCGAGCGACCATGGCCCAGGCCGCTTGTACCGGTTTTCGCGGGACCTGCAGCGACATCACCGATGAAGTGGCTGCCCACGCTCAGATCCAACACCTGTCGTTGCACGACGCACTCACCGGTCTGCCCAACCGCAACAAGCTGTTCCGCTTCCTCGAGCCCTCAGGTCCGGGCGGGGAGACGCGCCAGGTCGCGGTGCTGATGCTGGATCTGGACAACTTCAAGCCGATCAACGACAGCCTGGGCCATCCTGCCGGGGATGCGGTGCTGATCGAGGTCGCTGCGCGCCTTGGCCAGGCCACCCGGGACAGTGACCTGGTGGCCCGGCTGGGGGGCGATGAGTTCATCGTCGTGCTGACGCACCCCGGAGATCGAGAGGACATGGACCGCTTCTGCCTGCGGGTGATCGAAGCGCTCAAGCGCCCCATGCAGGTCGAAGGCCATGTGGTTCATGTCGGCGTCAGCCTAGGCGTGGTGCTGTCAGCCGAATACCCCGGCGCCCCTAGCGACCTGATCCGCTACGCTGATGTGGCCTTGTACAGCGCCAAACAGGCAGGCAAGAACACTTGGCGCTATTTCTCGGCGCAGATGAATGCGGCGCTGCTGGACAAACGTGTGCTGGAAAGCGAGCTGCGCGAGGGCATACCACGCGGGGAACTGGTGCTGCATTTCCAGCCGCGCTTCAAGGTCGACGGGATATCGGTCGCCTCGGTCGAGGCGCTGGTGCGCTGGCAACACCCCCGGCTCGGCCTGTTGCGACCGGATCGTTTCATTGCCCTGGCCGAGGAATCGGACCTGATCGTGCTGCTGGGCAATTGGGTGCTGCACGAGGCGTGCACCAAGGCCAGGGAATGGCCGCAGGCGGTGATGGTCTCGGTGAACATGTCACCGGCCCAGTTCAGCCGCTCCGATGTGGTCCAGGACGTCGGCGATGCCCTGCGGGCCACTGGCCTGCCTGCCCACCGCCTGGAGCTGGAGATCACCGAGAACGTCATGCTCAATGACGTCGAAGGCGCTCTGCACACCATGCATGCGCTCAAGGAGCTGGGAGTGCGGCTGAACATGGACGACTTCGGCACCGGCTACTCCTCGCTGGGCTACCTGCGCACCTACCCGTTCGACAGCATCAAGATCGACAAGCGCTTCGTTCAGTCCCTGGGCAAGAGCGGCAGCGACCGCAGTGTGGTCCAGGCCATCATCAACCTCGGCAACGCCATGGGCATGACAGTGACCGCTGAAGGTGTCGAAACCGCCGAGCAACTGGCCTTGCTCAGCGATGACCAGTGCCATGAAGTGCAAGGGTTCTTGCTCAGTGAACCCGTGGAGAACGTGGTATTGGTCCGCATGATGGAGGAGAAGGTGGCGGTGATGCAGTAAGGCCGCGTTGGGTCGGGTGGCGCACGATGGAGCGTACCCATTATCGGCCCACCCGATAGCTACCTGCGATCAATCGATTGGAACGAAAACCGCAAGCCGCCGAGCATGGGCGCACCGTTCAACAACAAAAACAAGGAACTGTCCATGCCCGCTCTCTTCCACAACCCTGTCGCCACCGTGTTCGGCAGTGGCAGCCTGGAACGCCTGCCCGCGCTCTGCCCGGGCAAAGTCGCACTGGTGACCTTCCCCGAAGCCGCGCAACTGGGCTTGGTCGAACGCGTGCGCGGCCTGCTCGGCGAGCGGCTGGTGTACGTGATCGACGACGTCCAGCCCAACCCCGATGTCGCCTGGCTGCGCACGGTCCATGAGCGCTTCTGGCAGGTCAACGCCGAGTGCGACACCGTGCTTGCCTTGGGTGGCGGTAGCGCGATCGACACAGCCAAGGCGTTGATCGTGGGGACCGCCTCTGGGCGCTTCGACGAATTGCTGGAACTGCTGGCCAGTGGCAAACCGTTCACCCCTGCGCGCTGCAAGACCCTGGTCGCCGCGCCCACCACCGCCGGCACCGGAAGCGAAGTGACCCCTTGGGCGACTTTGTGGGATGCCGCGCAGCAGAAGAAATATTCCCTGCACCTGGCGTGCACCTGGCCCAAGGTGGCGCTGATCGACCCTGACCTGATGCTCAGCGTGCCTGCGGCGGTGACGGTTTCCACCGGACTGGATGCGCTGTCCCACGCATTGGAATCGATCTGGAACCACAACGCCAATCCGATTTCCGACACTTTCGCCATTTCGGCCATCGAAGACATCCTCGAATGCCTGCCGCGTCTTGAGCAGGATCTGGGCAACCGCGAACTTCGTGCGCGCATGGCGTTGGCTGCGCTCAAGGCCGGCATGGCCTTCTCCAACACCAAGACTGCCCTGGCCCATTCCATCTCCTACGAAATGACCCTGCGCCACGGTCTGCCTCACGGCATCGCCTGCTCCTTCACCCTGCCCTTGGTGCTGGGCCTTGCCTGGGGGCGCGACGCCGGACGTGACCAAGCCCTGAAGAAGGTGTTCGGCAATGACCTGGCCGATGCGCAGCATCAGCTGCGTGGGTTTCTTCACCGGCTGGGGGTCAAGACCGAGTTCGAGGACTACGGCGTGACGGATGCCGAGGCCGAAGCGATGATCGACTTCGCCATGCAGGGCGCACGCGGCCGTAACTTCATCGGCTCGCACGCCGCCTGATACGCGTCCAGACCCCGGTGGCCAGCGCCGCCGCCCTTTCCTGTTGCACCGAACAAGCGTGCCGCCCCGCCGTGCCTCACGGCGGCGCCTACGAACAAGAAGGAAAACCGTCATGAACCGTACACAAACCCTGTCTGGCCCATTGACCGGAACCTCGCCTTTTCGCGTCGCCCAATGGCGCATGCTGCTGGCGGCGATGTTCTGCTACCTGTTCTTCTACACCGGTCGCCAGACCTTTGGATTCGCCATCCCCGGCATCCAGGCCGAGTTCGGCCTGAGCAAGGAAACCCTCGGCTGGGCCTCCAGCGCCATGCTGTGGATGTACGCCATCGGTCAGGCGATCAATGGCAACCTCGCCGACAAGTTCGGCGGGCGCCGCATCATGAGCCTGGGGGCCGTGCTGTCTTGCGGTGCAAACTGGGTCACCAGTTTTGCCGGAGGCTTGTTCAGCCTGGTCCTGCCCTGGGGCGTCAATGGCTACTTCCAGGCCTTGGGCTGGGCACCGGGAAGCCGCCTGCTGTCGAACTGGTGGGGCGCAGGAGAACGCGGCAAGGTCTATGGCTTCTACGTGTTCGCCGCAGGCTGCGCCTCGGTGCTGTCGTATGTGACCTCGGTGGTGGTCATCGATGTGCTGCACCTGGAGTGGCGGTGGATCTTCCGCCTGCCGGTGCTGCTGATGCTCGCCGGTGGCATCGTGTTCTACCTGGTGGCGCGCGAGCGGCCACAGGACATGGGCTTCGAGCCCTTGTCAGACACAGGTGTGGCCAATGCGGCGGACCGTGCGAACGAAGCCGACCACGCCGACCAGGAAACCTCCCGGCAACGCTACCTGGCCGTGCTGAAGAACCCGCGCCTGCTGGTGGCCGCTGTTTCGCTGGGCTTCCAGAACGCTGCGCGCTACGGGCTGATCGTCTGGGTGCCCGTGCACTTCTTGGGCGCCAACTGGCAGAAAGGTGACAGCTTCATCGATCCGAAGTGGATCACCGTCGCTCTGCCGGTAGGCATGGCTGTCGGGGCATTGAGCAACGGCTGGGTCTCGGACCGGCTGTTCGGCAGCAAGCGCTACCTGGCGATCATGCTCTACATGGTACTGGGCGCCCTGACCAGCCTGTGGATGTGGAGCCTGCCGGCGCACAGCGCGATGGGGTTGTTGGCGCTGTTCCTGTGCGGGTTCTTCGTCTACGGGCCGGCGTCGAGTTTCTGGGCGCTGTGCCCGGACCTTGTCGGCGCACGCCGGGCCGGCACCGCCACCGGCATCATGAATTTCTCGTCTTATCTGTTTGCAGGCCTGGCCGAACCCTTGATTGGACGTATGCTGGACACGACCGGCAACACGTCGTTGATCTTCATCGTCGTCACCACGGCCTGCGCCTGCAGTGCCTTGGTCGCCCTGTTCGTCCGGCGCTGAGGGTGTGAAGATGCCCGTCATTGCCCGCGCGCACCTGACCGAGAGGCTCCATGTACCAGTACCACAAGTGGTTGCGTTCGTTTCATGCCGTTGCCCGGAGCGGGAGCTTCACCCAGGCCGCCACGCTGCTCAACATCGGCCAGCCGACCATCAGCGAGCAGGTCAGCGGCCTGGAAATACGCTTCTCGGTGGAGCTGTTTCATCGTCGCGGTCGCTTCATCGAGCTCAGCCCTGCCGGACAGCAGTTGTACGAGATCACGCAAGGGTTGTTCGGCCAGGAGGACGAAGCCCTGCAGTTGCTGCAGAGCTTTGCCCAGCGCAAGCAGGGTATGTTGCGCATCGGCGCCGTCTCGCCGCCGATCGCCATGAGCCTGACCTATTCGTTGATGCAGCAGTATCCGGACATCGAGCTGGAAACCTCGTTCACCAGCGAAGCTGGCACGCTGGAGCGGCTGTACAACTTCGATATCGACGTGGCGATTCTCGCTCTGTCGGAATTCGACCATCGCCTGAGCACCCAGCTGTATCGCACCTGCCCGATCCTCGCGGTGGTGCGCGACGACCATCCGTGGGCCCAGCGCGAGCGGATCAGCGTCCAGGAGATCGCCGATCAGCGTGTGGTGTTGCGCGAGCCGGCATCGCGCACACGCCAGCTGGTGGAGGAAGGTTGCCAGGCGCACGGCGTGACACTCGACTGCGCGATGCAACTCAACAGCCGCGAGGCGATCGTGCATGCAGTGGTCCATGGCATCGGGATTGGCTTCGTCTCTGCGGTGGAGTATGCCGATCGCCCCGGCACGCGCTCGATCGCCTTCGCCGAAGACCCGTTCCACATCAGCTACTACCTGTGCTGTCTGGGCATTCGTCGCAACCGGCCGATCATCTGCGAGCTGTTCGACGCCAGCACCGCTCCCAACGCCCCGCACTGATGCTTCGCCTTGCCTGCCGCCCGCCGCGTGCGGGCTGGCTTCGTACGCCCTGAATTTCACTCACCGGAGAACACCATGAACTATCACACCCCCAGCAAACTGCAGGCTGTCGTGCTCGACTGGGCCGGCACCGTCGTCGATTTCGGCTCCTTCGCGCCGACCCAGATCTTCGTCGAGGCGTTCGCCGAATTCGGCGTCGAGGTCAGCCTGGAAGAAGCACGCGGCCCGATGGGCATGGGCAAGTGGGACCACATCCGCACCCTGTGCGACCTGCCGCAGATCGCCGAGCGCTATCACGCGGCCTTTGGCCGCTACCCCACCGACCAGGACGTGACGGCGATCTACAACCGCTTCATGCCGTTGCAGATCGAGAAGATCGCCGAACATTCGGCGCTGATTCCAGGCGCCTTGGAAGCCATCATGCAACTGCGTGCGCAAGGCCTGAAGATCGGCTCGTGCTCCGGTTATCCGGCGGTGGTGATGGAAAAGGTCGTTGCCCTGGCCAAGACCAACGGCTATGAAGCCGACCATGTAGTGGCCACCGATGAAGTCCCCAATGGCCGCCCTCACCCGGCCCAGGCATTGGCCAACGTGATTGCGCTGGGCATCGAGGACGTCGCGGCCTGCGTCAAGGTCGACGACACCTGGCCGGGCATTCTCGAGGGCCGGCGCGCCGGCATGTGGACTGTCGCCCTCACCTGCTCGGGCAATGCCCTGGGCTTGACCTACGCCCAGTACAAGGCCTTGCCGGCGGACCGGCTGGCGCAGGAGCGCCTGCGCATCGGTCGATTGTTCGAAGGCTCGCGTCCACATTATCTGATCGACACCATCACCGAGCTGCCTGAGGTCATCGCCGACATCAATGCACGCCTGGCGAAGGGAGAGATGCCGCAAGGGCGGTGAACTCAAACGCCCCCAAGCACGCCCGCCTCGCGCGGGCTTGCTTGGAGTCCCGATCACCCAGGCGATAGCCACGGCATGAATTTACGTTATAAGATAACGTTTCATTCATACTGATTATCTCCTCGCCCATGACCAGTGCCACTCCCGCCCTTACCCAAACCACCCAGCGCCTGCAGAGCATCGATGCCCTGCGTGGCCTGGTGATCCTGTTCATGCTGCTCGACCACGTGCGCGAGACGTTCTTCCTGCATCACCAGGTCGGCGATCCGATGAACATCGACACGACCGAACCCGGCCTGTTCGCCAGCCGCACCCTGGCCCATCTGTGCGCCCCGGTGTTCGTGCTGCTCACGGGGCTTTCGGCCTGGCTCTACGGCGAAAAACACCAGGGCCAAGGCGCTGCGGCGGTGTTCTTGTTCAAGCGAGGGCTGTTCCTGGTGGCGCTCGAGTTCACCCTGGTCAATTTCGCCTGGACCTTCCAACTGCCGCCGAGCGTGATCTACCTGCAAGTGATCTGGGCCATCGGCCTGAGCATGATCGCCCTGTCGCTGCTGGTATGGCTGCCGCGGCCTGCGCTGGTGGCGCTGGGCCTGGTGATCGTCGCCGGGCACAACCTGCTCGATGGCCTGCACTTCGGGCCAGAGTCGGCCCTGCACGTGCCGTGGGCGATCCTGCATGACCGTGGTTGGCTGGTGGTCTCCGAGGACTTGCGTCTGCGCACTTCATATCCTGTGCTGCCGTGGATCGGCGTGATCGCCCTGGGCTATGGCTTGGGCCCATGGTTCGGCCGTGGCAGCGATGCCCGTGAGCGCCAGCAGCGACTGCTGCTCACAGGTGCCGCTGCCCTGCTCGGCTTCGCCGTGCTGCGTATGATCAATGGCTACGGCGAGGCGCCCTGGAGTGGCTACCCCACCGCCACGCAGACGCTGATGAGTGTCTTCAACATCACCAAGTACCCACCATCGCTGCTGTTCCTGGCATTGACCCTGGGCATCGGCCTGCTGGTGCTGCGTGGCTTCGAACGCGCGGGCAGCGCCCATTGGATCAGTACGTTGGCGGTGTTCGGCGCCGCGCCGATGTTCTTCTACCTGCTGCACCTGTATGTGTTGAAGCTGCTGTACCTCGCTTGCGTCGCGCTGTTTGGGCTGAACCAGGGTGACTACTTCGGCTTCGACGGCATCGGCGCGGTTTGGCTGGTCGCCCTGCTGTTGGCCATTGCGCTGTACCTGCCGGTGCGCAGCTTCGCCCGCCTCAAGGCGCGGCGACGTGACATTGCCTGGCTCAAGTATTTGTAGAAGTCACAGCGATGACCCTGTTCAATCGCATCGCCCTGCTGCTGCCGCTGGCAGGCGCCTCGTCTGCGGCAATGGCCGACGCCGCGCAATCGCACGCCGAAGGGTTCCTCGACGGCAGCACCTGGAGCGTGCTCAACCGCAGCGTGCTCGACCAGCGCGACTATCGCCATGGCTCACGCAACAGCAGTGCCCGCAACGCCTTCAAGCCGCGCCGCGAACGCAGCGACCAGGCCGGAGAATGGGCCTACGGCCTGATGGGTAGTCTTCAGTCCGGTTTCACCCAAGGGCGAGTCGGTGTCGGCCTGGACGCGCACGCCTACCTCGGCGTGCAACTCGACAGCGGCGGCGGCCGCGCCGGCAAGGCGCGCTTGCTCGCGCTGGACAACGACGGCCATCCGAAAACGCAATACGGCCGTGGCGGTGCGGCGGTGAAACTGCGTTTCTCCAACACTGTGTTGTCGTATGGCGAACAACGGATCAAGACGCCCGTGTTCAGTTCATCCGACAGCCGCCTGCTGCCTGAGACCACCACCGGGTGGTTTCTCGACAGCAAAGAGATCCCGACGCTCAGGCTGGTCGCGGGTCACTTCAACGAAAACACCGACCGCAATGCGTCGAGCCACGACCAAGGCTTCGTGGTGAACTACACCAATGCCCGTCAAGGCAACACGTTCGACCTGGCCGGCATGGTGTGGGCTCCCAATGCCCGGGTCAGCGCCAGCCTCTATACCTCGCGCTACGAAGACACCTGGAACCAGCACTACTTCGGCAGCACCTTGAGCCATGCCCTGGATGATCGACGCAGCCTGGGCCTGGACCTGAACCTGTACCGCACCACCGATACCGCAGACGCCTTGTCAGGCCGTATCGACAACACCACCTGGAGCCTGGTGTCCCGCTACAGCGACGGCCCGCATACGTTCAGCCTCGGCTGGCAACAGGTCGATGGAAGCACCCCGTTCGACTACGTGACCCGGGGTGCGATCTACCTCGGCAATGCGGTGCAGTTGTCCGACTTCAACGCACCGAACGAAAAATCCTGGCAGGCGCGGTATGACCTGGACCTGGGCCCCTACGGCGTGCCCGGCTTGGACCTGACGGCGTTGTATGTGCGCGGGTTCGATATCGACGGCACCCATGCCGACCCGGACGGCGGCTACGCCTACCTCGGCTACGGCAAAGGCGGCAAGCATTGGGAGCGGGACCTGCAGGTACGGTATGTGGTGCAGAGCGGCAATGCCAAGGGCATGGTGTTTTCGCTGCGGCACAACGTGCACCGGGGCAACGCCGCACAGGCAGAACTCGATGCCGACCAGATACGCCTGGCGGTGGAATATCCGATAGGAGGGAAGCTCTAGGCGCTGGACGAGCCCTCAGTTGAACACCCAGAGCACGCGGGTCGGCTTGTCCGTCAGGTTGGCATAACGGAAACGCGCGTGAGGTTGGAGCTGGAAACTGTCATTGGGGTGGAGCGTCACCGGATCGCCGTCATCCAGCCAGACAGTCAGTTCGCCTTCGAGCACGAAACAGCCCTGCTCCGAACTGTCGTCCAGATACTCTTCCCCGCTCGAGGCCCCAGGTTCGAGGTGGCTGTCGAGCATCGAGAAACCACCGGCGATGGTGGGCGACACGAGCACATCGGTAATCCCCCCTCCCAGATGTAGCGTACGGCGCTCATCCGGTCGCGTGACCCAGTCGAGCGCGCGGGGTTTTTCCAGGCTATAGAAGTAGGCCGTCGAGACCCCCAGCGTCTCGCTGATCGCCGTTAGGTCCGCCACGGTTGGGCGTGACACGCCCCGCTCGACCTGGGATAGAAAGCCCACCGAACGACCGATGCGCTGCGCGAGTTCGCCCAGAGTCAAGCCCTTGAACTTGCGCAGATCGCGAATGAGTATGGCGAGCCCTTCAATTTCTTCGTGCACTTTCATCGTGTGGTCTTAGCGGTGGGAGCGATGGTGTCGACGGAGGGTATTGGAGTGGGCCGTGCAAGGCAAGATCAAGGATCGAAGGGGACGGACTGGGCGGGCACGATGCCTGAAGAGCACCTCGGCAGGGAGCCTGCCGAGGTGCCGCAGGCTTACTGGACAGCCTGGTAAGTCAGGTCCAGGCACTTGCGGGCCTTTTCCACCAGCTCGTCGATCTCTTCGGTGCTGATCACCAGAGGTGGTGCGATGATCATGGTGTCGCCCACGGCGCGCATGATCAAGCCATTGTCGAAGCAGTGCTGGCGGCAGATCATGCCGATGCCCTTGCCTTCGTAGCGGGCCCGTGTGGCCTTGTCCTTGACCAGCTCGATCGCGCCGAGCATGCCCAGGCCACGCACTTCACCCACCAGCGGGTGATCGGCCAGTTCACGCAGACGTTTTTGCAAGTACGGTGCAGTGACGTCACGCACCTGCTCGATGATCTTCTCGTCGCGCAGGATACGCAGGTTTTCCAGGCCCACCGCCGCTGCCACCGGGTGGCCGGAATAGGTAAAGCCATGGTTGAAGTCGCCGCCTTCGCTGATCACTTTGGCCACGTCGTCCCGCACGATCACACCGCCCATGGGGATGTAGCCGGAGGTCAGGCCCTTGGCGATAGTCATCAGGTCGGGCTTGAGGTCGTAGTAGTCGGTGCCGAACCACTGACCGGTACGGCCAAAGCCACAGATCACTTCGTCAGCCACGAACAGGATGTCGTACTTGGCCAGGATCTGCTTGATCTTCGGCCAGTAGGTCTGCGGCGCAATGATCACGCCGCCTGCGCCCTGGATCGGCTCGGCGATGAAGGCGGCGACATTGTCCTCGCCTACTTCCAGGATCTTCTTCTCCAGTTGTTCAGCCGCCCACACGCCGAACTCGGCCTCGGACATGTCGCCGCCTTCACCGAACCAGTACGGCTGGGGGATATGCACGATATCCGGCAGCGAACCGCCCTGCTGGTGCATGCCGCTCATGCCGCCCAGGCCGGCACCCGCCACGGTGGAGCCGTGGTAACCGTTGATGCGGCCGATGATGACCTTCTTGTCCTTCTTGCCCTTGATCGCCCAGTAATGGCGAACCATGCGCAGCACGGTGTCGTTGCCTTCGGAGCCGGAGCCGGTGAAGAACACATGGTTCATGCCCTGCGGGGCCACATCGGCGATTGCCTTGGCCAGCTCCAGCGCTGGCGGGTGCGCGGTCTGGAAGAACAGGTTGTAGTACGGCAGTTCTTTCATCTGCCGGGCAGCCACGTCGGCCAGTTCGTCACGACCGTAGCCGACGGCCACGCACCACAGGCCCGCCATGCCGTCGAGGATCTTGTGGCCTTCGCTGTCCCAAAGATAAACGCCCTTGGCCGAGGTGATGATGCGCGGGCCTTTCTCGGCCAGTTGCTTGACGTCGCTGAACGGCGCCAGATGATGGTCTCGGCTCATGGCTTGCCAGGCAAGCGTCTGGGAATTCTTTTCACTCATTTATTACTCTCCTTAACGAGGCGCAGCCGGGCTGCGTAAAAACATTCAACGTTTCAATAGCGTTCACGGCTCAGGCGGTTTTCAACATCAACTGACGCAATACCGAGCGTTGCCGGCAGGCTTTGCCAAAGGTCTGGAAGATCGTCAGGTAATGCGGGTTTTCAAGTACCCGGAACTCCGGATGCCACTGAACGGCCAGGGCAAAGCTCTTGCTGCCTTCAACCGAGATCGCTTCCACAAGCCCATCCGGTGCCAACGCCTCCACCCTCAGCCCCGGCGCCAGCACATCGATGCCCTGGCCATGGATGGAGTTGACGTCGATGACCGCGGGCAAGCCCATACGGTCCATCAGGCCGCCTGGCTGGATATGCATTGCGTGGCGCGGGCCATACTGCTGGTCCACAGGCTCGTCCTTGCCTTCGCGGTGATCCATGAACAGACCGGTCTCATGGACCTTCTGGTGCAGGGTGCCCCCGAGCGCCACATTCATTTCCTGGAAACCCCGGCAGATGCCGAGCACCGGCACACCAGCGGCGATGGCCGCACGCATCAGCGGCAACGTCGTGGCATCGCGCAACGGATCGTGATGGGTGCCCGGCTCACTGGCCGGGCCGTTGTAGTGGAATGGTTCGATGTTGGACGGCGAGCCGGTGAAGATCAGCCCATCCACTGTGTCGACGATGTCGGCGGTATCCATCAGTTCACCGAGACTGGGAATCACGATGGGCAAGCCACACGCCGCCTTGGCCGCGGCGCGCGCATACTTCTCACTGATCGTCTGGGTCGCATGCTGTTCAATCATGCGAGTGCATGCAGTGATGCCGATAACGGGCACGCGTGGCATATCATCCTCCGGCAAATCAATATTGCGAGTTATTCAAACTGATTAAGAAAGTGGGGCGCAGTTGGGTGAAACGGATGCTCACAAGAACCAGCGATATTCACGCGCGTTGATGGCGTTCATGAAATCCAGTTGTTCCTGGCGTTTGTTTTCGCAATAGACCATCACGAACTCACTGCCCAGCCCCTCGTTGACCACCGGATGGTTGCGCATCGAAGCCACCGCGCTCAGGGCATCCTTGGGGAAATCGATACCGCTCGTGCGATCGTCATTGAGCGGTGCGATGGGCTCCACGCCGCGATCAAGGCCATGCTCCATGCCAGTGAGAATGGCCGCCAGCACCAGGTACGGGTTGGCATCGGCGCCGGCCAGGCGGTGTTCGATGCGCAGGTTGCGTGGATCGGACTCGGGAATGCGAATGCACGCATCCCGGTCCTCGAAGCCCCAGCTGGCCACACTCGCGGCGTTGACCATGGCGCCGTAGCGGCGGTAGGCGTTGTGATTAGGGGCGAAGATCGGCATGCAGTGGGGCAGCAGCTCCAGGCAACCGGCGACGGCATGGCGCAGGTTGCGTTGTCCGTAACCGGCCAACAGGTTGTTGCCGGCCTCATCGTAGAGACTGACATGCACATGCATGCCGCTGCCCGGTGCGTCCAGGTAAGGTTTGCTCATGAAGCTGGCGCGATAGCCATGTTTCATGGCGACACCGCGCGTACTGCGGCAGAACAAGGCTGACCAGTCCGCCGCGCTCAGCGCGTCGTCACTGTGGGAGAAGTTGATCTCGAACTGGCCAGGGCCCAGTTCCGCGGTGATGACGTTCGCCGGCACACCCTGCTCGTTGGCGACATCCACCATCTCATGCAGCACGGACGAGAACCGCGACAGCCGTTCGATGTGCATGTTCGGCTGGTCGTCCTGGTCGCCGGTAGCGACATCGCGTGGGTACTGCGGCAGGCCGTCCTTGAGCGCGGGGTCGAACAGGTAGAACTCAAGCTCAAAGGCAACCACCGGACGAATGCCACGACTGGCCAGACGTCGCAGCACCCGGGCCAGCACTTCGCGGGGCTCGAACTCGATGGGCTTGGCGGTGCCATCGGAGGTGATCATCATCTGAGCGATCGCCTCCTTTTCCCAGCGCACCGGTTTCAGGGTGCCAGGCACCAGGCGCCGCGGTGCATCCGGGTCACCATCGGCAAAGCAATAGTCGCCAATCTTGTAGAGGCCACCCTGGGTCCCCAGCAACACACAGTTCTGCGGCAACTTCAAAGGCGCGCCTGCAGCCACTTTCTCCAGCATGTCCATGGGGTAGCGCTTGCCATAAAAATGCCCGGGAATATCCAGCGCAATCAGGTCGACGTAACGCACGTCTGGGTGTTGGGCGCGAAAAGCGCGCACTTCAGTCAGCAGATCCGGAAAGATGACACTCATCTTCTTGTCCTTGTGAGGTGAAACGAATTCAGTTGAAGACCCAGAGCACGCGGGTGAGCCTGTCCGTGAGGTTGGCGTAACGCAAACGCGCATGAGGTTGCAGCTGGAAGCTGTCGTTGGCGTGCAGCGTCACGGCATCGCCGTCGTCCAGCCAGACCGTCAGTTCGCCTTCGAGCACAAAGCAGCCCTGCTCCGAGCGATCGCTCAGGTGCTCGGGGCCACTGCTCGCACCAGGCTCGAGGCGGCTGTCGAGCATCGAGAAGGCGCCCGAGATCGTCGGTGAGGCCAGCACATCGGTGATACCCGAACCGAAGTACAACGTGCGCCGCTCATGAGGGCGGGTCACCCAGCTGACGGCGCGGGGCTTGCTCAGGTTGTAGAAATACGCGGTCGAGACGCCGAGTGTTTCGCTGATGGCGGTGAGGTCGGCCACGGTCGGGCGCGAAACACCCCGTTCAACTTGGGAAAGAAAACCAACCGAACGGTCGATGCGTTCAGCCAGCTCGCCCAGCGTCAGATTCTTGAACTTGCGCAGGTCATGAATGAGGATCGCCAAGGCTTCAACTTCTTCGTCCATCTTCATCGCTCAGAGGCAGCCGTGAAATTATTGGATTTATTTTTCATGAAAAAATACATGAAAAATTTCACGCGTCAAGCCAGGCGCAGCAAACGGCTGCCACCCATAGCCAGGGATTCAGATGAGGTCGGGGGACGTCAGGCGCGCGGCCATCGTAGGCTTCGCCAGCGCCTACAAGAGAGGACCAAGCTTTCGCCGGGGAGACTGAGGCCAACTCCTATCCAGTGAGGCGGTTTTACACTGGGGACGCTGCGCCAGGGTTCGTGGGCGCTGGCGCAGCCTGCGATCGAGTGCGAAGCACTCGCCTGCTGTTTGGCTACAAGATGTCGGATTCGCGTTCGATGATCTGCGTGATGATCGGCACCGGCGTCATCAAATGCTCCAGCATCATCTTGCTGGCCTTGGCGGCATCGCGCCCCAGAATGGTACTGACCAGCTCGGCGTGCTCTTCGCGCTTGAGCCGCAACGCCGCTTCGGACAACACCGTGCGCTTGAGCCAGATCTGCCGGTAGCGTTCGGCCTGATCCTGCAGGAAGGCACGCGCCTGCAGGAGGCTCTTGGAGCCGCAACCACTGGCAATGGCATTGTGGAAGGCTTTGTGCCGGGCATCCCAGATATCGACCATTTCCTGCGGACTGTGCAACTCGACCACCTTCGACAGCGTGTGCGAGCACGCCACGATGGACGCCTCCCAGGCTTCATCGCCCTTCTCTACCGCCAGCCCCACGATCAAGGCCTCCAGGTGAGCCCGGGCGGTGTAGACATCGAGCATCTCGTCCAACGACATCGGTGCCACCCGGTAGCCCTTCTGGTTGATCGCGCTGACCAACCGCTCCGCCACAAGCCGCGCCAACACCTCGCGCATCGGCCCCACACCGACGGCGTAACGGTCTTTCAAGGCGCTCATCAAGAGTTTTTCACCGGGGCGGAAGACGCCACGGAGAATGTCGGATTTCAAGCGCGAATAGGCAGCATCTGATGCGGTTTCAGCGAGGTCTGTGTGGTCCATCCAGAGGGCTCTCTTGCTAGGCGCACCTATCATACCGGACTCCGTTCAGACACGCAGATCGTGTACAAAACACAATAATTACGACGATATTTAAAAATGTAGACATTTTTTAATTTCGGCGATATTTTTGCCCCACGCCCTGACCCGTCCTCTCAACCGCCCGGTTAACAAGGAGTCGCCATGAACGCCCTCACCCACATCGATATGCCTGTCCTCGAGCAACCTGCCCTGCTGCACGGTTTCACCTTGCAGTCGACCTCCCAGTCCGAGCGCCTGTTGGAACTGCGCTTTGCCAAGGAGACCGTCGACGCCTTCGTCGCCGCGGTCGCCCAATGGCCGGTCCAGGCCTTGGAGTACAAATCGTTCCTGCGTTTCCAGTTCGGCAAGATCCTCGATGACCTGTGCCAGGGCACTTTGCGCCCGGTCATCGTCAACACCCTGCTCGATCGCAGCACTGGCGGCCTGCTGGTCACCCCTGAGGGCCTGGACAACGTCTCCCAGGCTGAAGACATGGTGAAACTCTCTACCGCTGTGGCCCATCTGCTGGGCCGATCGAATTTCGATGCCATGAGCGGCCAGTTCTACGCGCGCTTCGTGGTCGAGAACGTCGATAACTCCGACAGCTACCTGCGCCAGCCACACCGGGTGATGGAGCTGCACAACGACGGCACCTTCGTGAACCAGATCACCGACTATGTACTGATGATGAAAATCGACGAGCAGAACATGGAAGGCGGCAATTCCCTGTTGCTGCACCTGGACGACTGGGCTGACCTGGACCGTTTCTACAAGCACCCGCTCGCCCGTCGGGTGATGCGCTGGACCGCGCCACCGAGCAAGAACACCCGGGAGGATGTATTCCATGCCGTGTTCGATACCGACTCGGTGGGTCGCCCGACCATGCGCTACATCGACCAGTTCGTGCAGCCAGAGAACTACGAGGAAGGCACCTGGCTGTTCCAGTTGGGCGAGTCACTCGAAGGCAGTGCGCACAAGGTGTCGATTCCGGTTCCGGTCGGCTCGTTCCTGCTGATCAACAACCTGTTCTGGCTGCACGGCCGTGACCGCTTCGTCGCTCACCCGGGCCTGCGCCGCGAGTTGATGCGTCAGCGCGGCTACTTCAGCTTCCCGAAAATGGAACACCACCGGGGCCAGACCTCCAACTGATGCTCAGCATGGCCTCGGCACCTGTGGGCCGGGGCCATCTGCAAGGAACAGACTCATGTACGATTTCGTGATCATCGGCGGCGGTATCGTCGGCATGTCGACAGCGATGCAGCTGGCTGACCAGTACCCCGAGGCGCGCCTGCTGCTGCTCGAGAAAGAGAGCAGCCCAGCCCAGCACCAGACCGGCCACAACAGTGGTGTGATCCATGCGGGTGTCTACTACACGCCCGGCAGCCTGAAAGCAAAGTTCTGCCTTGAAGGCAACAAGGCCACCAAACGCTTCTGCGATGAGCACGCCATCCCCTACGACAACTGCGGAAAACTGCTCGTCGCCACCAACGAGCTGGAGATGCAGCGTATGCGCGCCCTGTGGGAGCGCACTGCGGCCAATGGCCTGGAGCGTCACTGGCTGTCGGCCGGCGAACTTCGCGAACGCGAGCCCAACATCGTCGGCCTGGGCGGGATCTTCGTGCCCTCCAGCGCCATCGTGAACTACGCTGCGGTGACCGCTCAGATGGCCAGGCAGTTCGAGAAAAAAGGCGGCACCCTGCAGTTCGATACCGAAGTCACCGGGCTGGTCGAACAGGCAGACTCGATCGTCGTCCAGACCGACCGGGGCGCTTACACGACCCGCTACCTGGTGTCGTGCTCGGGCCTGATGGCTGACCGAGTCGTACGCATGCTCGGTGTCGAGCCAGGTTTTACCATCTGCCCGTTCCGTGGCGAGTACTACCTGCTGCCACCGGAGCACAACCGGATCGTCAACCACCTGATCTACCCGATCCCGGACCCGTCCATGCCGTTCCTGGGTGTACACCTGACCCGGATGATCGATGGCACCGTCACCGTCGGGCCGAATGCAGTGCTGGCCATGAAGCGCGAGGGCTATCGCAAATCCGATGTCTCCCTGAGCGACCTGGGCAACATGCTGGGGCACCGTGGTATCCGCAAAGTGCTCAAGGACAATCTTCGCCCAGGGCTGATCGAGATGAAGAACTCGCTGTTCAAGGGGGCCTACCTCAAGACCGTGCAAAAGTACTGCCCGAGCCTCGAGAAGAAATACCTCAAGCCCTACCCGGCCGGCGTGCGCGCCCAGGCGGTGTCCAATGACGGGAAGCTCATCGATGACTTCCTGTTCGTCAACACCGCCCGTAGCGTCAACGTCTGCAATGCGCCTTCCCCGGCGGCCACCTCAGCCATTCCGATCGGGGCCTACATCGTGTCCAAGGTCCAGGAAATCGTCGGCGATGAATTCAAGAAAACGTCCGTGCCGGCACTTCAGGCCCAAGCCGTCTGAACATAGGCTGTTGCCTTCGCAAGGTGGTGCGAGCTTCCACTGGCTGGCAAGGCTGACCCAGGGCCACCGACTCGAGCTGCTCGCCCTGGCCAGTCTGTTGATCGCCGTTTTCATGCTTTGATCCCCGCCGGGCTGCCTGCTGGAAGCAATGATTCAGCAGGCAGTCATCTGACGTATTCTTCATAATATCTGTCAGACACTCCGACATAAGCAGTGTTATATTTCGCCAATTGGACCACCTGGTTACTTCTTGACCGCTAGGTTAGCCACCCGTGGCAGTGTCAGTCTGCTTGGTGTGTGGCACAGGGCCGGGAGTGCCCGTTGCGAATCCCCCACGCATTCGCGACCCGCAAGAGAAATCGGAATTCCCATCAGGTATCTATGTGAAGCGTGACATCCACCTCGTCGTTCTGCTGCTGTCGATCATCGGTTGTTCGCTCGCATCGTTGACACTGTGGAAGGTCATGGCCTCTCGCGAGCGGGCACTGGAAGACATCAATACCCACGCCTTGAACCTCACCCAGGCACTGTCCACCTATTCTGAGGGCATCGTGCGACAGAGCTCGCTGCTGTTGCTCGGCCTCATCGAGCGGCTGGAAACCGAAGGCAGCGGGCCTTCGCAGATCGAACGCCTGAGCCAGCTGGTGAGCCGTCAGCACCCGTTGATGCCGCAGTTGAGCGGCATCACCATCTATGACAAGGATGGCCGCGGGCTCATGTCCTCCAACAGCCCCATGCCCGTCGGTGCCAACAGCAGCGACCGCGCCTACTTCATCCATCACCGCGACGATCCTTCCCGCGAGCCGTTCATCGGCCTTCCTATCCGCAGCCGCACCAACCAGGAATGGGTCATCACCATCAGCCGCCGCTTCAACGATGCCCATGGCGATTTCGCCGGCGTCGTTGCCGTGACGCTGGGCGTGGAGAACTTCCTGCACCTGTTCGGACAGCTGGATGTGGGCCAGGACGGCGCCATCGGGCTGTCGTACACCGACGGGGCGATACTGGTGCGTTACCCGTTTCGCGAACAGGACATGGGGCGCAACTTCTCCAAATCGCCCATCTATGCCAAGTACCTCGTCGATCAGTCAGTGGGCACGGCCTCGTTCACCTCCAGCCTGGATGGCGTGGAGCGCCTGTATGCATTTCGCAAGAGCGACACCCTCCCCCTGGTGACAACCGTCGCCCTGGGCAAACGCGAGGCGCTCGCGGCCTGGCGCTTCGAGGCGCAACTGTCGGCGTTGGTGGTCTGCGGTCTGCTCGCCCTCACCGGCGCCATCGGCTGGCTGCTGATTCGCGCCATGGGCCGACGGATCGCCGCAGAGCGTGAGCTCAGAGAGACCCAACAACAGTTGCTCGACAGCAATCAACAGCTCGAACGCCAGGCGATGCTCGATGCTCTGACCGGACTCGCCAACCGACGCCGCTTCGACGAGGTGCTGGACGAGGAGATTCGAAGAGCCCGTCGAAGTGGGACGCCATTGTCCCTGCTGATGATCGATATCGACCACTTCAAACGCTACAACGACACCTACGGCCATCCGGCCGGCGATGCCTGCCTGCAGCGAATCGCCGGCCTGCTCACCGGCTGCATCCGTCGCCCGTGCGACCTCCTGGCACGTTACGGAGGCGAAGAAATGACAGTGGTCCTGCCCGACACCGACTGCGACGGTGCCGTCGTCGTGGCGCGGCTGATGCTGGAGTGCCTGGCCATGGCGTCCATCGCCCACCAAGGCAGCCCTTTTGGCCAGGTGACCGCCAGTATCGGCATCGCCTGCGCGGCCGGTGCCTCCCTCGACAGCAGCCAATCGCTGCTCGAACGCGCCGACCAGGCGCTCTATACCGCCAAGCAGGCGGGCCGCAATCGCCTGCATGTCGCCACGACGACCGGCATTTCCTTACCCGCTGGATCCTGAATCGAGCATGACACTCTCCAACCCCTCACTCCTCATCTGGACCGTGGCCGCCCTGGCCACCTGTGGCGTCATCCTGCGCCCCTGGCGCATCCCTGAATACGTCTGGGCCATGGGAGGCGCGCTGCTGCTGACAGGCCTGGGGCTGATTCCATTGCACCGTGCCATGGCCGCTATCGCCGAAGGCGGTGATGTCTATCTGTTTCTCATCGGCATGATGGTATTGGCCGAACTGGCACGACAGGAAGGTTTGTTCGACTGGCTCGCCCGGTACGCGGTGGGCCACGCCCGTGGCTCCGGGCAGCGGTTGTTCGACTTGGTGTTCCTGGTAGGCACGCTGGTTACCGTGTTCCTCTCCAACGATGCGACTGCCGTGGTGCTGACCCCGGCGGTCTACGCCGCCTGCCGGGCGGCCAAGGCCGAACCGCTGCCGTACCTGTTCATCTGCGCGTTCATCGCCAACGCCGCCAGCTTCGTGTTGCCGATTTCCAACCCCGCCAACCTGGTCGTATTCGGCAGCCAGATGCCGCCGCTGCTGGAATGGCTCAGGCAGTTCACTTTGCCGTCGCTGGCGGCCATCGGCCTGACCTACGCGGTCCTGCGGATCACCCAGCGTCGGCAGATTCGCCAACCCTTGGCCTTGGAAATCGACCCGCAGCCCTTGTCCCAAGGGGCCAGGCTGAGCGCCGTGGGGATTGTGCTGACCGGTACCCTGTTGCTGACGGCGTCGGCACTGGACATGCCCTTGGGCCTGCCAACCTTTTGCGCAGGTCTGGCCACCACCGGGCTGATCCACCTGCGTCAGCGACGTAGCCCGATGCCGGTGCTCAGGCACGTGGCCTGGGGCGTGCTGCCGCTGGTGGCAGGTTTGTTCGTGCTCGTCGAAGCCGTGGCCCAGACCGGCGTCATCGACCGGCTGGCTCAGGCCCTGGCGGCACGGGCCCAGGTCTCGCCCACCCAGGCCAGCTGGGCCGCAGGCGTGGGTGTCGCCCTTGCCAGCAACCTGATGAACAACCTGCCCACCGGGCTGATCGCCGGGGCCATGGGGCATCTGGTCGAGTTACCCGGACAGACGACGGCCGCGCTGCTGATTGGTGTAGACCTGGGCCCTAACCTGTCGATCACAGGCTCCCTGGCGACCTTGCTATGGCTGGTGGCAATCCGTCGCGAAGGCGAGCATGTCAGTGCCTGGCGCTTCCTGCGCCTGGGCTTGCTGGTGATGCCGCCAGCGCTGACTGCTGCATTGTTGGCATTGATGCTCTGAGCGCAAAACCAGGGCACTCAGCTCGACCTTGAGCAAGATCCTGATGCTGCTCGCCAACACCTGACAGATCTGTAATGTTGCACTCAGTTTTCTGACAGCGCTGCCTGCCTATCGTAAGCCTGGAAAGTGCGAGTGCTCTCGGGACCAAGGACGCTGACCCGATAGCCCGTACATCAGCCACTATATGACTGACTGGACGCAACGGCATGCAAAGCAAAACCACAAGACGATCCTTCGTCAAAGGCCTGGCCGCGACCGGACTACTGGGTGGATTGGGCATGTGGCGCACACCGGTCTGGGCCGTGACCAGCCCTGGCCAACCCAGCGTGCTGACGGGCACCGAGTTCGATCTGTATATCGCAGACCTGCCGGTCAACTTCACCGGCGCCGCGCGTACGGCCATGGCCATCAACGGCTCGCTGCCAGGCCCCATTCTTCGCTGGCGCGAGGGCGACACCGTCACGCTGCGTGTGCGCAACCGCTTGAAGCAGGACACCTCCATCCACTGGCACGGCATTATCCTTCCGGCGAACATGGACGGGGTGCCTGGGCTGAGCTTTCACGGCATCGCCCCCGACGGGATGTACGAGTACAGGTTCAAGGTCCAGCAGAACGGTACCTACTGGTACCACAGTCACTCTGGCCTTCAGGAACAGGTCGGGGTGTATGGCGCGCTGGTCATCGATGCCAAGGAGCCCGAGCCATTCACCTATGATCGCGATTACGTGGTCATGCTCAGCGACTGGACCGATGAGGATCCTGCCCGGGTTCTGTCCAAGCTCAAGAAACAGTCTGACTACTACAACTTCCACAAGCGCACCGTTGGCGACTTCATCGACGATGTCAGCGAAATGGGCTGGTCAGCGGCCATGGCCGATCGCAAGATGTGGGCCCAAATGAAGATGAGCCCCACCGACCTCGCCGACGTCAGTGGCTATACCTACACCTATCTGATGAATGGCCAGGCCCCTGATGGAAACTGGACCGGCCTTTTCAAACCCGGCGAGAAAATTCGGCTGCGCTTCATCAACGGCTCGGCCATGACTTATTTCGATGTACGGATCCCCGGCTTGAAGATGACTGTCGTCGCAGCGGATGGTCAGCATGTCGATCCCGTCTCGGTCGATGAATTCCGAATCGCCGTGGCGGAAACCTACGATGTCATCGTCGAGCCCGAGGACGCGCAGGCGTACACCATTTTCGCTCAGTCCATGGACCGTACCGGGTATTCCAGGGGCACCTTGGCAGTACGCGAAGGCCTGCAGGCGCCCGTCCCCGCGGTCGATCCACGCCCGCTCATCTCGATGAGCGACATGGGTATGGATCACGGCAGCATGACTGGCATGGACCACGGCCAGATGGCTGGAATGGACCACGGCAGCATGGCGGGTATGGACCACAGCCAGATGGCCGGGATGGATCACGGCAGCATGGCTGGCATGGACGGTGCCATGCAGACCCATCCTGCGTCGGAAACCAACAACCCTCTGGTCGACATGCAGACCATGACCCCGACGCCCAAGCTCAATGATCCTGGAATTGGCCTGCGCAAAAACGGCCGCCGTGTGCTGACCTACGCGGACCTGCGAAGCACCTTCGCTGACCCGGACGGCCGTGAGCCGGGGCGGACCGTGGAACTGCACCTGACCGGTCACATGGAAAAGTTCGCCTGGTCCTTCGACGGCATCAAGTTCTCCGATGCCGAGCCGCTGCGCCTGAAGTATGGCGAGCGTCTTCGCATCACGCTGGTCAACGACACCATGATGACTCACCCCATCCACCTGCATGGCATGTGGAGCGATCTGGAGGATGAACACGGCAACTTCATGGTCCGAAAACATACGATCGATATCCCCCCAGGCTCCAAACGAAGCTACCGCGTGACGGCGGATGCCTTGGGTCGTTGGGCCTATCACTGCCACCTGCTGTTCCACATGGAAATGGGCATGTTCCGAGAAGTTCGTGTGGACGAATGAACTGGAGATCTGAAATGAGCAAAACCATGAAACGAAACGCCTATGTCTTCTCTGCCGCATTGGCAGGCCTGCTGGCGGTCTACACGCCGTCCTCGTGGTCCAGCGATGATCATGAGCAACACGTTCAGAAATCTACCCAGGCTGCCGGCCAGCCCGATGCCATGAAGGGGATGGACCATGGCTCGATGAAAGGCATGGATCACAGCAAGATGAAAGGCATGGACCATGACGCGATGAAGGGCATGGATCACGGCAAGATGAAGGGCATGGATCACCGCAAGATGATGGAATCCCAGGGCGGCGACAAAGCCAAGGCAGGGAAAGATGACCAATAGGCGGGTGCGACCCTCGCTCATGGCATTGGCCATTTCCCTCGGCACACTGGGCGGGACGCCGAGCTTCGCGGCTGAAAAAATGGAGCACTCGTCGATGGACCACGGCGCCATGCAGGGCATGGACCACGGCACGATGGGTCACGGCAGCATGGAGGGGATGGACCACGGTGCCATGGATCATTCAATCATGAACCCTGGCACCGACGACGCCCCCCGAACGACCAGTCGAACCCCCATTCCGGTTCTCACGGACGCCGATCGCAAGGCCGCGTTTCCCCCGCTGGACGGTCACAAGATGCATGACAGCGCGATCAACAGCTTCTTCTTGCTCGATCAGCTGGAATATCAGGACGCAGAAGAAGGCAGTGCGCTGGCCTGGGATGCCTCGGGATGGGTGGGGGGCGATATCAATCGGTTGTGGATCCGCTCCGAAGGCGAACGGACCAACGGGGTGACCGAGGATGCCGAGTTGCAATTGCTCTATGGCCGCGCCATCGGCCCTTGGTGGGACGTGGTGGCCGGGGTTCGCCAGGACTTCAAGCCCGAATCACCGCAGACCTGGGCAGCGTTTGGTGTGCAGGGCATGGCGCTTTACGACTTCGAAGCCGAAGCCACTGCGTTCATTGGCGAGAATGGTCAGACAGCCGCGCGTCTTGAGGGCGAGTACGACATTCTGTTGACCAATCGCCTGATCCTGCAGCCCATCGCCGAGGCCAACTTCTATGGGAAGAACGATCCTGCGCGCGGCGTCGGTTCGGGCCTTGCCAACACCGAAGTCGGCCTGCGTCTTCGTTATGAAATCGTTCGTCAATTCGCGCCGTACATCGGCGTTACCTGGAGCCGCTCCTACGGCAAGACCGCTGACCTGATTCGCGACGAAGACGGGGATGTGGAAGAGGCGCGCTTCGTTGCCGGGATTCGGATGTGGTTCTGAGACCTTGAATGAAAAGAACAATGACAACGCTCGTGGTCGCAGGCGCGGTAGCGAGTGCCGCCGTGTTGGGCGCCGCCTACTCGGGCCTGGTCAACGTGGGCGCCGATGATCCCCACTTCCCCGCCGTGCATGCCTTCCTGGTCATGGCCCGGGAGCGCTCCATCGAAGTGCGCGCCAGGGATATCGAGGTGCCGAACCTCAAGGATGAAGCACTGATCCGCACGGGAGCGGGCAACTACAACGCCATGTGCGTCGGGTGCCACCTCGCCCCTGGGGTTGACCAGACCGAACTCAGCCAAGCGCTCTACCCCCCGCCTCCGAACCTGGCCAAGATCGGGACCGGTGATAATCCCGCCGTGGCGTTCTGGACCATCAAGCATGGCATCAAGGCCACAGGCATGCCGGCATGGGGCAAGAGCATGGGGGATCAGTACATCTGGGGGATCGTCGCCTTCCTCGATCGACTGCCCCAGATGGACGCTCAGCAGTATCAGGCGATGGTGGCGAGCAGTGGCGGCCACCAGCACAGCGGTGGTGAGAGTGCGATGCACAGCGCTGGAGGCCACCATGGTCAGGGTACGGAGCAATCGAAGGCGCATCATCCACCCTCCGACTCAGCACACAGCTCAGGTCACCACGATGGGCATGGCGGGGCCGAAACGGACGTTGCCCAGCCCGCCACACCTTCGCCAACGACGCATGTCCACCAAGATGGAAAAGAGCACACCCACGGAAACTGAAGGGTCACTGGCGGGAGGGGTCGCTGTGCCCCTACCCGTTTTGCGCAGGGTTAAAGTTTTAACTTCACGCTCGCGAAAGTCGACTCGCTTTGTGCTTGGTCGAGCGAACTTTTAGTGGTGTCGTCTGGCCCCTTTGTCTCGTCGTCATCCAGCAGCAGCTTTTGCGAAGTATTGGAGGTAGCTCTTTCGTTTTTCGGTGGCGCTCCGAAGTATTCCCGGTAGCACTTGGAAAAGTGCGGCGTGGAGACAAAGCCCACCACGGAAGCCACCTCGATGATCGACATGTGCGTTTGCTTGAGTAATTGACGCGCCCGGACAAGACGCAACCGCAGATAATAACGAGAGGGGGTACAGTTCAGGTTTTTCTGAAACAATCGTTCAAGTTGGCGCCGTGAAATATTCACATATTTGGCCAGCTCATCCAGATCAATCAACTCCTCCAGATTGGCCTCCATCAGCGCGACGATTTCCTGCAACTTCGGCTGATTGGTGCCGAGCATATGCTTGAGCGGCACACGCTGATGGTCCTGCTCATTACGAATACGCTCATACACGAACATTTCTGAAATGGCCGCCGAGAGTTCTCGACCGTGCTCGCGACTGATCAGGTGCAGCATCATGTCCAAGGGGGCTGTGCCTCCCGAACTGGTGAAGCGGTTGCGATCCAGGCTGAACAAGCGGGTACTCATGTTTACCCGCGGAAAGGCTTCCTGCATCGCGCCCAGGCACTCCCAATGCACGCTGCAATCGAAACCGTCGAGCAACCCGGCGCAGGCAAGCGCCCAACTGCCGGTGCATACCCCGCCCAAGCGCCGCGACTTGCGCGCCTGGGCCTGTAGCCAAGTGATATGTTCACGGGTGACGGTGCGTTGAATGCCGACGCCACCGCAGACAATCACGGTATCCATCGGCGGCGCGTTGTGCATGGCGGCGTCGGGGACAATCTGCAAGCCATCGCTGGCCCAGACTTGGCCACCATCGACGGTCAGGGTGTGCCAACGGTAGAGCTCGCGTCCAGAAAGCTGGTTGGCCATGCGCAGCGGTTCGACGGCGGACGCCAGGGAGATCAGCGTGAAACTGTCCAGCAAAAGAAAGCCGATGGACTGGGGAGGAAAGCCGTTTTGAGCAGGCTTTCCGTCCTTTTGCGACGACATACAGATACCTCTTCGACATGCAGGCGAGCACCCATCACGGGCTACTTTTAATAATTCTCGAAATAATCGATATATTAAAATTTGTTTTTTTAGTTATTTGAAAATTGCAACGTTAATCCTGCGGTCGCAAAGACGCCGTGTTTTTTTGAACCGTCGTTCAACAATACCACTTAGCACGCTAACTTGTTTTAGCCCCAACGGGGTGCGAGCCGTCAATATGAAAGCAGCTTTCGCTTGGGAAGCGACACGATTTAGCTTTCACACATTCGCCGTATTGGCCTGATGAGACATGCATTGGTCGACTAATTATTCTTACTTTACTAGAGGGTCAATGTACGTGCTGGGTTTAAAGGGTACGTAATCTGTTTACGTCATTTTTTTGCCCATGTGCGACCTGCCGGTGCAGGCCGGTGGGGCCGATTTAGCATCGATCACCCAAGGTACCGCCCATCAGGCAAGTGCACCCCTTCCCGCTTATAAAGAAGGCCATTGGCCTTTATCCATGCAGCCTATCGCATGTGACTTTGCCCGGACCGGCCCGCTGCAGCTGTACGGCCACGATCGATAAAAATATTCCCCGCCAGCGAAAGATTTCCTCTCTGCAGCAAAAACTCACTCTCTAAAAAGCTTAATAATCATGTGGTTTTAGCCATTACTGAAACACGTTTTCAGTGCACGAACCCCTACTGCGCAACACCAAAATTGCAGCGTCCTGACCGTGGACCGAAAGGAATTTGAAGCGCAATGCAACGCTTGAAAACTGATCTGTGCAACATTGACCTCTCCATGTTTGAAGTATTCACCGACGCTTCGATGCATACCGTGGTAATCATTAATGAACGGGGTATCGTCCAAGCGGTCAGCCGCTCGGTCCAACAAGACTTTGGCTATGGGCAAGAAGAACTCATTGGGCGAAACGTGTCGTGCTTGATGCCTACGGATTATGCAAAAGCCCATGACGGCTATTTGGCCAATTATTCCAAGACCGGGAATCGAACGATAATTGGCGTAGGTCGTGAAGTCGTGGGGCAGCGCAAGGACGGCTCACAGTTCCCCATGTACCTGAATGTCAGTGAATTTCAATTCGACGGGCGTAAGGCTTTTGTCGGCATCTGCTATGACATCAGCGAGCGGCGCCGGTTATCGGAGCGCATCATCCAACTGGCTGCGCATGACAGCCTCACCGGCTGCCTCAATCGCCATCAACTGATCAAAACCCTGGACAACGCGCTAGTGCAATGCCGGATACAACACGAGCAACTTGCCGTGTTGTATATCGACCTGGATGGTTTCAAGCAGATCAACGACAACTACAGCCACACCATCGGCGATAAAGTGCTGACACAAGTCGCAGAGCGCTTTCGTGCCAGCCTTCGCGAAAACGACAGTTTGGGACGGATTGGCGGCGATGAGTTCATCGCACTCATCACCTCGAGTGACGAGCTCACGCTGCAAGCAGTCTCCCATCGCCTGTTGCATAGCTTGGAAGACCCCTTCTTGATCAATGACATGCCGCTAAGAGTCTCCGCCAGTATCGGCATAAGTTTGTATCCCCAACATGGAGAAACCAGCGATGCATTGGTCAGCGCTGCGGACATTGCCATGTACCAGGCAAAGTCCAGTGACCGCATGCAGACATGCCTGTTCGACCAAGAGATGCGAAAAAAATCAGAGTACGTTTTCCAACTCTCGACGCGTTTGCGCGAGGCCATCCAGAAAGAAGAATTCGAGCTGCATTACCAATTGCAGTTCGACCTGCAAAGCCGAGCCCCTTGCGGACTGGAAGCCTTGATACGTTGGCGTGACCACAGCGGCACGCTCATCGCGCCGAATGAGTTCCTACCCATCGCGCAAACCTATGGGCTGATGCCAGAGCTGACGCGGTGGGTACTGGATAAAGCCTGCCAAGACAATGCCCGACTGATCGAAGAGGGCCTGTTGGATGTCCCCGTCGCAGTGAACATCAGTGCCAGTTCATTTTGCAGTTACGACTTCGTGCAAACGGTGACCAACCTTTGCGATGCAGCCCGCCTGCCCACCAACCGCCTGGAAATCGAAATCATCGAAGATGTCGCCATGCACAATCTGGAGTTGGTGACCGAGCACGCACGCGCGCTGAATCACGCTGGGATTTCACTGTCCATGGACGACTTCGGAACCGGCTACTCGTCACTGAGTCGTCTGCGCGGCTTGCACTTTCATAAATTGAAAATCGATCGGTCTTTTGTAAAGGAACTTTCTGATAATACCTCCGACCAAGCCATCGTCCGTGCGATCTTGGGGATTGCCCATGCGCTGGATATGCAGGTGGTGGCCGAAGGTATCGAAACGCAGGCGCAACTTGAGTGGCTTCGCGACAAAGGCTGCGAACAAGGCCAAGGCTTCTGGCTCGCCCATCCCTTGCCACTGGGGGCGTTGATCGAGTGGTTACAGAGCCAACCTCGTCACACCATGCCCTGCAGCCAGGCGCCTAGAAAGGTGCACTGAACACTTTCAGCGGACCTGTCGCTGTCACGGGACAGGTCCGGGCCTACTTCGAGATGAACACGCGCCTAATTCCAACCTGTATGTGTGAAGTGGCCCTTCTTAGGCGGGGTTTGCAACAACTTTGCAAACGAAAAAAGGGCGACCCTTGCGGATCGCCCTTTTCGTGCCCGGAAACCCGGGGCTTTTGTTTGGTAGGCACAATTGGACTCGAACCAACGACCCCCACCATGTCAAGGTGGTGCTCTAACCAACTGAGCTATGTGCCTGTCGTGTGGCGCGCATATTAAGGGGGCGCCCCCCAGCTGTAAAGCGCTTTTTTCAAAAAAATCAAAAACTTTGCCAACGGTGCCAGGCCAGGGGCGAAGACCGCGCCCCAAGGGCACGTTCCTATCGCCGTAGCACTCCCGCCAACACAGGCGAATGTTGTCGCTTTCCATCAAGAGCGCCTGTTGCCCCTCCCCTAGATTAACTTCCGAGCAAGCCCCTGACCGAACCCAAGGGGCAATGTCTGGAGGAGACCAGCCATGCAATCCGTCGAACAGTTCAAGCACAGCACTTGCATTGCAGATTGGGCCGATCAGCGCCCGGAACAGGCGTTCACCCTGCCCTCGCGTTACTTCTTCGATGAGCAGATTTTCGCCGCCGAACGCGACCGCATCTTCATGAGCGCCTGGCACCTGGCCGGCCATCGCAACGAGTTCGCAGAGCCCGGGCAATTCGTGGTTTGCGACATCTTTGACCAGAGCGTGGTGGTGGCCTGTGGCAACGATGGCAAGATCAATGCCTTTCACAACGTCTGCCAGCACCGCGGCAATCGCTTGCTGGACGTGCGCCGGGGCAGCGACACCCGGGTGCTGCGCTGCGCCTATCACTCTTGGTGCTACGAAATGGACGGCAGCCTGCGCAGCGCACCACGTAGCGAACGGCTGATCGCCTTCGACAAGCAGCAGTTCAATATTCCCAAGGTCCGCGTCGAAGAGCTCGGTGGCTTCGTCTACTTCAACTTCGACGCCCAAGCCCCCTCGCTGGCCGAACTGTTCCCCGGCGCCGATGAAGAGATGCGAGCGGTGTTTCCCGAGCTGGGCAAGATGCGCCTGATCGAGGAGCAGGACGTGATCGTGCCGGCCAACTGGAAGGTGATCATGGACAACTCCATCGAGGGGTATCACTTCAAGCTGTCCGGCCCTTGCCATATCGACCTGGCCAAGCTGATCGACTTCAAAGGCTACCGCCTGACCAAGCGTGACAACTGGTGGACCTACATCGCCCCAGCCAACCTGCAGGCCATGGAAGCCTACGGCGTGAAACTCAGCGGGCCGCGCAACCCCGACGAGCGCTTCTTCAACATTGGCCTATGGCCGAACAACACCTTTTATACCTTCCCGTTCTCCGAGTTCCTCGGCACCTTCATCATGATTCCGCTGGACGCCGAACGCTCGCTGCTGCGCTTTGGCTACTACAGCCCGCACGAACAGGTGCCGGCGGTTTCCCATGCCTGCATGAAATGGATGAACGAAGACCTGGGCCCGGAAGACATCGAGCTCAACATCAGTGTGCAGAAAGGCCTGCACTCGCTGGGCTACGACCAAGGCCGCTACATGATCGATGCCGAACGCAGCAACGAAAGCGAGCACCTGGTGCATCACTTCCACAAGCTGGTGTTCGACGGAATCGGCGAAGGCCGCTGACCGTTGAGGGAGAGCCTTATGCTCGGGCATGAATACGACTACGTGATCATCGGCGCAGGCTCGGCCGGCTGCGTGCTGGCCAAGCGCCTGGGCGAGAACCCGGCGCTGCGCATCCTGGTGCTGGAGTCCGGCCCGCCGGACGCCAGCTGGACCATCGACATGCCCTCGGCCGTGGGCATCGTGGTGGGCGGCACGCGTTTCAACTGGCGCTACAGCAGCGAACCGGAGCCGGGCCTGGACGGCCGGCGTATCGGCACGCCACGCGGGCGCACCTTGGGCGGTTCCTCGTCGATCAACGGCATGGTCTACATCCGCGGCCATGCCCGCGACTATGACGGCTGGGCCGAGCACGGCTGCGAGGGCTGGAGCTACCGCGAGGTGCTGCCGTACTTCATCCGTGCGCAAAACCACCGGGACGGCGCCGACCGCTACCGGGGCGGGGCCGGGCTGCTCCACGTCACCCCAGGCGATACGTCGTCACCGCTGTGCCAGGCCTTCATCGAAGCCGGACAGCAAGCCGGCTACGGCGCGAGCGGCGACCTCAATGGCTACCGCCAGGAAGGCTTCGGCCCGGTCGACCGCACCACCCGCGACGGCAAGCGTTGGAGCACTGCTCGCGGCTACTTGGCCGAAGCGCTCCAAGGCGGCAACGTCACGGTCGCCACCTCGGCGCTGAGCCGCCGGATTCTGTTCGACGGCGACCAGGCCTACGGGGTGGAATTGGAAATGGACGGTGCCGTGCACCAGGTGCGCGTGCGCCGCGAAGTGCTGCTCAGCGCAGGCGCCATCAACTCGCCCCAACTGCTGATGCTCTCCGGCGTTGGCCCTGCCGAGGACCTGCAGCGCCTGGGCATTCCCGTGGTGCGGGATCTGCCAGGGGTTGGTCAGCGGCTCAACGATCATCCCGACACCGTGGTGCAGTACCGCTGCAAGCAGCCGGTGTCGATCTATCCCTGGACGCGGGCGCCAGGCAAATGGCTGATCGGCGCGCGCTGGTTCGCCAGCCACGATGGCCTGGCGGCGAGCAATCATTTCGAGGCCGGCGCCTTCATCCGTTCGCGGGCGGGCGTGGAGTTTCCCGACCTGCAACTGACCTTCATGCCCCTGGCGGTGCAACCGGGCAGCGTCGATCTGGTGCCGGAGCACGCGTTCCAGGTGCACATCGACCTGATGCGTCCCACCAGCCTGGGCAGTGTCAGCCTGACCAGCGCCGACCCGCACCAGGCGCCACGCATCCTGTTCAACTACCTCACCAGCGAACG
The DNA here is from genome assembly GCF_008124495.1 of Pseudomonas sp. CK-NBRI-02. Classification (NCBI taxonomy): domain Bacteria; kingdom Pseudomonadati; phylum Pseudomonadota; class Gammaproteobacteria; order Pseudomonadales; family Pseudomonadaceae; genus Pseudomonas; species Pseudomonas sp. CK-NBRI-02. The sequence goes on along the minus strand of NZ_VSJH01000042.1, from coordinate 41,836 downwards.
CGACCGCGCCGACATGCGCGCCGGTGCCCGACTGGTGCGCGAGATCCTCGCGCAACCGGCGATGCGTGCCTATGCGGGCGATGAGCTGGTACCCGGTGCCGACCAAGTGAGCGATGCGCAGCTCGACGCCTGGGCGCGGCGCGTCACCGAGACCGGCTACCACGCCAGCGGCACGTGCAAGATGGGCCCGGCCGGCGATCCGGAGGCGGTGGTCGACCCGCAGTTGCGCGTGCATGGCCTGCGTGGTTTACGGGTGGTCGACGCCTCGATCATGCCGCAGATCGTCAGTGGCAACACCAACGCGCCCACGGTGATGATCGCCGAGAAGGCCAGTGACTTGATCCGCGGCCATGACCCGTTGCCGGCCAACGATGCCCCGGTGTGGATTCACCCGCACTGGCGCCAATGCCAGCGCTGAAGCGCGCTTGCCAAAGCCGACCCGCTGCGCTTGGATAGGCGCAGCGGGCCTTTTCTATGAACGAGGCGCCGGCCCATGCAGCCGACGCCCATTGTCGAGCCTGGTGCAACCATGAACCGATCCGAAACCCTTGGCCTTCAATGGCAGGGCCCCGCCAGCCCTCCCCTGCGCATCGGCATCCTGTTGTTGCCGTCGTTTTCCAATTTCGGCCTGGCCTCGCTGATCGAGCCATTCTCGATCGCCAACTGGCTGGCCCAACGCAGTCTGTTCCAGTGGACCCTGCTCTCGGTGGACGGCCAGCCCGTGCCCGCCAGCAACGGCCTGCTGGCCAGCGCCCAGGCAGGCATCGGCGAGCACACCGAGTTCGACGCCTGCGCGGTGATTGCCAGCTTCGACGTGCACCGCCATGCACGCAACCCGGCGCTGAAGGCCTGGATCAAGCGCCAGGCCGCATTCGGCGCAATCATGGTCGGCATCGAGACCGGCACCGAGCTACTCGCCGCCGCCGGCGTGCTCGATGGCCATCCGGCGGCGGTGCACTGGGACAACCTGCAAGGCTTCCAGGAAAGCTACCCCAAGGTCCAGGCGTGCGCGCAGCTCTACTCGCTGGGGCGCAAGCGTCTGACCTGCGCGGGCGCCACCGCCGTGCTGGACATGGTCCTCAACTGGCTGGATCACCTGGCCGGCGGCAATCTGGCGCGCGAGGTGGCCATGCACATGCTCATCGAGCAGGTGCGTGAGCCGCAGGTCCAGCAGGCTGAGGGCTATCGCCGCAGCCTGCACGCCCAGGCGGGCAAGATGGGGCGGGCCATCGAGCTGATGGAGCAGCACCTGGAAGAGCCGCTGAGTTGCGAGGCCATCGCCGAGCGGGTGGCGCTGTCGCGTCGGCAACTGGAGCGCCAGTTCATGCAGCACACCGGCCTGACGCCATTGAAGTACTACCTCAGCCTGCGCCTGGCGCGTGCGCACAACCTGTTGCAGCAAACCCGCATGAGCGTCGCCCAGGTAGCCGCCAGCGCTGGGTTCGGCTCGTTGGAGCACTTCTCCCGCGCCTACCGCGCCAAGTTTGGCTGTGCGCCGAGCAATGACCGTTCGCAGAGTTTGAACGCGCCGGTCATGCGTCAACCGTTAGGGCATGACCGGCAGCCGTTGGCGATCTAAGCGCAATGCGAACCTTTGGGGCCGCAACGCGGCCCCGGGGGCCTTGCGCTAGAGCCCCAGGTAACGGCGCACCGCCGACACGCCCGGCTGGCCATCGAAGGTCGTCACCCCCGCCAACCAGCTGTCCAGCACCTGCGGATTGCGCTTGAGCCATTCACGCGATGCCAGCGCAGGCTTTCGCTTGTCGTTGAGGATCGCGCCCATGATCTGACTCTCCATCCCAAGCTGGAACTCCATCCGCGATAACAGCGCCCCAACGTTCGGGCACTCCTGGCCAAAGCCTTTGCGGGTGTGGGTATCGACCACCGCAGCGCCATAGTTGGGCCCGAAGTCGTCATCGCCGCCACTGAGGTAGCGCATCGACAACTGGGTGTTCATCGGGTGCGGCTCCCAGCCCAGGAACACGATCGGTTTTTTCGAGCGCACGGCCCGGCGCACCTCCACCAGCATGCCGGCCTCGCTCGACTCGACCAGGCGAAAATCCTTGAGGCCGTAGCGATCCTTGTCGATCAGGCCTTGGATGATCTGGTTGCCGTCGTTGCCCGCCTCGATGCCATAGATGCGCCCCTGCAACTGGTCCTTGAGCCGGGCGATGTCCTTGAAATCCTTGAGCCCAGCCTCGTAGGCATAGTCCGGCACCGCCAGGGTGTACTTGGCGCCGGTCAGGTTGGTGCGCACCCGCTCGACGCTGCCTTTTTCCAGAAACGGCGTAGAGATCGCCGCCATCGAGGGCATCCATGCGCCGAGATAGACATCGATCGTCTTCATCTCCATGGCTTGGTAAGCCATCGGGATCGACAGCATCTGCGTCTTGGTCTTGTAGCCCAGGCCCTGCAGCACGGTGGTGGCAAGGCCTGTAGTGGCAGCGATGTCGGCCCAGCCGACCTCGGCGAAATGCACGGTCTGGCAGGCGACGGGGTCCCCCGCCTGGGCGGTGGCAAAGGCTGCGGCGAACAGCGATGCGGCGAGCACGGATACGGCTGTTTTCTTCGGCATGCGAGCGACTCCAGAACGGTTGAGGGTGGGCGTGGCAAAGGGTTGGGACGTTCAGGCGCGGTAGTCCGGCTCCTGTTCATCGAGGATTTCCTGCAGCGCGGCAAAATGGCGGGTGGCGAAGTCCGGGTAGTCCAACCACTGCCGGGCCGTCTTGCGCGCCACGGCGTCGCTGGCGATGCGCAGCGGGCGGCCGGTGGCCAGAGCGGTGAGGTAAAGCTCGCAGGCGCGCTCGAAGTAGTAGAGATCGTCGAAGGCCTGGGCCACGCTGGGCGCCGCCACCAGTACGCCGTGGTTGCCCATCAGCAGGATCGGCTTGTCGCCCAGCTGACGACTCACTCGCTCCGCTTCATCCCCCAGGCCCATGCCATCGAAACCCTCGTCGATGGCCACGCGCTCGAAGAAGCGCATGGCGTTCTGCTCGATCGGCGGCAGGCGTGAATCGGCCAGGCAGGCCAAGGCCGTGGCGTACTTGGAATGCACATGCAGGATGCAGCGCGCGTGCGGGTGCTGGCGATGCAAGGCACCGTGCAAAGCCCAGGCGGTGATGTCCGGCGCCCCGGGGCGCTGCAGGGCCGAAGGATCATCGGCATCGAGCAGCAACAGGTCGCTGGCGCGCATCCTGGAAAAATGCCGCCCATAGGGGTTGATCAGAAAGCGCCTTCCGTCCTCGGACACGGCCAGGCTGAAATGGTTGGCGATGGCCTCGTGCATGCCCAGGCGGGCAGTCCAGCGAAACGCGCAAGCGAGCTCGACGCGGGGCTGGGCATGGGCGTCTAACACGGCGATGGATGGGTTGTGCATGGCAGTTCCTCGGGCTTCGAGCGCACCCCCCGGGTACGCATTCACATCCCCGAGTCTAGGGAGCACACAACCGAGGACTTGACGCGATGCGACCTGGCTTGTCGCGAATGCACGGGCGGTAATGGCTGTCGCATTCGGTCAAGATCGCGCCCAGGGGCCTGGCTATGGTGCGGTCATTTCCAATGCACACGAGGAAACGCAGCATGGCGCATCATCAGCTCTTCATTGCAGGACAGTGGCGTGAACCGCACAGCAAGCGCTATCGGGAAATCATCAACCCCGCCGACGAAACCCTGCTCGCCCTGGCGCCAGAGGCAAGCGCCGACGATATCGATGCCGCGATCGACGCTGCCCGCCACGCCTTCGACCACGGCCCCTGGCCCCAGCTGCCGCCGAACGAGCGCAGCGCCGTGCTGCTGCGCATCGCGGCGGCCATCGAAACCGATGCCGCCCATCTGGCGCGCCTGGAAACCCTCAACACTGGCAAGACCCTCGGCGAAAGCGAGGCCGACCTGGCCTGCGTGGTAGCCACCTTCCGCTACTACGCGGGGCTGCTCGAAGCGCGCACCGACATCGCCCATCCCCAGGCGCCCGCCCATGTCATCAGCGTCACGCGCCATGAGCCGGTGGGCGTCTGCGCACTGATCGTGCCGTGGAACTACCCGCTGCTGCAGACCGCCTGGAAACTCGCGCCCGCCCTGGCCGCAGGGAACACGGTGATTCTCAAACCCAGCGAACTGACGCCGCTGAGCGCCTTGCACCTGACATCGCTGCTGGCCGCCCTCGCGCTGCCGCCCGGCGTGTTCAACCTGGTTTGCGGCGATGGCGCCGTGGGCCATCGCCTGGCGCTCAGCGCGCGGGTGGACATGCTGTCGTTCACCGGTGGCGCCAATGCCGGCGCCAAGGTCATGCAGGCCGCCAGTGGCAACTTCAAGCGCCTGGCCCTGGAACTTGGCGGCAAGAACCCGAACATCGTGTTCGCCGACGCCGACCTGGACGTGGCGCTGGACCAAGCGCTCAACGCAGTGTTCTTCAATGCCGGGCAAGTGTGCTCGGCCGGGTCGCGCCTGCTGCTGGAGGCGAGCATCCATGACCGCTTCGTCGAGCGCCTGGCCGAACGCATCGAAGCCATCGTCCTGGGCGATGGCTTCGACAGCCGTACGCGCATGGGCCCGCTGATCTCGGCGGCGCATCGGGATCGTGTGCTGGCACTGGTCCAGACGGCGCAAGGCGAAGGCGCCCGCCTGAGCGCAGGTGGCCATATCCCCAGGGACGCGCACTTGAGCAAGGGGTTCTGGCTGCGCCCTACCCTACTCACCGAGGTCCAGGCCGACATGGGCATCGCCCGTGAGGAAATCTTCGGGCCGGTGATCACCGTCGAGCGCTTCACCGACGAGAACCATGCCGTTCAGCTTGCCAACGATACGCCCTATGGCTTGGCGGCGGGCGTGTGGACCGCAGACCTAGGCCGGGCCCATCGTCTGGCGCGGCGGCTACGGGTGGGGACGCTTTGGGTGAACGACTACAACGTGGCCTTTCCCCAGGCGCCCTGGGGCGGCTTCAAGGCCAGCGGCATTGGCCGCGAGCTGTCGGCGGCAGGGCTAGAGGAATTCAGCGAACTCAAGCATGTGCTGCTCAACTGCGAACCCCGAGCGCTGAACTGGTTCAAGTGAGGCCGCCATCAAGGCTTGCCCGTCGTACCCGACCGAGCCTGCTGGTCCTGCCAGCGCTTGAGGTTTTGCTCCAGCAGTTGCCTGGGCACGGCACGGTCGAGCAGGTCGGTGAGTTTTTGTGCCAGTTGCGCCCGTAGCTCGGGCTGGTTGCAGGCCGAGTGATGGGAGAGGGTCAGGTACAGCCCTTCGCTGGAAACAGGCGGCGCCAGCGCCTGCACTTGCTGGGAGATGCCCAGAGTGCGGGCCAGCGCCAGTCCTGGGTAAAGCTCGTAGATGACGTAGTCGTTGCGTTTGAACAACAGCTTGCGAAACGCTTGGTCCGCGCTGGGGACCGCTTCGAGTTTCAGGTGAGCGTTGGCGTAGTCGTCAAATTGCTGGCCGTAGCTGTTGTTGACCAGGGTGCCACCGCTGCGCCCTTGCAGGTCGGCCCACCCTGTGTAGGAAAACGGGTCGTCGTGACGCACCCAGACCACGCTGGGCGTGTTCAGGAACGGCGGGGGAATGAAATCCATGGTGACTTCGCGCGATGCGGTACGAAAGGCGCCGGCAATCAAGTCGATCCGCCCGCTCTTGACCTGCTCCTGCGCACGCGACCACGGCCCGCCATAGACCACGTCGATCTCAAGCCCCAGTTCGCTGCCAAGGCGCTGGAGCAGATCGGCATTGGCGCCGATCAGGCGTTGCGGGTTCTGCGGGTCGCGCCACAGGTAAGGCGGGTACTCGGGATTGCCTGTTGCCACCAAGTGCTTGCACGGCGGCGCTGCCCCGGCAGCCGCCGGGGCAAGCAGGAAACACATCAGTGACAAGAGCATCGGTCGATAAAGCTTGCGCATGGGCGCCCTCGGTTCGGTCGTACCCGCCTATCTCGACGATGCAAGTGTAGCGTCGATGCAGGCTGCGAGCACGACGCCCCGAAAGCCTCGCGCCAAGCGTGGGTAGACCTTTAACCATGCCCAACTTGGGCAGGCTCAGTGGCGTTTGCCTTTGTCCCGCGCGGCCTTTTGCGCCGTCGAGTCGTGCGCAGTACCGGTCGAGCCATCAGGACGATGGGCGTCGTTGTCGCGTTCGGCCTCACCCTTGGGCGGGCGCTTAGCAGGTTCGTGGGTAGCTTGGGTCATCGTCCCCTCCTATCCTTTGCTGTGCTCAGGCGAAGTCGGTCCGGTGCCACGCTTGATGCCGCGCGGCCCGGCAACGCCCCAGATGGCCAGCCCGATCACTGGGAACAGCACCAGCAGCAACGACCACAGCACTTTGGTGCCGTCGGACTTGTCGCTGCGGAACACGCTGACGATGGCCCAGAGATCGACTAGCAGAATGATCGCCACCAGGGCGATCCAGAAATACGTGACAGGATCACTCATATCCGCCTCCTCTTGCGATTCGAAAAAACCACAGGTGTGAACAGAGGAAGGCGCACGGCGGCGTAAAGTTCAGACAGCTTCGTTGACCGCGGATGAATGGGCCGGCGCTGTCACACCGGTGCCGACAACACCGGCAGCTCCTTGGCCAACAAGGCAGCGGCGGTGCTGCTCAATTGCATACGGCCCAGCACGCTGCGCAGCACCCATTTGCAGGCCACGATTTCGTTGCTGGGCACCGGCCGTGTCCGCTCGCCGAGGTTGATGGTGAAGATGTGATGAAGCACATTGCCAACCGGCAATGTACACAACGCATGCAAGCCCTGGCAGTGTAAAGAGGCTTCCTCGCGCAACTCTCTAATGGCGGCCTCTTCCGGCGTCTCGCCCGGTTCGATGACGCCGCCTGGCAGGTTCCACCTCGCGCCTTTCTTGCGTACGAGCAGGACCTTTCCGTTGCGTAGACAGACGATCGTGGCGCGGGCTTTGGCTGTGCGGTTTTTCTTTGCAGGCATACCGGGTGTTCTGGGCAAAGGTTCGGGTATCGGCAGCGCCGACTGACGCTTCTTCCCTGAAGACCTGCACACCTGACGCCCCGTTCAAGCGAAGGGACACATACCAATCGAATCTCACCCACAGTGCCAGCGCCTTGCGAATACTTGCGCGAAGGTCATCCGTAAAGCAACAACCTGCGCACCCGAAAGCAGTGCGAGACAAGCCAGTGTTATTGGCTTTGGCACCTCAAACGCCGGTCCGTCAATCCTTAAAGCAACCCGTCAGCAAATTCCAATTCCTTTTGCGAGGCGCAATGCCTCGCCCTTGTCACTACTAGACACAGACCTTCCTGTGTAGATGACATGAGGTGAAAGATCATGGCTGACAACCAAGACAAACAAAGCAACCAAGGCGGCAGCGCCAACACCAACCCAGGCAACTTCGCCAACGACCGGGAGAAAGCTTCTGAAGCTGGGCATAAAGGTGGCCAGGCGTCCGGTGGCAATTTCAAGAACGATCCTGAACGCGCCTCCGAGGCCGGCCACAAAGGCGGCCAGATGTCCGGGGGTAACTTCAAGAACGATCCTGAGCGCGCCGCCGAAGCCGGTCACAAAGGCGGCCAAATGTCCGGGGGCAATTTCAAGAACGACCCTGAACGTGCCTCTGAGGCCGGCAAGAAAGGCGGCCAGGCGTCCGGCGGCAATTTCGCCAACGACCGTGAAAAGGCCTCCGAAGCCGGTCGCGTAGGCGGCCAGCACAGCCATGGGGGCGGCCGTAAAAGCGACGACGACCGCTAACTTCCCACCGATTGCCGGGGCGGTTCTGCCGCCCCGGCGCTGTTGATGAGGCACATTCCAATGTTCATGCACAACAAACGCCTGCAGTACACCGTGCGGGTGGCGCAGCCCAATCCTGGGCTGGCCAATCTGCTGCTCGAACAGTTCGGCGGCCCCCAAGGGGAACTGGCCGCCGCCATGCGCTATTTCACCCAGGCCGTGAGCGAGGATGACCCAGGGCGCAAGGACCTGCTATTCGATATCGCCACAGAGGAACTGAGCCACCTGGAAATCATCGGCTCGATCGTGGTGATGCTCAACAAGGGCGCCAAAGGCCAACTGGCCGAGGGCATCGAGGCCGAAGGCGAGCTCTACCGCTCGCTGACCGGTGCCGGTAACGACTCGCATATCACCAGCCTGCTCTATGGCGCCGGCGCACCCTTGGTCAATTCCGGCGGTGTGCCCTGGTCGGCGGCCTACATCGATACCATTGGCGAACCCACTGCAGATCTTCGCTCCAACATCGCCGCCGAAGCCCGTGCCAAGATCGTCTACGAGCGGCTGATCAATGTCACGGACGATCCCGGCATCAAGGATGCCCTGGGCTTTCTCATGAGTCGGGAAATCGCTCACCAACTGTCTTTCGAAAAAGCCCTGCATGCCATTCAGCCCAACTTCCCCCAAGGCAAGCTGCCAGGAGATCCTGAGTTCAACAACACGTACTTCAACCTTTCCAAAGGTGGCGAAATGCGCGGGGCCTGGAATGAAGGACAAGACTGGGTCTATGTGGAACAGCCTCAACCGGCTGTGGATGGCGGCGATGGCGAGGCCTCGGTACAGCTCGACGCGCAGTCGCAAACCGCATTGGACGCGATGAAAACCAGGACGATGTCCAACCCCCAGGCCCAGCCTCTGACCGGGGCGGAGCTTGGCAAGGTCAACAACGGTCAGGAGTAGGATGGGGACCCGCACCGGGCAAAACGCCGGTGCGGGTGATTGGCTTCAGCGTTTGGCTTCGGCATCCGGATCGGCGGACCGGGCCAGGAAGGCACGGGTCACTTCCGGCAGGTGGTCCTTCAGCCATTCGGCCATGGCCACTTCTTCCTTGAGAATCGACCTACAGGCCTGTGCGGTGGCGCTGTCGCCGGCCGCCTCCGCCGCCTCGATCAACACGGTATACGAGGCGATCTCCATGTTTTCGAAGACATAGCCGGCCATGGCCCCTTTGACCACCTCGTCGCTCATGGCCATGCCGCCCACTGCCTGCCCGAAGGCCATGAGTTTGGCTGCCATGTCCTTGAACACCGAAGTGCTTCCGCCCAGGCGCTCGATGCACTCGACCAGCACGCGCTGCTGCCCTTGGGTTTCTTCGATGTGCTGGACGATCCGTGCCTTGAGGGTGGGGTAATGCTCGAGGCGTTCAGCCTGCCCTTTGAGCATGCTCTCGGCTTGCTGTTCCATGGCATGGGCATCTCGCAGCCAGTCGAGCAGATTGTCGGTAATGGATGTCATGTCGCGTTGCCTCTTTGGGATGATGGGTACTGCTTGTGAAAGCCAGTTCCCCGCCTCGACTCTGTCGAACCGACAGGCGGGCATGCGGCTACGCTAAAGGCGCCACGCGGCCTCGCTTCGACTGCCAGGCCCCGCGCACATCACAACACCTGGATTGCCACCGCATAACCCCCTAGGGCCAGCCAGAACACCAGGAATACCCAAGGAGTGCGCAACGAAAACAGCAATGACTTGCGATACCCAGGTCGCGAGATTTCCGTCTCGCAAAACAGTGGTGACTCGTCATAAGCCAACCCCATCAAGGGCTCGCTGCGCAGCAGGTGGCTCTGCTTGAACTGCCAATGGTCGATGATCTTGTAGGCCGCGCGAATGCCCGGCCAGGCACTCAACGAACTCAACGCCCCCAACAGGGCGAGAAACGGCGGCACGATCACGGTGAACGCCGCCCCCCAGTCCGGATTGAGATTGCCCATGGAGGAAACGAACGCGATGACCAGAAACGACTGGGCCGCAAGAAAGGCATCGGTGCGGTTGGCCAGGATGCTCGTCTCGTACTGGATTTCCCGGCGGTAGAAATCCAGACGCTCCTTGGGAGAACCGAACAGCTTGGCATTGCGCTCGCTGATTTCGTGCTCAGGGGTTGCGGGGGTGATGATGCGCGGCACCGGTCGCTCCTGGGAGAGGTTCAACGTGGATTGTGGGGGGCTGATGGGGTTTGCGGCGCCAGCGCGTATTCCACCAACGTCGCTGCACAGGCCGTGATGCCATCGCCATGGATCATCTCGAAGCCATGGGTGTTCTCCGTGGGAATGGCCAGGCAGCCTGCCTGCGCCGCGACACCCGCGCTCATGACCGCGCTCGCGTCACTGGCGAAATCCACCAGCAAGGCGGCTTGCGGCCTGTACCCGGCGCGCTGCGCCGCCGCCGTCAGCCCATGGACGACACTACGGCTGTAGAGACCTTTTTGATCCCCGGTATTGATGATCGGGTCGGCGCTCAACCGGGTACCGTACTCGTCCAGCACCGGGCCCACTTCGACTGCCACGGTAGTATCGCCCGGCAGGCGCGCCGCGGCGTACATGGCTCCGGCGTTGGACTCTTCCTCCAGGGTGGTGAAGACGAACCAGACATCCTGGCGCAGCCCGGCGCGGCGCGCCTTAAGATCACGGGCACAGCCCAGCAGCGCTGCCACCGGCGCGCGATCATCGAGAAAATGCGCCGCGATGCAGTCGTTGACCGCGTAGGGTTGGCGCCAGTGCCGGCTGAGCACGACCCGCGTGCCAGGCCTGATCCCGGCGCGTTCCAGTGCAGCGGTATCCTGGCGTGTGACCACGTGCACGTCCTGCCAGTGCACGTCACCAGATAGGACTTCGCGACCATTGGTGGAGCGGCCGCTGTTGTGCATCGAGCCATAGGAGAGCACGCCCGGCAGGCACTGCTGGTCGCCGAGCAGCTCCACCGGGCACACGCCAAAACTGATCGGTTGCGCGCCTCCCAGTGCCAGTACTTCGAGCGTGCCGTCGGTCTTCACGCGCTTCACAATCATGGCGATCTCATCCATGTGCGCCATCAATCGGATGCTCTGTTCAGGCTCGCAAGGCTGGGTTGCGCGCAGCACGCCGAGCACGTTGCCGGCGCGATCGATGCGGGTTTCGTCGCAGTGACGAGCCAGTTCGCGCTGGCAGATGTGCCGGACTTCATCCTCCTGCCCGCCCGGTCCGCGGGCCAGCAGCAGTGCGTGGAGTAGCGGATCGATTTCCATGATGACGTGCCCCCGGGCTCATGAGCCGTTGAACTTCTTCACATCGATGGGCGGGGCGACGAATTCGGGCCCCTGCCCCGCTGGACGCCAACGCACGTTGGCCAGGCCGTAGCGCTCGGCCATGGGTCGGCTGACCTTCTTGATCGTGTGCTGGCCGAACCGTGGGATGATGCCCACGCCCGCATCGCAACAGGCCCAATGCCAGGCCTCGGCATTGTCCATGCGCCCCAGGCGGATGATGAACGTGCGGTACTCGCCATGGAGTTCGTACTCGATCACAAACAATTGCTGCCCTGCCATCACAAGCCTCCTCAGTGGTTCCAAGCCTATGGAGCAGGGGCAGGGAAAGAAAATTCATTCGAGATTCACACGCTTGGTACAGTCGCCCCAAACGACCGCCGGAACGCTCGCAATGAACCTTGGCCCCGCTCTCGGGCTCGATTGCCAAAGCGCGCAGGAAAACGGCCATGAATGCATTCAACGAGCCTTTGGAGCGGGAGCGACGCAAGCGCCTGGCGATCGATTGCTGGTTCGCCCTGTTCGACGATCACACGCTACGCCAGGACTGCCCCAGCACCTACCACGAGACGCTGTTGCGCCAAGCGGATGAAATGGACCGACTCGGGTTGGTGGAGTGGACCGAATGGCGCGACCTGCGCCGGCTGGCCGACCGGGCGTTCCTCAGGGCGGTCGCCGGTGCGGACTACCATCCGGCCACACCGCTCAGGGTTGTTGGTAGTGGGCCGGGGATGTGCCCGGCTCATGTTCATGCTCGATGCGCTGCACCTGTACATCGGTGAACGACGATGACTCGCCGCGATGCAGCCCCTGCAGATAGCTGCGCGCGCATTCCACGCTGATGTCCTGTTCGTCGCTGCGCATTTCGCAGGTGCCTGGTTGGTTATCGAGGATGTAGCTGATCAGAAACAGATGACTGGCCATGGACGGCGCTCCTGTCGAGAAAATGAAACGCGACCGGCTACCCGGTCGCGTATGGGCGTCAGGCGGCGCTCTGGTCGGCCTTTAGCATTTTCTTGTGGGCCTGCATGGCGACGCCCATCTCCTCGAGCGCCTGCTTGCCCAGCAGCTTCTTGGCAGTCGGAAAGAGCTCGCCTTCCTCCTCCTCGATATGGTGCTCCAGCAGCTCCTTCATCACCTTGACCCTGCCTGCGAATTCCACGGTGCCAGTGTCGGTCTGCAGCAAGTCGGGCAAGACCAGCGAGTCGACGGTGCGGTGTTCCTCCTTGGCCTCGTAGTACATTTTCTCCTCTTCCTTGCCCCCGGCCTGCTTGATGGCCGGGTAGAGGATCTGCTCTTCGAGCGCGGTATGGATCTGCAGCTCCTGTTCGATGCGGGCGAGCAACTCACTGCGCTTTTTCACGGCGCGCTCGGTGGTGCTGGACAGTTCCTCGAGCAGTTTCTTGACGGTTTCATGATCCTGGATCAGCAGTTCGATGGCATTCATTGTCGGGCCTCATCAGTCGATGGAATACAAAGACTTGCCCTGTGTGGAGTCATCGCCCGCTACGTCGGTTCGTGGTGGCCGATAAATGGCAGCGCACCGGCCGCGCCGCGGGGTGTCGGTCACTTGGCGCAGGCGGGGACCGCGACGCGCTCGCCGGCTACCCACCTGGCGCGGCCCACCCCCCAGGCCAGCGCCCGGGTCATGGTCTCGCCTGGGCGAGCATCGAACGCTTCTTCGTGCAAGGCCTTGCCGCCACGTGCATACACACCGATGAACAACTGCGTGGCCCCGGTGCGCGACAGCCTTACCTGCACATCGATACAGGTGCCATCGTCGAGCGCCTCCTGATGCGTTCGATGATGAAGGGTCGCATCAGCCCAGTTCCAAAACACATTACCCCTGATACGCATGTCGGCCTCCTGCGACTCCTGTCCAGAGCGCCACCCTATCGAAACCGCCCTGGCATGCAACCTCCATGGGCAGGAATGAGAACTGAATCAGACAACCGGTGGGCTACCCTGCAATCAGGCTAATGATCGTCCAGCATTGGTCTAATGCTGCCGCCCTCGAGCTGCGCTGCGCTGCGCCTGTGCTAGCGTTTCCTGATTGGGTGTCCTGCCCTCCTGCCTATAAGAATCGACACATCAACCGACTGATTACAGGTGAGCCATGGAGCTGAAAATCAACCAAAAGACCTATCAGGTCGATGCCGAAGCCGACACGCCGCTGCTGTGGGTGATCCGCGACGACCTGGGGCTGACCGGCACCAAGTACGGCTGCGGCCTGGCCCAGTGCGGCGCCTGTTCGGTGCTGGTCGACGGCAACGTGGTGCGCGCCTGCGTCACGCCGGTGGCCGGTGTGGTCGGGCGGGAGGTGACCACCATCGAGGCGATCGAGGCCGATGAGGTCGGCAAGCGCGTGGTGGCGGCGTGGGTCGAACACCAGGTGGCTCAGTGCGGCTATTGCCAGTCCGGCCAGGTGATGGCGGCCACCGCACTGCTCAAGCACACACCCACGCCCAACGACGAGCAGATCAACGCGGCGATGGTCAACCTGTGCCGCTGCGGCACCTACAACGCCATCCACGCCGCCATGCACGACCTGGCCCAAGGGGGTAAAGCCTGATGAAAACGCCCCTGGAGCTCCCCGAAGACCTGCTGAGCCTGACGCTCGGTGCAACCGTCAACCTGTCGCGCCGGCGTTTTCTCGCCGGTACCGCCGTCGGTGCACTGGTGCTGGGCTTCGGCCTGCCCCTGGGTTCACCCCGGGTGCAGGCGGCCACAGCTACCGGCACTGAACGCGGCACCCAGGTGCCGGCCTTCCTGGAGATTCGCCCGGACAACACCGTACGCCTGCTCAGCCCGTTCATGGAAGGTGGCCAAGGCACCTACACCGCCATGGCGCAGATCGTCGGCGAGGAACTGGATGCCGACCCGGCCACGTTCGTGGTCGACAGCGCCCCACCTGGCGAAGCCTACGTGGTGATGGAAAACGGCATGCGCATCACCGGCGGCAGCATGTCGGTGCGCATGAGCTACCCGACCATGCGCCGTCTCGGCGCCATGGCCCGCGCCATGCTGCTGCAGGCCGGCGCCGAGCACTTCGACGTGCCGGTGGGCGAACTCTCCACCGAGCCTGGCAAGGTCGTCCATGGCGCCTCTGGGCGCAGCATCACCTATGGCGAGCTGGCCGGACGCGCCATGGACCTGCCCGTGCCGGACCCGGCCAGTGTCCCGCTGCGCGACCCCAGCCAGTTCCGCTGGATCGGCAAGCCGGTCAAGCGCGTCGATGCCTACGACAAGTCCACCGGCAAGGCCCAGTACAGCATCGACATCCACCTCGACGGCATGCTCCAGGCCGCCGTGCAGCATGCGCCACGTCTGGGCATGACCCCTGGCGGCATCCGCAACGAAGCCCAGGTCAAGGCCATGAAAGGCGTACATTCCGTGCACCTACTGCCCGGTGCGGTCGCAGTGGTCGCCGAGCGTTGGTGGTACGCCAAGCGTGCAGCCGAGGCGCTTCAGGTCGACTGGCAGGAGCCGGGGCCCGACGCGACGGTACGGCCCATGCCCAAGGATTTTTCCAGCGATGCCTGGCGCGAGCACCTGGCAGCCCAACCAGGTCCAGGCCGCGATGACGAAAAACATGGTGATGTAGCTGCGGCCCTGGCCAGCGCCAAGACCACCGTCGAGGCCACCTACCACAATCAGTACCTCAACCATGCCCAGCTGGAGCCGCCCTCGGCGACCGCGCGCTTCAACCCGGACGGTTCGCTGGAGGTGTGGCTGCCCAACCAGGCGCCAGACATGTTCCGCGACGACATCGCCAAACGCACCGGGCTCGACCCTGCGCGGATCACCCTGCACTCGCCTCTGCTCGGCGGCTTTTTCGGTCGGCATTTTCTCTATGACTCGGCCAACCCCTACCCTCAGGCCATCGCGCTGGCCAAAGCAGTCGGGCGCCCGGTCAAGGTGATCTGGACGCGCGAGGAAGAATTCCTGCGCGATGTGCTGCGCCCCGTCGCCGTGGTCAAGTTCCGCGCCGGGCTCGATGACAAAGGGCTGCCGGTGGCGCTTGAAGCGGTGAGCGCCACCGAGGGTCCTACCGAAGCCATCGCCGGCAAACAGGGCGAGCAACTGGACCCTACAGCGCTCGAGGGGCTGTCGGGCAAGGCCTACGCCATCGCCAACACGCGCATCGCCCAGATCTACGTCAAAGGGCCGGCCATGCTCGGCTACTGGCGTTCGGTGGGTAATTCGCTCAACGACTTCTTCTACGAAGCCTTTCTCGACGAACTGGCCGACAAGGGCGGCCAGGACCCCTACGCGTTGCGTCTGCACCTGCTGCAGGGCAACGCGCGCTTGACCACATTACTGCAGGCGGTCGGCGAGTTGTCCGGCGGTTGGAAGCGCGGTCCGTTCACGGCCGAGGATGGCAGCACGCGCGCCCGTGGCGTGGCCATGGCCTCGCCATTCGGCTCCGAGGCGGCGGTGATCGCCGAGGTGTCGATCGAGAACGGCCAGGTCAAGGTGCACGACATTTGGCAGGCGATCGACCCGGGCAGCATCGTCAACCCGGCGATCATCGAAGCCCAGGTCAACGGCGCGGTGGCCCTGGGGCTGTCCCAGGTGCTGCTGGAGGAAGCGGTATGGCAAAACGGCATGCCGCGGGCGCGCAACTACGACCTGTATCCGGTGCTGCCGCCTTCGCGCATGGCGAGGGTGCATGTGCGCATCATCGAGAGCGGCGCGAAGATGGGCGGGATCGGCGAGCCCCCGCTACCAGCGGTGGCGCCTGCCGTGGCCAACGCGGTGGCACGGCTGACCGGTCAGCGCATTCGCAGCATGCCGCTCAGTCGCTATACCTTCAGCTGACGCCCAGGGGCCACCCATGCACAACCGTCGACTCGCAACCGCCGCCCGTTGGCTGGCCCTGCCGTGCCTGGCTGCGGCAGGCCTGTTGGCCTGGTATGTCACCCGTGAGCCAGCCTCGCCCCTGGCCGGCGAGGCGCCACCGGACGCTGCGCTGGTCAGTCGTGGCGAGTACGTCGCTCGCCTGAGCGACTGTGTCGCCTGCCACAGCTTGCCGTCGGGCAAGCCATTCGCTGGCGGTCTGGAAATGGCCACGCCGCTGGGCTCGATCCATGCCACCAACATCACCCCCGACCGGCAGACCGGCATTGGCACCTACAGCCTGGCTGACTTCGACCGCGCCGTGCGCCAGGGCGTCGCGCCAGGAGGCCGACGGCTGTACCCGGCCATGCCCTACCCCTCTTACGCCAAGCTCAGCGACGATGACGTCAGGGCGCTGTATGCCTTCTTCATGCACGGCGTACCGCCCGTCAACCAGGCCAACATCCAGAGCGACATTCCCTGGCCGCTCAACCTGCGCTGGCCCATCGCCCTGTGGAACGGCCTGTTCTCGCCCACCACACCCTATGCGGTCAAACCCGCACAGGATGCACTGTGGAACCGCGGCGCCTATATCGTCCAGGGCCCCGGTCATTGCGGCAGTTGCCATACACCTCGGGGCCTGGCCTTCAACGAGAAGGCCCTGGATGAGCGAGGTGCGCCGTTCCTGGCCGGTGCCCTGCTCGATGGCTGGTATGCCCCGAGCCTGCGCGGCGACCACAACACCGGCCTTGGGCGCTGGAGCGAGGCGGACATCGTGCAGTTCCTCAAGACCGGGCGAAACCAGCATGCCGTGGTATTCGGCTCGATGACCGAAGCCTTCAACAACTCCACCCAGTTCATGAACGACGAGGACCTGACGGCGATCGCGCGCTATCTCAAGTCATTGCCGGGCGACCGTGAGCGCGACGGTGCGCCCTGGCAATACCAGGCCTTGCCTGCCACGCACTTGGACACCCCAGGCGCCCAGACCTACCTGACCCACTGCGCCTCCTGCCACGGCCTCGATGGCAAGGGCCAGCCCGAATGGATGCCGCCCCTGGCCGGGGCCACCTCGGCGCTGGCCAAGGAAGACGCCTCGGCCATCAACATCACCCTCAACGGCTCGCAACGGGTCGTCGCCCAAGGCCAACCGGACGCTTACCGCATGCCGGCGTTTCGCGAGCAGTTGTCGGACCGGCAGATTGCCGATGTCCTGACTTTCATGCGCAGCGCCTGGGGTAATCGGGGCGGTGCAGTGCAGGCCCAGGCGGTCGCCAAGCTGCGCGAACACACCGACCCGGCCAGCAGCAGCCCGATCATCCTGCACATGCGCTGAGTGGTCGCCGGCCAATGCCGGACGAGGTGGCCAGGCCCTTGGCGCCTGACCGCCCCGCTGAGCTCTGCCTCTGATCAGCGGGGGCTTGAGATATATTCGATAAGGCGTATATTCACAAAATCATATATCCCTCGAAACTCGTGCTCGTCAGCCCATGAGAACCGCCATGATTGACCCTTTGTCGCCCACCCAGGTTTTCAAGTGCCTCGCCGACGAGAACCGTGTGCGCATGATGCTGCTGATTGCCCGCGAGGAAGAACTCTGCGTGTGCGAACTGATCTGCGCCCTGGATGAAAGCCAACCCAAGGTCTCCCGCCACCTGGCGCAACTTCGCACCTGTGGCCTGCTGGAAGACCGCCGTCAAGGCCAATGGGTGTATTACCGGTTACATCCCGCATTGCCCGCCTGGGTACGCGAAGTGCTGGCAACCACGCTGGAGGCCAACCGCGAATGGCTCAGCACCAGCACCCGACGCCTGGATGTCATGGGCGAGCGGCCCCAGCGCCTCGCCTCCTGCTGCTGATTGCTCCCATTGGCGTGCGAGCAAAGAACGCCGTCCCTCTGCCAAGAGTGAAATCATGAACGAACACCCTATTCCCAACCTGGACAACGCACTCGTTGACCTGCCGACCGTGGACAAACTGGCGCGCGTGCAGACCTCCACGCACAAACCACGGATCCTGCTGCTCTACGGATCGACCCGCGAGCGCTCCTTCAGCCGGCTGTTGACCGAAGAAGCGGCCCGCCTGCTGGAACACTTCGGTGCCCAGACGCGCATCTTCAACCCCTCGGGCCTGCCGCTGGCCGATGACGCCCCGGACGATCATCCCAAGGTCAAGGAACTGCGCGAACTGGTGCTCTGGTCCGAAGGCATGGTCTGGTGCTCGCCTGAGCGCCACGGCGCAATGACCGGCGTGTTCAAGTCGCAGATCGACTGGATCCCTTTGAGCATGGGCGCGGTACGTCCGACCCAGGGCAAGACCCTTGCACTGATGCAGGTCTGCGGTGGATCGCAGTCGTTCAACGTGGTGAACCAGTTGCGTGTGCTCGGCCGCTGGATGCGCATGTTCACCATCCCTAACCAGTCGTCAGTGCCCAAGGCCTACCTGGAGTTCGACGAAGCCGGGCGCATGAAGCCGTCTGCGTACTACGACCGCGTCGTCGATGTCATGGAGGAACTGGTGAAATTCACCCTGCTGTTGCGCGACCGCGCCGATTACCTGGTCGACCGTTACTCCGAGCGCAAGGAGTCGGCCGAGGAACTGTCCAAGCGCGTCAATCAACGTTCCATCTGAACCCTTCACGACCTCTCCCCACCTCCGTTGGAGGTGGGCTTATCCCACTTCGAGCACAAGAACATGACAATCAAAGTAGGCATCAATGGTTTTGGACGTATTGGTCGTCTGGCGCTGCGCGCGTCCTGGGAGTGGCCAGAATTCGAGTTCGTGCAGATCAATGATCCGGCCGGCGACGCCGAAACCCACGCCCACCTGATCAACTTCGACTCGGTCCACGGACGCTGGCACCGTCAAGCCAATGCCGAAGGCGACTCGGTGGTGATCGAGGGCAAGCGCATCAAAGTCACCGCCAACAAGACGATCTCCGACACCGATTGGTCGGGCTGCGACCTGGTGATCGAGGCCAGCGGCAAGATGAAATCGGTGGCCGTGCTCCAGGCCTACCTCGACCAAGGCGTCAAACGCGTGGTGGTCTGTGCCCCGGTGAAGGAAAGCGGCGCGTTAAACGTGGTGATGGGCGTCAACCAGCACTTGTTCGATCCGGCGCAGCACCGCATCGTCACCGCCGCCTCCTGCACCACCAACTGCCTGGCGCCGGTGGTCAAGGTGATTCACCAGCACCTGGGCATCCGCCACGGCTCGATCACCACCATCCACGACTTGACCAACACCCAGAGCATTCTCGACACGCCGCACAAGGACCTGCGTCGTGCCCGCGCCTCGGGCATGAGCCTGATTCCCACCACCACTGGCTCGGCCACTGCGATCGCCGAGATTTTCCCCGAACTGCGCGGCAAGCTGAACGGCCATGCCGTGCGCGTCCCGCTGGCCAACGCCTCGCTGACCGACTGCGTGTTCGAAGTGGAGCGTGCGACCACGGCCGAAGAAGTCAATGCGCTGCTCAAGGCAGCCGCCGAAGGCCCGCTCAAGGACATCCTGGGTTATGAAGAACGCCCCCTAGTGTCCATCGACTACCGCACCGACCCACGCTCCTCGATCATCGATGCCTTGTCGACACTGGTGGTCAACGGTACCCAGGTGAAGGTCTACGCCTGGTACGACAATGAATGGGGCTATGCCAACCGCGCAGCGGAGCTGGCCCGGCTGGTCGGCACGGCGGAGTAAGCAGCGATCATGAAGGCGTTGTCTGCCCTGTCTTCGCAAGTCCGTCAGTACCTGCTGGTGACCGGCAATTACTGGGCTTTCACCCTCACCGACGGCGCCTTGCGCATGCTGGTGGTGCTGCACTTCCATGCACTGGGCTACACGCCGCTGCAGATCGCGGCGCTGTTCCTGTTCTACGAAGTGTTCGGGGTGATCACCAACCTGGTGGGCGGCTACCTGGGCGCCCGTCTGGGGCTCAACCGCACCATGAACATCGGCCTGGGCCTGCAGGTGCTGGCCTTGCTGATGCTCACGGTGCCGGCCGCCTGGCTGACGGTGCCTTGGGTGATGGCCGCCCAGGCGCTGTCCGGCATCGCCAAGGACCTCAACAAGATGAGTGCCAAAAGCACTATCAAGCTGCTGGTTCCGGGCAGCCAGCAAGGCACTCTCTACCAATGGGTTGCCCTACTCACGGGCTCGAAAAACGCGCTCAAGGGCGTGGGGTTCTTCCTTGGCGGCGCACTGCTTGCCCTGCTCGGCTTCACCCAGGCGGTGCTGGCCATGGCGACAGTCCTGGCCTTGATCTGGCTCGCCAGCCTGATCTTGCTGAAAAAGGATCTGGGCAAAGCCAAGGCCAAACCGAAATTCCGCGACCTGCTGTCCAAGAGCCGGGCGATCAACCTGCTCTCGGGCGCACGACTGTTTCTCTTCGGCGCCCGCGATGTGTGGTTCGTCGTGGCACTGCCGGTGTACCTGAGCACCGCCTTTGGCTGGGATTTCTGGCAGGTCGGTGGCTTCCTGGCCAGCTGGATCATCGGCTACGGCATCGTCCAATCGCTTGCCCCTCGTCTTACCGGCAAGGCGCGCGGTCATGTCCCCGACGGCCGGGCGGCCTTCGCCTGGGCCACCGCCCTCGCTGGCGTGCCCGCGCTGATCGCCTTGGGCCTGACTGCCGGCGCGCCAGCCCAGGTCGTGCTGCTCGGCGGGCTGATGCTGTTCGGCGTGCTGTTTGCGGTGAATTCGTCGCTGCACAGCTATCTGATCGTCAGCTATGCCAAGGAAGACGGCGTATCGCTGGATGTGGGCTTCTACTACATGTCCAACGCCCTGGGGCGGCTGATCGGCACA
Organism: Pseudomonas sp. CK-NBRI-02; assembly: GCF_008124495.1. NCBI lineage: Bacteria > Pseudomonadati > Pseudomonadota > Gammaproteobacteria > Pseudomonadales > Pseudomonadaceae > Pseudomonas > Pseudomonas sp. CK-NBRI-02. The sequence goes on along the minus strand of NZ_VSJH01000042.1, from coordinate 21,224 downwards.
CTGCTCTCGGGGTGGGTGTTCCAGGCGTATGGCCTACAGGCGTGCCTGTGGATCTCCTGCGCCTTCGTGCTGCTGGCGGCCTTGATTTCGGTCGCGTTGCCAAGGCATGCCAAGGGGGTTGTCGGTGCGCATTAGCCCCCCCGGGCGGCCGTGCGACCGGCCACCAGGGTGACCGCACAGGACATCATCGAGTGCCACGTTCCTCCCTATGAAGTCGACTTTTGTATTGAGCTGGTGCGCCATGGCCGTGCACATAGCACCGTGTCAGACCGCAGGTGTCGGCTTGACCGCCAGAATGCTGCAGGGGGCACTGCCGATGAGTCTTTCGGTGGTGTCCCCAATCAGTTTGGCCCAACGCTTGGGCTGCACCACGCCCACCACGACCACATCGATCATCAGCGAGCTGATATGCGCCTTGATGATGCGAAGTGGCGCCCCCTCGACGAAGTACCGATGCGAATAGGCAATACCGTGCGCATCGGCCAAGGTATCGAACGGTACCCGCAGTGACGCTCGCACCTCCTGTGCCCATGGCTCGGCGAGCTCTGCATTGGCCAGCATGGCCATGGGCAGGTCGTAGGCCGACAACAGGTGCGCGTGCCCATTGCACTGGAGCGCCAGTTGCTGACCGGCCTCTATCAACCGGTGGTTGAGCACGTGCTGAGCAGGCTCGGGACTGGCCACATCCACTGCAATCAACACCTGGGCCGGCATGGCCGGCGCATTGACCGGCACGAACTGGAACACCCCTTGGCAGGCATGCAACAACGCATAGTCGAGCGAGGCCTGCGCGATCTGCCCAAACATCGAGCTGGCGGGGCAATCCTTGATCACCAGGTCAGGTGCGAACTTCGCAATATAGGCGGGGAGGAAATCACGCGGGTTGAGGGTCTGCACGGCCTCGAACGATGGACGGGGCCGGTGGGCGCACTGCTCGTCGAGCAACGCATTGAGCTCGGCATTGAAATGCACGAACGATGCTGTCGCTGCCGGGGATTGCTGCAGTTCGTGGTGCAATCGCAGCTCCGTGGGCTCATAGACAGCCAGTACATGCAACGAAGCGCCCGAAGCATCCGCCAACGCCAGCGCCCGAAGCAAGGCGGCCGGACATGACTCGGGCTGGGTCATGATCAAGAGAATCCGGCGGTACGGGCTCATAGGCCACCTCCCGAGACGAGGGTCGACACTCGCAGCCCCGTCATTATCAGAACAGGTGCTGGCGCAAGCTTGATAAAAGTCAAGGCTTGAAAGGCCCGATACGTCACCCTTGGCCTGTACCGATGCGCCTTGCTCAAGGCTGCCATCGCCGAGGAGGCCATCATGACTACCTATTCGCGACTCCTGTTGATCTGCCATCCAGACCTGCACCCCTCGCCCGCCATGGCCCGCGCGCAAGCGCTGGCCAGTGGCACGGGGGCTACTCTGCACCTTGTGGTGATGAGCCAACTGCCAAGCCGCTTGGCGACGCTGGACCAGGTACTGCGCAGCAATGCCCGCAAGCAGGACGCCGAGCATCGCAAGGCCTGGCTGGCTGAACAGGTCGCGGCGCTGGGGGCGCTCGGCATCACCGCCTACGCCGAAACCGTGGACGAAGACGATCCGCTGAAGGACTTGATTCACCTGGCCCAACTGCATCGTGTGGAAATGGTGATCAAGGACATCAAGCACGAAACCGCCCTGAGCCGCGCCCTGCTCACGCCACTAGATTGGCAGTTGCTGCGTCGTTGCCCGATCCCTCTACACCTGGTGGCCCATGCCGAGCCCACGCTGCCAACACGTGTCATTGCCGCTGTGGAACTGGCCGAGAACGGCCCAACGATCCAGAAACTCAACGATCGCATCTTGCAAGCGGCACACACCCTTGCGCAGCGCTGTAAAGCGCAACTGCACCTGCTTCAGGCATACGAACCCAGCCCCAGCTTCGTTGCCTATGCAGCCGCCCCTGTGGCCTGGACCGAGGCGCTGGTCGAGGAAATGACCGGCCGCGCACGCGAGCGTCTGGCAAAGCTGGGTGCCGACCAAAGCATTCGGCAGGATCACCTGCATCTGGTGCGCGGCCCCGCCAGCAAAGTCGTCAGCGAGTTCGCCAATCAACAGGGTTTCGACGTGGTGGTGATGGGAACGCTCTACCATGAAGGGCGCACCAAGGTTGTCGGCAGCACCACCGAGCAGGCCCTGTACAAGGTCCAGTCCAGCATTCTGGCCATTCACGGTTGAATGCGGTGGCGCACCGTTTAGGCTTGATGCTGGCCAAGGCAGGGCTGAGGGGCGAGCATCTGATAGGTGACGTGGCCGGCAGAACCGTCATCGTTTTCGACGACCTGATCAGCACCGGTCAGACACTGCTGCGTGCCGAGCAATTGCAGGACACCTGATACAGCAACCGCTCACACCCAAGCTCAGCGTCGATCCAAGGAGCGATACAGCGCGTCCTCCTGGTCGAAGTGAAGCTTGGCCAGGGTGTCCAGACGAACAAGCTGTTGCTGTATCTCTTCAGCACTTGGAGCTCGCGTTGCCTGGCTGAAATCTTCGCTCATACGCGACAGCAGATGAATCAGGCGAAAGATTTCGCGATGGGTATGGCTCATGGTCGACAGTGGATCATCACCTGGCATGAAGCGGCTAAGCAGCGGGTAGAGCCGGCGTTCGTCATCGCGTTCGTGACGCTCCAGCAGGTTGTGCAGAGCAGCGACCAAGTTGCTCAAGTCGGCCTGTGCCTTGTCGAAAGGACGACTGGAAAAGTCGCGAGCCATCTGGCTCAGGTCCGTTAGCACCCCCTCCAGTTGCCGGTGCTCATCCTGGAGCCGATCGATCGCGGCGACGTCGATGCCGGCGCGCCGCCTACCGGGCCAGGGTCCCAATGCGCGCAGGGCATTGCCGATGATCAGCAGATCGATCCCTTCCTGCAGGATGGCGCCGAGCAAGGCCGGCAGATAGCCTGCCGCGGCGATGAGCATGGCCAGCAACGACAGGCTCATCCCGGCCCACACGCCTTGCCGCGCGATGTGCACGGCATGCCGGGCAATATCCAGTGCTTCGACCAGCCGGTCGAATCGGTCCACCAGCAGCACCACACCCGCCGCCTGTGCCGAAGCGGTGACGCCAGACGCCCCCATGGCCACGCCGACATCGGCAGCGGCCAGGGCTGGAGCATCATTGATGCCATCGCCGACCATCAGCGTTGGCTCGCGGCGGCAGCCTTCCTGCACCAGGCGCACCTTGTCCTCGGGCGTCAGGCCAGAATGCAGTTCGTCGATGCCCGCAGTCAGTGCGATTGCCTGTGCCGTTCCAGACGATCCCCCGTCAGCATGACGATCTTTTCGATACCTCGGTTACGGAGCAAGCGCAGGCTCTGGGGTGCTTCCAGGCGCAGGTTGTCGGCCAGCCTGATCATCCCTTTGAGTTGACCGTCGATCGCGACAAAACTGCCACTGCTGGCCAGGTAATCCAGCTGCTGCAAGCGCGCCTGCGCCCAGGCATCGCTTTGCACATAGCCCACCGCTCCCAAGCGCACGGCATGCCCCTGTACGGTGCCGGCAAGCCCCTGCCCGGGAGTCTCCTGCACATCCTGAGGAGGTGTCAGCGACAAACCGCGCACGCGAGCGGCCTGGACAATGGCCTGGGCGATCGGGTGCGAAGAGGCCTGTGCCAGCGAGGCGGCCCACTGCAGAAGCTGCAGCGGCAGCCCTTCACCCTGGAGCTCGATCGATTGCATCTGGGCATGACCACCGGTCAAGGTACCGGTCTTGTCCAGAAAGACCTGCCGGATCCCGGCAAGCGCTTCCAGAACCTGGCCATCCCGCACGAGGATGTTGCGTCGCGCGGCCCTGGAAATACCGGAGATGATGGCGATGGGCACGGCCAATATGAGCGGACAGGGGGTGGCGACCACCAACACTGCGAGCACGCGATACACATCGCCGCTGAGCCACCAGGCGGCCCCCGCGACCAGCAACGTCAGCGCAATGAAGCCCAAGGCGTAACGATCGGCCAAGCGAACGAAAGGCGCGCGAGATCGACGCGCCGTTTCGGCCAGACGTACGATGCCAGCATAGGTGCTCTGCGCTGCCGTGCGCGTGGCCAGTAACAGCGCTGGCGCGCCGGTGTTGGTCACGCCACTGGCCAGAAGCTCACCGCAATAGCGTGTGACCGGCAAGGACTCGCCCGTGAGCGCAGCCTCATCCAGTATCACCTGATCGCTCAGCAGACGACCATCGACCGGCACCACCTCGCCCAGGCGCACCCATACGATTTGACCGGGCTGAACTTCGTCCACGGGTACTTCACGCAGCCCGTCGTTTTCTTGAATCCAGGCACGCTGGGGAGCCCGCTCGATCAAGGCCCGCAGTTCGCGCTCGGCGTGTTGCAGGCTGAGCGCCTCCAATGCACGCCCGGTCGCCAGCATCAGCGCGACCACCGCACCGACCAGCATCTGCTCCAGCCACAGCGCCGCCAGGATCGACACCAGGGCGATGAGATCGATGCCAGCTTCGCGCCTGGCCAGGCGCCTGGCGATCTCCACGGCCGGCACCAGGGCCATCACACTGCTGCCTCCCGCCCAGATCAGCGCCGCCCAGGCAGGCTGCTGCGCGGCATAGGCGACCCCGCCAAACAGCAAGGCCACTGCACTCACGAGCAACAGGCCCGGGTCCAGCCAACGACGTGACATGGCGGTTACTTCTGTTTGGCCTGCCGCTGCAACCGTTGGACCTCTTGCTGGGTCTGGGTCGCGATGCGCAGCGCCTGGTTGGCAGTCTGCTCGACCAGATCGATCCGGTAGCAGACCTCGTCAGCGCGCAGCCTTGCGGTGGCGGCGTTGTTCTCCGCCGACTCCAGGCGCGCATCGATTTCCTCGGCGCGCCAAGGACTGCAGCCTGAAACGGATACCAGCACGATCGACAACCCGATAAGCAGATAGCGTCGCATGTCCATGCCCTCGCAGGTGCCTAAGATGACTTGAGTATCCGTAGCGCATCGGGCAGCGGCCTGACATTTATCAAGCTCCTGCGGCGTGGGCAGCACGTCGATCTTGACCTTTGTCAATCGCGCCAGGCCATCGACGGGTAAAAACAAGGACTAAAGGCAATGGCGTCGTCACGCTTTCAGGGGGCGGTGCCCGGCGTGAGGAAGGTCGACGATTGTCTGCTGATCGCCTGAAGCGCTTCATAGAATGCGTGGCACGAGGCCCGTCCAGTGATCGTCTCGAGGAACTGCGGCCATGAATAAAGATCAGCCATCGAAACTGTATTACCTGGCGATCGCGATCGCGCTGCTCACCGCCCTGCTGTTCAGTCTGTTCGACCGCTCGGCTGTCGCAACCCTCCCTTACAGCCAGTTCCTGCAACTGCTCGAACAGCAAAAAGTCAGTGATCTGCAAATCAAGCGCAATCGTATCCAGGGCAGGCTGCAGGAACCGATCGATGGGCGCGAACGGTTTTCCACCGTCCGCGTCGATCCGGCGCTGTCGGCGCAGCTCAGCCAGTCCGGGGTCGCCTTCACCGGTCTGGCAGAAGACAACACGGTCGCGGACTTGGCGGGCTGGTTACTGCCGTTGATGGTCATGCTCGGCGCCTGGTTCTTCATTTTCCGTGGGTTTGGGGAAAAGCAGGGGCTGGGGGGCTTGATGAGTGTCGGCAAGTCCCGTGCGCGGGTCTATGCCCAGCGGGACATCAAGGTCACCTTCGCCGATGTTGCCGGGATCGATGACGTCAAGGATGAACTGATCGAAATCGTCTCGTTCCTGAAAAACCAGGCCTGGTACGCACGCCTGGGGGCTCACGTCCCCAAAGGAACCTTGCTGGTCGGTCCCCCCGGAACCGGCAAGACCTTGGTGGCCAAGGCAATCGCCGGAGAGGCGGGAGTCCCCTTCTTCTCGATCTCCGGATCGGAGTTCGTGGAAATGTTCGTGGGCGTGGGCGCCGCCCGAGTGCGCGACCTGTTCGACCAGGCTCGACACGCGGCACCGTGCATCATTTTCATCGATGAGCTGGACGCCCTGGGCAAGATGCGCGGTATCGGCAACCTGGGTGGCAATGACGAGAAGGAGCAGACGCTGAACCAACTGCTGGCCGAACTGGACGGCTTCGATCCGCGCGAAGGCGTCGTGCTGCTGGCAGCCACCAATCGCCCCGAGGTGTTGGACCCGGCGTTGCTGCGCGCGGGACGATTCGACCGGCAGATCCTGATAGACCGGCCCGATCGCAAGGGCCGCCTGGCGATCCTGAAAGTGCACCTGCACAAGATCGTCTACAAGAACGACCTGGATTGCGAACGCATCGCCGATATCACGCCTGGCCTGACCGGCGCCGACCTGGCCAACCTGGTCAACGAGGCGGCCATCGTCGCCACCCGGCGCGCCAGTCAGTGGGTCGAACTGGAGGACTTCACCGAGGCGGTCGAGCGCCTGGTCGCTGGGGTAGAGCGCAAGAGCACCGTGCTGCGTGAAGACGAGCGCCAGGTCGTGGCGTATCACGAAATGGGCCATGCCCTGGCCGCCAGCAGCCTGCCGGCGATGGACCCGGTCCACAAGGTGTCGATCATCCCACGGGCCGCGGGCTCGCTGGGCTATACCCTGCAAAGGCCGACGGACGACCGCTTCCTGATCAGCGGGCAGATGCTCAGAGACCGTATCGTGGTGCTGATGGCAGGCCGTGCGGCCGAAAGCCTGGCATTCGGCCAGGTGTCCACCGGGGCCGCCGATGACTTGGGCCGCGCCACCGATATTGCCCGACAGCTGATCACCCGGTTCGGCATGAGCCCTGAATTGGGCCAGGCAGTGCTGGAGCGCCAGCAGGCCAGTTACCTTGGAGACGCCCTGTTGCGTCAGGAGCACAAGGATTACTCCGAGCAAACGGCGCGGGAAATCGACCTTGGCATTCGTGAGCTGCTCGAGCAGGCCTACAAGCGAGCCCAGGCATTGCTTGAGCAACGCCGTGCCGATCTGGACGCAGGCGCGCGCTTGCTGCTGGCCAAAGAAACCATCACGCCCGAGGAGTTTCCCGCCCTGCAGCCGCAGCTCAAGGAGCCTGTGGCATACCCATTGATCGGCACTGCAAAATAATCACCCGATTTCGGCCAGGGTGCCTGCCATGTTCACCGTCACGCTGATCAACACACTGGTCGTGATTCTTGTGGTGATCATTCACTACGAATGCCTTCTGCGCCTGAACGACTGGCTGCCACGGCTGAAGCTATGGAGCCGCTTCCGGATCGTGGTCGGTGTGTTCGGGGCGCTGCTAGCCCACGCATTGGAGGTGTGGTGCTTCGCCCTGGCCTACTACCTGATGGCCAATGCCGAAGGCTGGGGCTCGTTCAGTGGCAATTTCGACGGCACGTTCATGGACTGCGTGTACTTCTCCTTCACCACCTACACCACCATCGGCTTCGGCGACATCGCCCCCACGGGCAATCTCAAGTACCTCACAGGCCTGCAAGCGCTGACAGGCCTGGTGTTGATCACCTGGACGGCATCGTTCCTGTTCCTGGAGATGCAGAAGTACTGGAAGGCCAAGTAGCGATGCGTCATCGGCTGAAGGAAGCCCGAGGATGCCGGTTTGACCCTGATCAAAGTGCGCCTGTGGCAGAGGCCTAGCCTGAAGCAAGCACGTAACGCTTGCACGTTCGAGGCGCGTATGAGGCGGGAAGACAGCGGAGGTGTCCGGTTACTGGAAGTGTTACCGGGCCCAGGCATCCAGCAATGCTTGCGCCTGGAGCTGTGCGGCTCGCAGCTCACGGAAGCGATGCCGGGCCAGTACTGCCTGCTGGGCAGCCAAGGCGTTGACCTGTCATGCAGCTACGTCAGCCTGCCAGGCATGGCCAGGCGCTTCACCGTGACCACGCATCGCACCCAAGCATTGGGGCAGGCAGGTGATGTTCTCGATTACTCAGGGCCGCTGGGCAGCGCTTGGCCGATTCCGTTGCACAGTACGCGGCTGCTGGCGGTCACCCGAGGAGAAGGGATCCTGGCGCTTCTTGGCTGCCTGGATGAAATCCTCTGCTGGCTGCCCTGGGTGCAGGTGCAACTGTCACACGAAGGCTTCCCCCACGATCAGCTACCCGATGATTGTCTCCACAGGCTCTCGACGCTGTCTCCCCTGCCCCGCAACAGCTGCAGCGGATGGGCGCAACTTGCAGATCAACTGACGCATTTCAAGCCCGACACCGTCTACTGCTGCGCGCCGGCGCACATCGCCCGCCAAGCCGCCCGCCTGTGCTGGCAACACGGCGTACCTGCACAGCGTATCTGGCTACGTACGGATCAAGTGGCGCCCCAAGCAGAGCGCTGGCGATCTGCGCTGGAAGGCCCGGTGCAACGCTATGACCGGGTGCTCGCGATGCTCAACCGGCCTCCTCCACCCGGGTGAGATTGACCAGGCTTTGCTGGTCGACAAGCCGGACTTCCCGACCGACGCATTCAATGAACCCTGCCTGGGTGAATCGGCTGAACAGCCGGCTGACGGTTTCAAGCGTCAGATCCAGGTAATTGGCAATGTCGCCTCGGGACATGGGCAGTCTGAACAGGTCGGTACGTAGGCCTCGCTGGTGATACCGAGCCGACATGCCCAGCAGGAATATCGCAAGGCGCTGGTCGGCACGCCCATGGCAGCAGCGCAGGTGTTCATCCTTGCCCTGGATCCCCAGGCTGAGCATGTGCAACAGCTGGTAGCGCAAGCCTGGAATCTGCCCCGACAGGTCAACCAGTTGATCGAGCTTGATCGAGCAGACCAGCGATATGTCCAGCGCCAGGGCGAGCTTCGGTAATGACTGGCACCGATGGCATCCAGGCCCAGCATTTCCCCCGGCAGGATGAATCCGCTGACCCGCTCGTTGCCTTCGGCGTCGAGCAGGAAATTCTTGATGGCCCCTGAGCGCAGGGCAAACACGTGATCCATGGGCTCATCGGCCTTGAACAGGTACTCGCCCTTCTTTAGCGGGCGATTCCGGCGCACGATGTGCTCGAGCTTGTCCACTTCGTCAGCACTGAGGCTGGCGGGCAGGCAAAGCCGGCTCAACGAGCACGCAAGGCACTTCACCTGGGGCCTTGCCCCCAAATCTTCAGAGCCTGACATGACGATGCCTCCGCTTGCTCATGCAGGGCATATATAAAAACTAGCTGCTTCGTCTGAGCCATGCGCCATGGCCGACCAAGGGTCATCTGCCTCCCTGCCTGAACCTGAGCAAGATCAAGACAAGCCCGCGAGCCCTCGTCATGCTCATGCGCCAGGCAATCGTTTCCGGTGACCCCAACGGTTACCTGAGCCGAGGATAGACCTCGACGCGAGCGGCTGCGATGACCGGCAACCGGGCACTTGATAACGATCAAGTCGATCAACGCCTGAACGTTGAAACTGAATCTCCATCGTCCTTTTTTGCAAACGAGGAAATTGCCATGGCGACCGCCGATATGACCCCTAAGCACACCGCACCCTCGTTCCCCGTGCCCTCCGGCGAGCACTGGATCGAAGCACTCGACAATGGCACCCATGTGCTGATCAGGCCCTTGCAACCCAAGGACCGCCAGCGCGAAAAGGCCTTTATCGAACGGCTATCCCCAGAATCGCGTCATTTCCGCTTCCTGTGCCAGCTCAAAGAGCCTGGCGAGGCAATGCTCAACCAACTGATGGATGTCGACCAGGACCGGCACGCCGCCTATGTCGCGCTTGCCCACGTCGATGGCGAACTGCAGGAAGTGGGCATTTCCCGCTATGCCGCCTGTGAGAAGGACGACGAGTGCGAATGCGCGGTAACGGTCCTCGACAGTTGGCAGCATCACGGTCTGGGCCGTCTGCTGCTCAAACACCTGATCGACCATGCCCGCAGCAGAGGCCTGCGAGCGATGTATTCGATCGATGCCGCCTCTAACGTAGCGATGCGTGATCTTGCTAAAGCGGCGGGGTTCACCACGACCCGGGATCCGGATGACGCCAGCCAAGTCATCCATCGCCTCTCGCTGGTCTGAAACGGTGTCGCGGCGGCCCTTCAGGGCCGCCCTCAGCTATCCATCTGGGGGATGACGTTGATGAACGCACCTTCGAACAGCTTGCAGGGGAAACTCTACGACCGGCAGTCTCACGTTGACTCACGCAAGCTTGCCTTGTGCATGAGCGCCAGGACTTCTTCGTCGGTGGTCTGGGGAAAATCCAGGTACCAATAACCGACTGAGACCATCCGCTCCGGCACCAGCGGGCAAATGACCTGATCCACCTTTGTGCACAGGGCGTCGAGCGTATCCGGGGGCGAGACCGGCACCGCAACTACGATGCGCGAAGGCGCCTGTGCCCGCACCGCTTGAACGGCGGCCATCATCGAGGCGCCTGTGGCCAGGCCGTCGTCGATAAGGATTACCACTTGGTCCTTGAGCTGCAGCGGTGGGCGATTGCCCCGGTATTTCTTTTCCCGTCGCAGCAGTTCCTGGGTTTCCTGGTCCAGCACAGTTTGGAAACGGGTGCGGTCGATGGGATACGCCCGGAGCGCATCGTCATTGAGAATGCGGATGCCCCCGCTGGCAATGGCGCCCATGGCGTACTCCGGATGCGAAGGCAGGCCGAGCTTGCGCACCACCAGCAGGTCCAGGCGAAGCCCGAGGGCCGTGGCAACTTCATACGCCACTGGCACACCACCACGGGGCAATGCGAGCACGATCGCATCAGGCCTGTTGGTGTATTCACGCAGCGGCTCCACCAGGGCTCGACCGGCTTCGGTGCGGTTCGCAAAGGTAGTCTGCCGTGCAAGATCCTGAGTCATGGGAGCCTCCTGCGTCGCGACGGACGCCTGTTGATTCGATCGCCTATCGCGCCTCTAGGGCATCGCCTCGGCGGCCTCTTCGGGCAGCAAGTCGAACTGCGCCAGACAGCGCCGCTCATCCGCCGGCGTCAAGGCTTTGAGGGTGCTCGCTTGCTGCAACGGTGTCTCGAACAACGCCAGTCGGATCACGCCATTGCGGTCCAGAAAGGTCTGCGCCAGGCATGAGCACACCGGCCTGCCCACCAGAGTGGCGAGAGGCTCGTCCTCGGGCGCCTGCACCTGGGCCTGCAAGTTGGCCTGGCATCTATCCACGATACGCTCCACGGAGCGGCCGGCCAGCCAGAGCGTGCTGGCGCCGAGCACAGCCAAGAGCACCAGCATGCCCAGTAACACATTCGACTCCCGGGCTACCGCCCGGATGAAGGCGAGCCTGGCCTGCCAGCCGGTGGTCTGCCCTTCGAAAATGGCTTTGCCCACTGTGCGCCTCACGCCGCGCTGCACGGCCCATCCCACCGCGATACTCAAGACCAGTAACGTCAACAAGACCGCGGGATCACGCATCGGCAGGCGCCAGGACGGGCCCAACGCCTGGTACGCAGAGGCGGCCACCACCCAGGTGACGATGGCCATGACCCAACCCAGACTACCCCTTGGCCGCTGCATCCATGCTTTGAGTTTTGCCCTTGCTTGTGTATCCATGACAGCCTCCCGCGCCTGGCTAGCGCAAAGGGTCTATGGCAACGGTTTCTTGATGTTCCGGGACGCAGACGTGCCATCCGAGTTCGAGGCTGATACGCCGGCGCAAGGTGTCGGCCGCGTGCGGCTCGCCATGGATGACATAGGTCTGGCGAGGCGGTCGGGTGAACCCGCGCAGCCACTCCATGATTTCGTCGGCATCGGCATGCGCCGAAAGATTCTCCATCGCGTACACCTGTGCCCTGATGGGCACATCTTCGCCATGCACGCGAACGCTGTGCGCGCCGGCGACGATATCGGCGCCGCGTGTACCACCGGCCTGGAAGCCCGAAAACAGGATGCTGTTGCGGGGATTGGGCGCCAGCGCCTTGAGGTGATGCAGTACCCGCCCGCCGGTCGCCATGCCGCTGGCGGCAATGATCACCGCCGGCTCGCGCAGCTGGTCCAGGCGCCGGGATTCATCGACGGTGCGGATGATGTGCGTGCCCCTGCACATCGCAGCGCACTCCGCCGGTGACAGGCGGTGCTCGCCCCTGAACTGCTGGTACAGGACAGTGGCATCGGTCGCCATCGGGCTGTTGAGATAGACCGGAATGTCCGGTATCAGCCCGTCGCGTTTGAGCTTGTACAAGTAGTACATCAGTAGCTGGGCTCGGCCCACGGCGAAGGATGGCACCAAGGTGATGCCATGGCGCAGGAGCGTCTGGTTGATGACCTGGGCCAGGTACTGCTCGGTGGATTCGTCAGGATGCTTGCGATCCCCGTAGGTGGACTCCACCAGCAGTACATCTGCCGTCCTGACCAGTTCGGGCGCGTGCATGATCGGGTCCTGCGGGCGCCCCAGGTCGCCGGAAAACAGCAATCGCTGGCCGTCGGCGGTGATCTGCACGGACGCAGCGCCCAAGATATGCCCGGCCGTACGCAACAGAAGCTCCATGCCCTCGGCAACCACGGTACTGTGGTGCAACTCTACCGGGCGAAACAGCGCCAGTGCGCGCTTGGCATCCTGCTCGGTATAGAGCGGGCGCGCCGGTGAGTGCTTGGAATAGCCATGCCGGTTGGCGTGCTCGGCCTGCTCTTCTTGCAACCGGGCGCTGTCAAGCAGCAGGATTTCGGCCAAGGCGCAGGTGGCCGGCGTCGCATAGATCGGCCCGCAATACCCTTCGCGTGCCAACACCGGGAGGTACCCGCTGTGATCGAGGTGAGCGTGGGTCAGCACCACGGCATCGAGCGCACGCAGGGGGGCGGGCAAAGGCTCCCAGTTGCGCAGGCGCAACTGCTTGTAGCCCTGGAACAGCCCGCAGTCGATCAGCACGCGGGTGCTGTCGCGGGTCAACAGGAATTTGCTGCCGGTCACGGTGCCGGTACCGCCTAGGAAGGTCAGTTGCATGGCTGCGGCTCCCAGGTCTGGATCACATGGGGATGAACCGCCAGCACACTGCAAGGCGGTCGGCTGACGATGCGTTCAGTGGTATCGCCCAGCAGCTTGTCCAATCCCTTGGGCTGCACGACGCCCATGACCACCACGTCCGTATCCAGCACGGCGACCTGCTCGCGAATGACCTGCACAGGCCCACCTTCCTTGAAAAGCCGACGATCCTGGGGGACGCCTTCGGCATTGGCCAGGGTGTCGAAAGGCTCTTGGAGGGCGCTGCGCATTTCGTCGATCCACGCCTGGGTCACATTCATGTCCGAGGCAAACACCCCCGCCAGGTTGTAGGCCGACAGCAGGTGCAGCTGCGCATCGCACTGCAGGGCCAGCGCTTGCGCGGCCTGGACCAGCCCGTGATTGAACAGCGCCTGGGCCTCAGGGGTATCGCTGAAGGCGGTGTCCACGGCAACCATGATGCGTTTGGGCAGCGACACCGCCGCCGTTGGCACGAATAGCACCATTCCCTTGAACCCACGCATCAGCGCGCAGTCCAGCGGCGTGCCGAACAGCCGCGCCAGGGCCGGCGTCGCTTCGCTGTCCTTGATGACCATGTCGGGTTGCATTTCGCACAGGTAATCGATGGCCTGGCTGCGAATGTCTTCGGCATGAAGGCTGTCGACCGTCAGCGCGACACCGCTGGCCCGGTGCCGGTCGACCAGCTGCGCGAGGCGCTCGCGGTAGTGGATGAACTGGCGCTTGATATCCACCTCGTTCAGTCGCTCCTCCCGCAGCAGGTGCTCTTCAGTGGGTTCGAACAGCCCCAGTACATGCACGTTGGCCCCGCTGACGTGGGCCAAGGCAAGCGCCCTGCGCAGGGCTGAGGAATGCGGATCGATGTCGGTAAGCAGCACCAGCAGTTGTCGATACTGACCCATGGCGGACCTCCGGGCTTGCACGGCAGGAGTAGGGATGCAATCGATGTTCGGTGAACAGCACCCTCGCCGCTTGATGCAGATCAGAAAACCGCTTGTCCCGCATGAACTTGACGATTGTCAGAACCGGACCGGCCAACCGCGGTACAACGGTTCGCAGGGTATCGACCGGATCATCGGAGGCGACATGAACAAGCAACCCGTCAAGCGGCCGGACGTGGAGGAACATTGGGTGGAGCATCTTGCGGATGACGCTGTCGTACTGATCCGCCCACTGCGCGATGAAGATCATGAACGGGACAAGCGCTTTCTCAGCACGATCACCTATGAGTCACGGCGCTTTCGCTTCATCGCCGGGCTCAGCAGCGGCTTGCCCAACCTGGATGCACGGCTGATGCCGGTGGACTACCACCGGTGCATGGCATACGTGGCACTTGCGCATGAGGACGGCCAACTCAGACAGGTCGGCGTGAGCCGCTATGCAGGGATTCCCGGCAGCCACAATTGCGAATGCGCAGTCGCAGTCAGCGAACCATGGCAACGCAAGGGCCTGGGCAGGTTGCTGCTCAAGCACCTGATCGACGCGGCCCGGCGCAATGGCTATCACTGCATGGTGTCCAGGGACCTTGCAAACAACTATGCCATGCACCGACTGACCAAGGCGCTGGGCTTCACCTCACGTTACCTGGGGGGCGATGTCAGCGAGATCCTCCACGAGCTGGATCTCAGAACCTGAAACAAGGCCCTTGCGGGCCTTGGATGTCAGCCTCGGGAGCGCTCCGGCGAGATCACCAGCACGCTGCTATCGAGCCGGTGCAGCACCCGCTCTGCCGTACTGCCAATGAACCAGCCAATACCATGATGGTGATAGCTGCCCATCACCAGCACGTCGGTGTCGTTGCTCTGCATGTACAACGCCAGGCCCTTGGCCGGATCGCCGACGCGCATGTGACGGTGCTCGGCGGCGATACCATTGCGCTCGGCCAGCGCCTGGAACGCCTCGCTCTGGGCTTCGTGAAGGGTCTTGAACAGGTTCGTGTCGAACAGGAACGAGTGCTCGCGACCACCGCCGGCGTCAACATACATCGAGCTTAGGTCATAGACGTACAGCAGGTCGATCTGGGCATTGCATTGCAACGCAAGCTTGAGCGCTTCACTGATGATCTGGTCGTTGAGCCCCTCGACCTGATCTTCGGGCCGGGACAGGTCCACCGCCGCCAGTATCTTGCGTGGCAGCGCATGACTGGCCTTGTTCACCAGATGCAGGGGGATGCTGGTTTCGCGCAGCAGCTGGATGTCCAGTGAGGTGAACATCGCGCGTACCCACCACGGCTCGTGCTCGAGCGCCTTGATGAGCATGGCGAATTTCTGCTCGCGCAGATGCACGAGGATCTCGTCCAGCGGATTCTGGACCCACACCACCTCGGTGGTGACCGTCACGCCATTGCGCCGCATCGACAGTGCCTGGGTTTCCAGCCACTCACGGTGTTGGCGCACATACCCATCGCGCATGACGGCAAGGGCCTGGTCGTTGACCATCCCCGCGGTGGCAAGCCCTTCGAGATAGTCGAAGGCCACGATGTGCAGGGGCATGCCCTTGGCCTTGGCCAGCGCGGCGGCTCGGTCATAGACCGGCGTGCGACGCATCAAGGGCGACACGATGAGCAAGAGTCGTTGATTGTCCATGACACACCTCTGCGGTTGGGGAAGCGTGCCTCGATCATCTGCCACCGGCGCCTGCCCGACTTGATGTTTATCAACTCGAACGGCTCGGACAAACGGCTGCCACGGCGAACCAAGAACTTGACACGGATCAAAGCTCCAAAGCATGTGCGGCGCACGCTAGCTCCACAGCCACAGCAATCGTGCAATGCCCCCTGATCTTCAGGGCCGTCGGCAGGACGCCATCGCACTACGAATCGATACGCAAGTCCTTGCTCACGCGCGCTCTGGAGGTTCCGATGAACGTCTATATCGAGGTAAACGCCGATCAGCACCGCTGGTGTGTCCACATGGATCAATGGCACGTAGGCTTCAGAACGCCGGATGAGGCCGAACAGTTCGTCGAACGACTCACCGCCCGGCTCAACGCCCCCCATTCGCTGGACATGCTCGCCGACAGCCCAATCTGGAACCAGATGGCGGGCAGGCATGCGCAGCTGTCCGCCAAGGCAATGCCATCGCTCGGGCGATGCGTGAAGGGGGCCTGAAATGACCAGTCAGATCAGGGTCCGGATGCTCGAGCAGCCCATCCCCTCAGCCAAGGCGACCCCCATCCATCTCAAGCCGCTGGCGTCCCCGTGCCAGCAATGCCGGGTCAGCGGGCTGTGCCTGCCGACCGGCCTGCCGGTAAGCGACAGCAGTTGCCTGGGTAGCCTGGTGGGCCCACGCATACGCATCAAGAAAGGCGCTGCGCTGTTCAATGCCAATGCACCGTTGGATACCCTGTATGCCGTGCGCTGCGGCAGCTTCAAGACAAGCCTGAACAATGCCGAAGGCTTGGGTGTGGTGATCAATTTCTGGATGCCAGGCGATGTGCTAGGGCTCGACGCCATTGCCACTGAATTTCATGTGTGTGACGCCATCGCCCTTGAAGACAGCGAAGTCTGCCCTATTCCCTACCGGCGGTTGCAATCGCTGGCTCGGGACTTTCCCGTCCTGCAGCAAAGCCTGAATCGCTTGATGAGCCGGGAAATCGTACGCGAGCACGAACGTGTGCTGATGCTGTGCAACCTCAGTGCCGAGGAGCGGCTTGCCAGTTTCCTGCTGGGCTTGTCCAAGCGCTTCGTCAGCCGGGGCTATTCCGCTCATGGCTTCATGCTACGCATGTCGCGGGAAGACATGGCCTCCTACCTGGGACTGCGCCTGGAAACGATCTGCCGGTCGGTCGCCCGCTTGCGTGCCCTGGGTATCGCCGACTTGCGCGGCCGCCTCGTCGAGATTCTGGACATGCCAGCACTGATGGCCCTGGAACAGGGCTGCAGCGATGCCCAGCGTCCTGCCATCACCTAGGACGTTCGCCATTACGTCTTGGACTACCTGAACATGGCTCTGGCCGTTGTCGCTCGACACGATATGGATAGGCCTGCGGCAAGGTACAGGTTTAATCCGCCCATCAATGATGACGATGCGTTTCGATCCATTGGAACAGCGCCATACCGGCGAGCATCGCGACAACGAACAACCAAGCCTGCCAATACCCGGCCGGTAGCAGGACCAGCGCCGGCCCAGGGCAGACACCCGCCAGCCCCCATCCGACGCCAAACAGCAGACTGCCCCCGACCAGCCGGCGGTCCACATCGCGCCGGTCTGGCAGTTGCATCTTGCCGCCCAGCACCGCCACGCCATGCCGGCGTGCCCAGGCCATGGGCAGCAGCGCCACACCGATAGCGCCCACCATCACCAATCCCAGGGAGGGATCCCACTGCCCGGCAAGGTCGAGAAACCCCAGCACCTTGGCAGGATTGGCCATACCCGCCAGTAACAACCCCATGCCGAACAGAACCCCTGCGATAAAGCCACTGATACGGGACATGTCAGCTTCCTTGTAGAAGATGTCGAACGACAAAGACCGTGAGAAAGCCCGTTGCCATGAAGCACAGCGTGGCCACCAGTGAACGGGGTGACAGTCGAGAAATACCGCAAACACCATGGCCACTGGTGCAGCCACTGCCATAGCGCGTGCCCAAGCCGACCAGCAGGCCGGCCGTTACCAGTACCCACGGGGCCGAAGCGAAGTGCGCGGGTGGCAGCGTCGAGAACAGCATCCATAACAACGGCGCCGCCAGCAGTCCCAGGAGAAACGCGAATTTCTCGCCACGCCCCTCAGCCCGACGCTGAAACACCGAGCTGAGCAAACCGCTGATTCCCGCAATGCGTCCGTTGGCGACCACGAACAGGCCGGCCCCCAGCCCAATCAGTGCGCCGCCGGCCAAGGCCGACCAGGGTGTGAAGGCCATCCAATCAATTGTCATCGCATCCTCCGCGAGCGAGTCGAGCCCAATCTCAATTTTAATCCTACAGTTGATGGGCAGTGCCGAACTTCACCTACACAGGAGATGCAAGCATGGGATACGTCACAACCAAAGACGGCGTTGAGATCTTCTACAAGGACTGGGGCCCCCGCGATGCGCAGGTCATCCATTTCCACCATGGCTGGCCGCTCAGTGCCGATGACTGGGATGCCCAGATGCTGTTCTTCCTGGCCCAAGGGTTTCGTGTGGTGGCGCACGACCGCCGCGGCCATGGTCGCTCGAGCCAGGTATGGGATGGCCATGACATGGACCACTATGCCGATGATGTGGCTGCGGTGGTCGATCACCTTGGTACCCATGGCGCCGTTCATGTCGGCCACTCCACAGGTGGCGGCGAGGTCGTGCACTATATTGCCCGCCATGGGCAGGATCGCGTGTCCAAGGCGGTCATCATCAGCGCGGTGCCGCCGTTGATGGTCAAGACCGACGCCAACCCAGGCGGCCTGCCCAAATCGGTCTTCGACGACCTGCAGGCCCAACTTGCCGCCAACCGCGCGCAGTTCTACCACGACGTCCCCGCAGGCCCGTTCTACGGCTACAACCGCCCGGGCGCGAAGCCTTCGCAAGGCATCATCCTCAACTGGTGGCGCCAGGGCATGATGGGCGGCGCCAAAGCTCACTACGATGGCATCGTTGCGTTCTCGCAAACCGATTTCACCGAAGACCTCAAGCGCATCACCCTTCCCGTTCTGGTGATGCACGGTGACGATGACCAGATCGTGCCCTATGAGAACGCCGGCGTGCTCTCGGCCAAGCTGCTGCAGAACAGTACGCTGAAGCTCTATGCCGGCTACCCTCATGGGATGCCGACCACCCACGCCGAGACGATCAACGCTGACCTGCTGGCCTTCATACGCGGCTAGGCTGGTGCATGTTCCGTTGCGCCCTGTGGGAGCGACTCCACCCGCGAACTTCGGCAACACCGGTGCCAGCGACCGAGTCGCATGCTTCGCGGGTGGATTTCCATCGACAGGTACGGGGTGGCCCGAAGCCCGGCCATGCACCTTGAAGCCTCAGCACAGAAAGCCCTGAAGCGTCAGCGCATTGCTCAATGCCGCACCCGACGCGGTGTTGTCGAATATGCACCAGGTAGGTATCCCGGCTGCACGGCTACGCTGCAACTGTTCGGCCAAGCTTTGCAGGTAGGCCGTGGGATATTCGCTGTGGTAGATCCGCGGCTCACCATGAAGGCGCCAATAGACCAGCCCTGGCCAACCACCAGGGCGGGCATCGGTCTCAAAGCGTGAGGGACTGGCGGCTACTTGCGCGATCTGCAGGTCGATCAACAGCGGCTGTGCCAACTGCCAGCTAACGTGCCTGGGCTCGAGCGCTATCGATCCGCTGTACCGCTCACGCAAGGCTTCGAAGAAACGTCCGGCACTGCCAACGTCGTACCTCAGCGAGGGCGGCAATTGCACCAACAAGCAACCCAAGCGGCTGCCTAATTGCCCGCATTGCCCCAGGAACTCATCGAGGACCTCAGTGCATCCTTGCAGGCGCTGGTCATGAGTGATGATCTTGGGAAGTTTCACCGCGAAGCGAAAGTCTTCCGGCACGGACGATGCCCAGCGTGCGTATGTGCCAGGCCGGTGGGGGCGATAGAACGAGCTGTTGATTTCCACTGCGTTCAATCGCGCGGCGTATCGCTGCAGGTGGCTGCCAGACTGCACGAACTCATCGGCGTACTCGCGTGGCAAGCTCCAACCCGCACACCCCAGATGAATCATTCCTACCTTCCTGTATTAGACCTCGCTGCAAGGCCGGACCGCCCCCACTTGCGCCTCCTCGCCTTGGACGGCCAACTGCCTGGCATGGCCCACCCCCCACATCAAGGCCCGAGTCATGGTCTCGCCGGGGCGCTGGCCGTATATCTGTTCACACACCACATTGCCGTCCGCGTCGTAGACACCGATGAACAGCTGTGTCGCCCCGGTGCGCGACAAGCGCGTCTGCACCTCGAGGCAGGTGCCATCGTCGAGGGTCTGCTCATGGGTTTGATGATGCAGGATCGGATCGCACCATTGTCGGTACGTCTCGCCTCTCTTTTTCATGGGATGCCCCTTGCTGTGTTGTCTTACATAGAGCACCGGGTTTGCCCAACCGATCGAAATCAATTCGCGGCACCGGACAGCCGGCTTGGCCGATCCTGTCGTTCATAGCAAGCGCCTTGAAGTAAAGGGTAAACTGGTGCCCGTTCGCCCCCACTTATCACCCAGGAAAAGACAGTGCCCCACTCTTCTGACGATCGTGCATCTTTGGCCGCTTTCGCTCTGGAAAGCCCTGCCCCGCTCTATGCAAGAGTCAAAGACATCATCCTTCAGCAGATCCGTACCGGCGTCTGGGGACCGAACTTCAAGCTGCCCTCCGAGAGCGAGCTGTTCAATCAACTCGGCGTCAGCCGGATGACCATCAATCGGGCGTTGCGCGAACTCACCATCGAAGGCGTGCTGGTGCGCCTGCAAGGCGTAGGTACTTTCGTGGCGGAACTCAAAGGCCATGCCGCGCTTTTCCAGATACACGACATCGCCGAGGAGATCACCAAGCGTGGTCATCAGCATCGCAGCGACGTGGTGCTGCTTGAGGCGCTTGCAGGTAAAACGCCGGCCTCGCTGCCCTTCTCTCTGGATGAGGTCCAGGACCTGTTCCACTCGGTGCTGGTGCATTACGAAAACGATATTCCGGTGCAAATCGAAGAACGTTTCGTCAATGCCGACATCGCACCCGATTATCTCCAGCAGGACTTCACCCGGATCACGCCCTTCGCCTATCTGATGCAGCTCGCGCCACTGACCGAGGCCGAGCACATGGTGGAGGCCATCCATGCAACACCAGCTGAGTGCAAGCTGCTGCACATCAAACGCACCGATCCTTGTCTTCTCATCCGGCGTCGTAGCTGGTCTGGCAAACGGCAAGTGGGCTGCGCTCGGCTGATCTATCCAGGCTCCCGTTATCGCCTGGAAGGCCGTTTCGGCCAGTAATTTCGTTCAAGGATGACCATCGACTGGAACCGGTCGATGGTATTTCGCTTTGAATTTGATCAAAAATTTTTGACCTTTCGTCGCCGCTTCGCGCCCCGCCCCGTCATATAGACAGCATTTCCTGAAACGCAACCAACTGAAAAATATAGCTATTTTTCTTTCGCTTGGCGGCTGAATCCATTCTGCCGGGTGTACGAGGATCGGTACGCCCCATGTTGTATATACAGGTTGATATATGGTTGTATGTATATGAGCGCATACGAAACTCCCGACACCACAATCACAAAAAAAAGGAAACCGCCATGACAGCTTCCCGATTCCGCGACACTGAAATCCGCGCCCCGCGTGGCAACAAGCTGACCGCCAAGAGCTGGCTGACCGAAGCGCCGCTGCGCATGTTGATGAACAACCTCGACCCTCAGGTCGCCGAGAATCCGAAGGAGTTGGTGGTCTACGGCGGTATCGGCCG
>NZ_VSJH01000041.1:0-1237 GCF_008124495.1 Pseudomonas sp. CK-NBRI-02 | reverse complement strand
CTGGTTTCGTAGACACCTCCAAGCCTCATAATGAGGCCCAAATAGGAGGTGTCATGAGTCGTCAGCGTTACCCTGAAGAATTCAAGATCGAAGCGGTCAAACAAGTGACCGAGAAAGGCAAGCCTGTCGCCGATGTTGCCCAGCGTTTGGGCATGTCCGTTCACAGTCTCTACGCCTGGATCAAGCTCTACAGCAAACCCCAAGATCAGCGTCAGCAAGACGATGACCAGCAAGCCGAACTGCGCAAGCTGCGTGCTGAACTCAAGCGCGTGACGGAAGAGCGAGACATCTTAAAGAAGGCCGCCGCGTACTTTGCCAAGGAGTGCGGCTGAAGTACGCCTTCATCAAGAAGCACTCGACGGATTACCCCGTGCGGCGCCTTTGCCAAACCCTCAAGGTGCACCCCAGCGGCTACTACGCTTGGTTGGCCGAGCCTCAATCTGCCCGAGCAAAAGAAGATCAACGCCTGCTTGGCTTGATCAAGCATGCCTGGTTAGAAAGCGGAGGAGTGTATGGCTATCGCAAGATTCACGATGACCTGCGAGAGCTGGGAGAGATCTGTGGGCGAAATCGAGTCGGACGTTTGATGCAGGCAGAGGGGCTGCGTTCACAAACGGGTTATCGACGGCGCCCAGGGTTTTATGGCGGAAAGCCAACCGTCGCCTCGCCTAACCACCTTGCGCGGCAGTTCAAGGTCAGTGAGCCGAACAAGGTCTGGGTGACAGACATCACTTACATCCGCACCTATGAAGGATGGCTATACCTGGCAGTAGTGCTGGATCTGTTTTCTCGCCAAGTGATTGGCTGGTCAATGAAGCCCAGGATGGGCAGCGACCTGGCGATCGACGCGATGTTGATGGCCGTGTGGCGCCGCAAGCCACAGCAGCAAGTGATGATTCATTCAGATCAGGGCAGTCAATTCAGTAGCTCAGATTGGCAAAGCTTCTTGAAGGCAAACAACGTGATTAGCAGCATGAGTCGGCGAGGAAACTGCCATGACAACGCCGTAGCCGAGAGCTTTTTCCAGCTTTTGAAGCGGGAGTGAATCCGACGAAAGATCTACGCAACGCGTGACGAAGCCCGAAGTGATATTTTCGATTACATCGAGATGTTCTATAACCCAAAACGTCGACACAGCAGTGCTATGCAGCTGTCGCCAGTAGAGTATGAGAAACGCTATTTTCTGAGCTTGGAGAGTGTCTAGGAAAGCAGGGGCGATTCAAACAGCTTCAGCTCG
>NZ_VSJH01000040.1:0-60373 GCF_008124495.1 Pseudomonas sp. CK-NBRI-02 | reverse complement strand
CGATGCCCTGAGCCAGCAGGCGGGGCGGTTGAAGCAACTGGTGGGCAGCTTCAGGATCTGAGGCGGGTCCTTCGCGGGTAGACCCGCTCCCACAGGTATCGCGCCGTTCTCAGGCTCGGCGCAGTACCCGTGGGAGCCGGCGCGGCCTCGCCTGCTCCTACCGATTCTGCGCAAAACCCTGTGGGAATGGGTTTGGCTGCGCAGCAGCCCCTCGTCAGGCCAGCGCCACCTTGCGCACCTTGCCCCGACGCACCCAGCCCAATAGCACCGCGGCCATCAGCACGAAGCCCAGGTAACCGAAGAAGGGATACACCTCGCCCACCAAGCTGATGAACCCAACCAGGCTGCACACGAACGCAGCCACCCCGGTCAATACCGCCCCCCAGCGAAACGTCGTCGTCCCGGCTGGCAACAGTCGCGACAGGAAGGAAAACAACGTCCCCACGGCCGTGTTGACGATCATTCCGAAGATGATCAGGCACATCACCATCCCCAGCAGCGGCGAAACTTCATTGGCGATCGACAACATCGGCATGGGCAGTTCGGCCACGCTATCCAGGCGCGACAGCAGCCCTGCACTCATCACCAACATCAGCCCCCCGAGCGCCGCGCCCCCGATAAGACCGCCCCAGATGGCCGTCTTCTCACCCTTGGCCGACCCACCGAGAATGGCCAGGATTGGCGCACCGGCCACGATGTTGTAGGACACATAGAGGAATGCCCCCAGCAACCAGTGCCGGGTGCCGGCCTCTTGCTGACTGGCCAAGTGGTCGAGTTCAGCGAAGCTCTGCTCGCGCGAGAGCACGGCGTACAAGGCAATCGCCGAGGCCACCAGAATCAACAGCGGGGTGATGGCGCCAATGGCGACGATCACCTTCTGCACATCCAGGCACACGATGGCCACCACCAGCACCGTCACCAGCACACTGCCCGCTAGGGCCGGCACGCCGAACTGCTGCTCGAGCAAGGCGCCACCACCAGCCAACATGACCACGGTGACGGCAAACATGAAAAAGGTGATCAGCCAATCGACGAACAACCCCAGGTGACGCCCGCAAATGGCCTGTATCACGTCCTTGTGGGACGTTGCCTGCTGGCGATTGCCCAGCCCCGCCAGGGCCATGCCCAGGAAGGTGAACAACGCGGCGCTGACCAACGCCCCGACCAAGCCCCAGATGCCAAAATCGACGAAGAACAGCAACAGTTCCCGTCCGGACGCGAAGCCCGCCCCCACGATCACGCCGATGAAGGCACCGGCGATCTTCAGCTGCTCTTGCATGTGAACCTCTGGCTTTATTGTTGTTGTCGTACAAAGGGGTGTCGTGCCCCGGCTCGCCTCAGTCCTGGCCGATGAACGCCTGCACTTCGATCTCCACATCCACCCCCAGCGCCAAGGCCGAGGCCACGGTCGAGCGTACCGGCAAGGCGTCGCCGAAGACTTCTTTGTAGACCTCGTTGAAGCCCGCGAAGTGAGCCATGTCCGACAGCCATACCGTGGCCTTCACCACCTGATCGAAGCGTGCGCCACAGGCGGCCAGGCTTTCGCCGATGCGCTCGCAGACCGCGCGGGTCTGCGTCTGGATGTCACCGCGGACCACTTCACCGCTGGCGCTCATCGGCACCTGCCCGGACAGGAACAAAAAGCCGCCGGCCTTCACCGCACGCGAGAACGGGAACGGCAGGCTGCTGGGAAAACGCTGGATGTCATTGCTCATGGGAATCTCCTATCACGGTTGTGGAAAAACGGCCCGGAGACAAACGCTCCGGTGAAACGCCCTGCGCCACTAGGCTTGGGCACAGGGGCACGCCCAGCAGCAGGTCAGCCGCCAGGCGCGACGCACCGGCGGCCGACTGGATGCCGTAGCCGCCTTGCGCCGCCAGCCAGAAGAACGCGGGCGTGCGTGGGTCGAAACCGATCACCAGGTCGCCATCGGCGACGAACGAACGCAGCCCCGCCCAGCTGTGGTTCGGACGTCGGATGTGCAACGTGGTCATGGCTTCGATGTTGTAGATGCCCAGGGCCACGTCCAGCTCCTCGGGCGCGGCATCCTGCGGCTCGACCGGATCGGCGTTGGCAGGCGAACCGAGCAACTGTCCGGCATCAGGCTTGAAGTAAAAACTTTCATCGACCCCGATCACCGCTGGCCAACGACTGAAGTCCTGCCCATCCGGGCCTGGGAAGGTAAAGGCACTGCGCCGGCACGGCTGCAGACCAACCTTGGCCACGCCACACAGCTCGGCCACTTGATCGGCCCAGGCGCCTGCGGCGTTGACCAACTGCCGGGCCTGCAGATGACCGCCATCGACCAGCTCCACCTCCCAGAGGTCGTCGAGGCGATAGGCCCGGGCCAGTTCGGCATTGCAACGCAGCTCGCCCCCGGCAGCGCGATAGCCGCGCAAAAAGCCCTGGTGCAAGGCATGCACGTCCAGGTCCATGGCACCGGGTTCATGCACTGCACCGGCGAGGATGCCCTCGCGCAAGCTCGGCACCAGGGCCAAGGCGCCCTCACGGTCGAGCAGGCTGACGTCGGTCCCGTTGGCCAGGTTCTGTGCGTAAGTGGTCTCGAGCAGTTCGCGTTGCTCGGTGCTGGCGACATACAAGCAGCCGCGTGGCTCGAGCAGCGGATGCTCGCAGAAGCCTTCCGGCGGATGCTCGTAGAACGCACGGCTGGCGCGGGTCAGGGCCTGGATCTGCGGCGTTCCGTAGGCCTCCATGAACATGGCGGCCGAACGGCCGGTGGCGTGATAGCCCGGCTGCATTTCCCGTTCGAGCAGCAGTACCCGGCCCTGACCGGCCAGGCGGTAGCCCAGGGAGGCACCGGCAATGCCCGCGCCGATGATCAAGGTGTCGTAGATCTGTGCCATGGGCGCTCCTGTCGCGCGAATTATCATTTATGAGAATTCTAATATATGAGAATTTCGGTTCGCGCAAGCGTCCAAGGTAAGATGCCGACCAAAGCCGCACACGAGAGTCCCGATGCCCGAAGACCGCACGTCCGCCGCCCAGCGCGCTGGCGCCCTCCCCCTGCTCGATCGCGCCGAGGTCGGCGCGCGCCTGCGCCAGGTACGCAAGGCGCAGCACATGACACTCAAACAACTGTCGGCGCTCAGTGGCGTACCGGTCTCCACCTTGTCGAAGATGGAACTGGCGCAGGTTTCGGTGAGCTACGAAAAACTGGCTGCCGCCGCCCGCGCCTTGAAGCTGGATATCGCCCAGTTGTTTCGTGCCAGCGGCCCGGTGGAGACGCCGGTGCCGGCGACCGTGGTGGTCGACTCGCTGCCCGCGGCCCCCGGTTACTCCACCGGCACCTATGACTACCATCCCATCGCTGGCGCCTTCCCTGAGCGCCGCATGACGCCCGCCTACGCCCGCATCATTGCGCGCGAACGTGGCCAGTTCGATGATTTCATCCGCCATCCGGGCCAGGAGTTCGTCCTGGTGCTCAGCGGTCGAGTGCGCATTCTGTTCGAAACGGGTGAAGCGGTGAGCATAGGCCCGCAGGAAACCGCCTATTTCGACAGCCAGGTCGGGCATATTTATCTGTCTGAAAGCGAAGACGGTGGGGATGCACAGGTGATGGTGGTCATGACCGACCGATGAACGGCCCCCCGGTTCATCCGTCCGGACGAAGCAAAAGACGCCCGGTTATAACCTAATAACGAACAAGTCTATTCGGTTATAAAAAAACCTTTATGCTGGCAGCCATCCGATCACGGGCAAGCTTGGGCGTCGAGTAGCGTATGGATGTAGGTTCTTTCGGTTTCACCATCGCGGGGCTGGTTGTAGGTTTCATCGTCGGCATGACCGGCGTCGGCGGTGGCTCGCTGATGACCCCCATCCTGCTCTGGTTCGGCATTAGCCCTGCCACTGCCGTCGGCACTGACCTGTTGTATGCGGCGATCACCAAGGCCAGTGGCGTCTGGGTCCATGCGCGCAACAAGAACGTCGACTGGAAGATCACCGGCCTGCTGAGCCTGGGCAGCGTGCCCGCGGCGGCGTTGACGCTGTGGTTCCTCCACACCTTGCATGCCGACACCTCCGCGCTCAACGCGGTGATCAAGCAAGGCCTGGCCGTGGTGTTGATCCTCACCGCCCTGGCCATCCTGTTCAAATCACGCCTGCAGGCCTTCGCCAGCCGCCACGCGGGCGATCACTACCACCTCAGCGACCGCAGCCTCAATACCCTTACCGTGCTCACGGGCGTGGTGCTGGGCGTGATGGTCACTCTGACGTCCATCGGCGCCGGCGCCCTGGGTACCGTGGCGCTGTTCCTGCTGTATCCCTTCCTGGTCACTCGCCGCCTGGTGGGCACCGAGATCGCCCATGCCGTACCGCTCACGCTGGTGGCCGGCCTTGGCCATGCGGGCATGGGCAATATGGACTGGTCGCTGCTGGGCTACCTGCTGCTCGGCTCGCTGCCAGGCATCTACCTGGGCAGCCATCTCACCGGGCGTATTTCCGACCGTTTGCTACGCCCGTGCCTGGCGGGGATGCTGCTGCTGATCGGCTACAAGCTCGCGTTTTGAAAGGATGGGCGCGCGTCGCGCCCGTTTCGCAGGATCCTCAGACACCGGCGATATTCGTAGGCACCGGCAAGCGTTCAACCCAAACGCAACCGCCACTTCCCCGCCCGGCTCAAGTGAATGCGTGAAAGCGCTGGCACGTCGATAAGCGCAAAGGCCGCCAGCGGACCGCCAAGCACATGCACCATCGCTGCCCGCATCACCAGCGGATGCGTCACCGCCAGCCACTCTCCCGGCGTATCGAACGCCTCCAGCCAGCTCGCGACGCGCTGGCACAGATGCGCGACGGACTCACCGCCAGGGGGCGCGCAATGGGGGTCTTGCAGCCATTGAGCCAGCGCCTGCGGCTGCTCGGCCTGCAATGCCTTGAGCGCCACGCCTTGCCAGGCCCCCATGTCGCAGTCCGCCAGGGCGGGCTCGACCATCGGGCGCGCCCCCAGGCCTGCACAGGTTTCTTGTGCCCGGCGCTCCGGCGCACTCAGAAAGCCGGTGCAGGCTGGAAGCGAGGGCCATTGAGCTACCGGCAAAATGTGCTCGTCAGGGCTGGGGAAACACCCGACCTTCTGGGCTGAGGTCAGGGCATGGCAGATGAGGGTCAGGCGCGCGGCTTTCACCAAGGGCTCTCGACATGAGGTGGGCCAGCTAGCCTATCAGACAAATGCCTGCCCCAGCCCCCACAGCGGCAGCAGCCCCACCAGACAGACCGACATGCGTGGCCAGTAAGGCAGCAGCATCACCAGCAACACCGCCGCCAGGGAGATCATCCCGAACCAAGCCACCGGCCCCATGGCCCATCCCCATGTCTGTGCGCACAACAACAGGCTGGCTGACAACCCTGCCCAACCGCCCCCTCGCAAGCCCAGGCGCAGCACGCGGGGACACGTGCGCCCCCATACCTGCTTGTAATGTCGCTCCAGCCCCTGGCACAGGCCTGTCATGCCCGCGTAGGCGAACAGCATCGCGCCGAGAATCATGCTCATCATCCCTCGGCCTCCATGGCCCTTCCTGCCTTCGCCTTGACCGGTGCCGGCGTGGCCCGCGCAACGCGCAAGGCCGCCAGGGCCAGCCCTACGCCCAGCACCATGCCGGTCACCTCCACGCCCAGCCGCAGATGATCCGCCGTGCCGGCAGATGCCCCCAGCGCACCGAGCCCCATGCACAACAGCGCCGCCGCGCTCAACTGCTCGACCCAGGCGCGCTTGGCCGGGCGCAAGCCAGCATGCAGCAGGGCCAGCAACCAGCCGGCAAAGAACACCCGCACCTCCCAGGCTTCGCGCTGGGGCAGTTCGACCGGCAACAGGCGACTGGCCCACAACAAACCGGCGCAGGCTAGCAACAAGCCGCTGATGAACCCGACATTGCACACCTCGGCCAGCCGATACCACCGGCGCGCTGAGGCCTCGGCCGTCGCATTGGTGTATTTGCGCCCACGCTTGATGCAAAACAGCACCAGGCCGCTGGCAATCATCGCGCAACTGACCAGGCCACAAACGAAGTACAACCAGCGCATGGGGTAGCCGCCGAACTGGGCGAAGTGCAGGCCGATCATTACCCGCTGGGTCAAAGGCGCCGGACGCAGCTCAGGGACATCGCTGAGCAGTTGGCCGCTCACCCCGTCGAAAACCATGGCCTGGCCCTTGGTCAGGGCAATGCGGTTGCCAAGCTCGGGACGGATCTCGATCCGAGCACCGGTGGTGTTCGGATGGCGGATGTTCAGCCCCCCGATCGGCCCCAAACGCGCCTGGGCCTGGGCCAGCAACGGGGCGATCTCGACCAGCTCTGCCGGCTGCCTGGCCGCGCGCTGCGGCGCCTCCTGGCGGCCGCTGCCCTGGGCCTGGAAGTAGGCACGAGGGTCGCCTTCGAACAAGGCATCGATCCCGGCCGGGATGTAGATCAGCATGAAGATCACCAACCCGGTGTAGGTGATCATCAGGTGGAAAGGCAGCAACAGCACCGCACTGGCGTTGTGGAAATCCAGCCAGGACCGTTGTCCCTTGTTCGGGCGGAAGGTGAAGAACTCCTTGAAGAGCTTCTTGTGGATGACGATGCCAGTGACCAACGCCGCCAGCATCACCAGGGCCAGCGCACCGACCACGAAGATGCCCCAGTTGCGCGGCAAATCCAGCGTGAAGTGAAAGCGGAAGAAGAAGTTGCCGCCGACGCTGTCACGCACGTTGATCGGCTCGCCTGTCTGCGGGTCCAGTTGCACGCCGACGCCATGGCGCCGGTCGCCGGTGGACACACGCAGGCCCGGCGAGCGCTCGGTCGGCAGGCTGATCCCCCAGTTGTCGGCCTTCGGCTCATGGGCCTGCAGGTAGGCAATGGCCCGCTCGGCGGCATCGGTTTGGGGCACCCCACTGGCAGCGATCTCCGGCTGCATCCAGTGGTTGAGCTCCTTGTCGAACACCGCCAAGGTGCCGGTGAGGAAAATGGCGAACAGCAACCAGCCGAAGACCAGCCCGGCCCAGGTGTGCAGCCAGGACATGGATTGGGTGAAGCTGTTCTTCATGCCAGCCACTCCATCGCCTGGGGCCAGAAGCCCACCAGCGCCAGAGGCGCGGCCAGCCCCAGCGGCGCCCAGGCATGCAGGGCGTCGCGGCTGGCGAAGGCCCACAGGATCGCAGCGGTGTAGAACATGAACGACGCCAGCGTGGCGACGATTACCGCATCGCCCGGCGCCAGCGGTAGCAACCGCGCCAGGCAGGCCGTGGCGGCATAGGTGAAGGCGTAGCCGCCAAGCAGTGCAGCGGCGCTGCGCGAGAGAATGGCCAGCCAGGTGGGGTAGGTGTTCATCGATAGCTCCTAACGCCGCTCAGGTCGAAATGGGACTGACGCGCCGCGAGGGGCCGCACAGCGGCCCTCTTGCGTATCAGAACGAGATGTTCAGCGCCGCGAACACCGCACGCCCTGGCTGGTTGTAGGTGTTGGCCCCCGAGCTGCTGGCGTTGCCGCCGCGCAGGATCTGCTTGTCGAAGACGTTGTTCACGCCCACGCGCACGTCGTAGTTGGCGTTGAACTTGTAGCCTGCGCTCACATCCACCAGGCCGTAGGCGTCCACGTCCTGCTGGGCAGTTTTGTCGTAGTCCTGTTGAGTGCGGTAGTTGTAAGTCGGCGACTTCTGCTTGCCAAAGTAGGTACCCGCCACCTGGAACGACAGCTTGTCGGTCGCGCGCCAGTCGAGGGTGCTGTTGACGGTGTACTCGGGAATCACCGACAGCGGCTCGCCGGTGTCACGGTTGTCGTTGTCGAGCATCCAGGTCAGGTTGGTGTTCCAGTCCAGGCTCGGCGTCAGTGCCATGAAGAAGTTGCCCTCGATCCCTTCCACCCGCGCCTTGCCCGCGTTCTCCCACTGGGTCACGCGGCGCCCGCCATTGATGTCGTAGACCACGTCGGTGCCACCGATAATCTTGTTCTGGTAGTCGTTACGGAAGTAGGTCGCGCTGGTGCGCCAGGTGCCACGGTCGTACAGCAGGCCGATTTCCTTGTTGACGCTGATCTCGGGCTTGAGGTCGTCGTTGCCCTGCAGGTAGCAGCCACCGGAGTTGCTCTGCTGCGTGCTGCAACCGTTGCCGCGGCTGTAGAGCAAGTAGTTCGGGTTGGACTGGTACAGGTTCGGGGTCTTGTACGCCCGGGCGATACCGCCTTTGACACTCAGCGCATCGGTGAGCTTGTGCGACAGGTTCAGGCTCGGGCTGAAGTTGTCACCGAAGCGCTCGTGATGGTCGAAGCGCAGGCCCGGGGTGATGGTGGTATCGCCGACGATGATGTTGTCTTCGACGAACAACGCATAGCTGCGGGCGGTCATCTTGGTGTCGCTGCGGTCGAAGCCAATGATCGTGTCGTCGCCGCCGCCGCTGGGGTCGAAGCTCTGCGGACGGAACGAGCCTTGGTCGTTGAGCGACTCATAGAGGTACTCGCCACCGAGGGTCAGCACATGCTCGGTGCTGCCCAGGGCGAACGGCAGGTTCACTTCGCTGCTCAAGCGTGTGTTGCGCAGGCGCGACATGGCCGAGCCGGCATCGTTGGGCGCCCCCTCGACGCTGCCGGCCAGGCCTTCGTTCAGGCGCCAGTTGCGCACGTACTCGTAGGCCAGCACGGTCTTGCTGGTCCCCCAGGTGAAGTCGCCCAGGTGGGTCAGGTCATAGGTGCCGCGCTGCATGACGTTGGTTTCATGGCCATACAGCTCGGACATAAGCTCCAGGTTGCCACCCCCGTTACTGTTCATGGTATCGCCGGCAAAGAGGTTGCCCTGGCGGCTGTAGCCGGCGCTGACTTCAAGGCGGTGCTCGTCGTTGAGCCTCCAGCTCAACAGGCCGTTGATGTCTTTGTTGCGCACCCCTTCCCGGCCGGCCACCAAGGCACTGTTGGCGTGATCGGCGTTGATGTCCAGGTCGTCGGCATCGGTCTTGGCCAGGCCGCCATAGAGGCGAAAACCCAGGTTCTCGGTCAGGCCGCCGCTGAGGTTGAAGTTGGCCCGTCGGCTAGCGCCTTCTGCACTGTCCTCAGGCAACTGGGTGAACAGGCTGACGTTGCCCTTGAATGCTTCGGTGGGGCGCTTGGTGATGATGTTCACCACACCGCCCATGGCACCGGAGCCATAACGTGCTGCGGCCGGGCCACGAAGAATTTCGATGCGCTCGACGGCCTCTGCCGGCACCCAGTTGGTCTCGCCACGGGTGTCACGGTCGCCGTTCCAGCCGTAACGCACCGAGTTGCGGGCGCTGGAGGGCTTGCCGTCGATGAGGATGAGGGTGTTTTCCGGGCCCATGCCGCGCAGGTCGATCTGGCGGTTGTTGCCACGCGCGCCGCTGGCGCTGTTGCCGGTCAGGTTGACCCCAGGCTCGCGGCGGATGAGCTCGGACAGGTCATTGGCCGGCGGATGACGCTTGATGTCCTCCTCAGTGATGATCGACGAACCCAGCGCCTGACGAGCCTCGCGCTCGGCGGTGACCAGGGTGTCCTGGATCACCAGCGCATTGCTGTCGATCGGCACTTCCAGTACTTCACCGGCCGGCCTCTCCTCGGCCTGGGCCGCGGTCGCCACCATGGCTGGCGAGGCCAGCGCGACGAAGGCCAGGGCCAGGCTGTTGGGTGAAGTTCTGGGTTGCATGGGGCATCTCCTGCGGTTCATGGGCAAAGGCACGACCCGGCCCGCCAGCCGACGAGCCCTCGCCCACCGACCTTGCAGGCAAATTGCCGGGTCCACAGGGAGGCTGAATATAATGATTCTCAAATGTGTTTAAATCTTATTTACGAAATTTACAGATTGCCGAGGAACTTTCAAACGCCTCAGCCGATGGCTCTACGACGGGGTAATCCACTCTCCTAAGAGGCGTCGCGGCGGCAAGGCCGTTGTCCGAATATATGAAATTCCATATATTTGTTTTTCCGCATATTTTGAAGCGATCGTTGTTGCATGCTCACGCCGTCCTATTTCCCCCAGCGCCTGGCAGACGAAACCGCCAGTGCGTCACCTGCTGCCAAGGAGCGCGCACGATGCTAGCTGCCGCCGCTGTCTTTCTGTTCACCTTGATTCTGGTCATCTGGCAACCCAAAGGCTTGGGTGTTGGCTGGAGCGCCAGCCTCGGCGCGTTGCTCGCCTTGCTGGTGGGTGCTGTATCGCTGCAGGATATCCCCACGGTCTGGGCGATCATCTGGAACGCCACTGCCACCTTCATTGCCATCATCATCGTCAGCCTGTTGCTGGACGAAGCGGGCTTCTTCGAATGGGCTGCCTTGCACGTGGCGCGCTGGGCGCGCGGCGACGGGCGACGCCTGTTCATGTTCATCGTGCTGCTGGGAGCGGCGGTATCGGCGCTGTTCGCCAACGATGGGGCCGCCTTGATCCTCACCCCGATCGTCATGTCCATGCTGATGGCCTTGCGCTTCTCCGGCGCGGCCACCCTGGCCTTCGTGATGGCCGCAGGTTTCATTGCCGATACGGCGAGCCTGCCACTGGTGGTGTCGAACCTGGTGAACATCGTCTCGGCCGACTATTTCGGCCTGGGCTTCTCGACCTATGCCTCGGTGATGCTTCCGGTCAACTTGGCTGCGGTGCTCGCCACCTTGCTGGTGCTGTTTCTGTACTTTCGGCGAGACATCCCGGCGCACTATGCGCTCGACGACCTCAAGTCCCCGGCCATGGCCATCCGCGACCGCGCCACCTTCCGCGTCGGCGTGTGGGTATTGGTCGCACTGCTGGCAGGCCTGTTCGTCCTGGAGCCGCTGGGTATCCCCATCAGTGCCGTGGCGGCAGCCTGCGCCGCCGTGCTGTTCATCGTGGCCGCCCGCGGTCATGTGATCGCCACCCGCCGCGTGCTGCGCGAAGCGCCCTGGCAGATCGTGGTGTTTTCCCTGGGGATGTACCTGGTGGTCTACGGCCTGCGTAACGCCGGGCTGACCGACTCGCTCACCGCCCTGCTCGATCGCCTGGCCGCCCAAGGCCTGTGGGCTGCCACTCTGGGCACCGGGTTGGTCGCAGCGCTGCTGTCTTCGGTGATGAACAACATGCCCAGCGTACTGATCGGCGCCCTGTCGATCCATGCCAGCGACGCTCAAGGCGTAGTGCGCGAGGCGATGATCTACGCCAACGTCATCGGCTGCGACCTGGGCCCGAAGATCACACCGATCGGCAGTCTGGCAACCCTGCTGTGGCTACATGTGCTGGCGCGCAAAGGCGTGCGTATCACCTGGGGCTACTACTTCAAGGTCGGCATCCTGCTGACCCTGCCGGTGCTGCTTGTCACCCTCTCGGCATTGGCCTTGCGGCTAAGCCTCTGAGCCCGAAAGTCCTGCGATGCCGCCGGCTCACGTGGCAGCACACCTGCGCCTTGGCCACTCACGTTATCTCAATCGCCAGTCCCCATGTCCTACAGTGAATACGGTCGCGTCCATTCGGACGCGGCACGGATTCCGAGGTCTGCGATGCGTGGCGCTGACAACTTCGATTCATCACCGCCCAGCCGGGCACTCCCCTCCATCCCCCGCAGCGTCTGGGCATTGGGCTTCGTCTCGATGTTCATGGACATCTCGTCGGAGATGATCCACGCCTTGCTGCCGCTGTACATGGTGTCGGTGCTGGGCACATCGGTGGTGGCGGTGGGGTTAATCGAGGGCGTGGCCGAGGCGACGGCGTCGATCACCAAGGTGTTTTCCGGCGCGCTCAGCGACTGGCTGGGCAAACGCAAGCTGCTCACTGTGCTCGGCTATGGCCTGGCGGCCTTGACCAAACCGGTCTTTCCATTGGCCTCAGGGCTGGAATGGCTGACCGCAGCGCGTTTTGTCGACCGTATCGGCAAGGGAATCCGCGGAGCACCGCGTGATGCACTGATCGCCGATATCACGCCGATTGGGCTGCGCGGCGCGGCTTTCGGCCTGCGCCAGGCGCTGGACACCGTGGGCGCCTTTGTCGGGCCGCTGCTGGCGATCGCGCTGATGTGGCTGACCGCCAGCCACTTCCAGACAGTGTTCTGGGTGGCGGTGATTCCAGCGTTGCTCGCCGTCTTCGTGCTGATCGCCTGCGTCCACGAGCCCGACGCCCCTACCCCTGGGCGGGCGGTGCGCTCGCCATTGGCACTGGACGAACTGGCGCGACTGGGCCCGGCGTACTGGCGGCTGATCGGTCTGGTCATGGTGTTCACCCTGGCGCGTTTCAGCGAGGCCTTCTTGCTCCTGCGCGCCCAGGACATGGGCCTGGCGCCACTCTGGGCACCGGCGGTGCTGGTGCTGATGGCCTTGGCCTATTCGCTGTCGGCCTACCCCGCGGGTGCGCTGTCGGACCGCGTCGGCCGCCGGGGCGTGCTGATGATGGGGCTGGGCTTGCTGATTGCCGCCGACCTGGCGCTGGCCTTGTTGCCGGGTTGGGCCGGGCTGGCATTGGGGGTGGTGGTGTGGGGGCTGCATCTGGGCTTCACCCAAGGCATCTTCAGTGCCTTGATCGCCGACAGCGCACCGGCGAACCTACGCGGCACAGCATTTGGCCTGTTCAATCTGCTGTCGGGTGTGGCCCTGCTGATTGCCAGCGTGATGGCCGGCCTGCTGTGGGATGGGGTCGGCTACCAGGCGACGTTTCTGGTCGGCGCCGCGTTCGCCAGCGCCACCCTCGCCGGGGTGGCGCTGCTGCGTGGCGCGAGCGCGGGCTGAGCCCCGCTAAGCCAGCACGTCTTGGGTCGGCTGCTGTTCAAGCAACGACCAAGCCCCCTGCCCATCCATTTCCAGGCGGTGAGTGTGGAACGTCGCCAGCGTGCTGCGGTGTCCGACACTGACCAGCAAGGTGTCAGGCATTTCGGAGCGCAGCAATGAATACAACGCATGCTCCAGCCCTTCATCCATCGCTGAGGTGGACTCGTCGAGGAACACGACCTGTGGCCGGTTGAACAACAACCGTGCGAAGGCCAGGCGCTGCTGCTCGCCCACCGAGAGAATGTTCGACCAATCGTTGCTGACCTCCAGGCGCTCGGCCAGGTGGGCCAGGTTGACTTGACGCAGGGCCTGTTGCATGCGCGTATCGTCTGCGGCTGTCGCAGGCGCGGGATAAGCAATAGCGGTCCGCAAGTCACC
Organism: Pseudomonas sp. CK-NBRI-02; assembly: GCF_008124495.1. NCBI lineage: Bacteria > Pseudomonadati > Pseudomonadota > Gammaproteobacteria > Pseudomonadales > Pseudomonadaceae > Pseudomonas > Pseudomonas sp. CK-NBRI-02. Next base: position 47,290 of record NZ_VSJH01000040.1, on the reverse strand, counting down.
CAACGGCACGTATGGGCGCTGCGACAGGAACAACGCCTGGTTGCCCAGCGGCCGTCTGACCTCACCCTCGGCGTAAGGCCACAGGCCAGCCAGGGCGCGCAGCAAGGTGGTTTTGCCGCTGCCCGAAGGCCCTTTGATCAACAGCGCCTGGCCGGCACGCAGACGCAGGTCCAAGTCGGCGATCAGCGTATGGCCGTCCGGGCGCAATACCTGCAAGCCGGCGATCTCCAGCCCCTGCGCCTGCTCCTGGGTGGTGACCCGAGGAAGCGTGCTGGCCTGTTGGTTGGCGTCGAGAAACCCGGTGAGACGGTCAAGAGTGGCGCGATATTGAGCAAACGTGTCGTAGGACTCACGGAAGAACGACAGCGAATCCTGAACCTGGCCGAACGCCTGGGAGGTCTGCATCACATCCCCAAGCTTGATCGCCCCACTGAAGAACCGCGGCGCTTGGAGAATGAACGGAAACACCACGGCGACCTGGCTGATGCCCAGGTTGAAGCCGTTGAACTTCAGGCTCCGATAGACCAGCGCCCAGACGTTGACGATCAGTGCGCCAAAGCGTCCCAGCAAGGTCCCCCGCTCGACCTGAGCACCCTGGTAGAAAGCGATGTTCTCGGCGTTTTCACGCAGGCGCATCAGGGCATAACGGAAGTTCGCGGTGAGTTTTTCATTCAAGAAATTCAGGCGGATCAGCGGCCGCCCGAGGCGAAATGCGATCCACGTGGCGACGATCACATACAGGTACACCGCAAATACCATCGCCCGGGGGATTTCCACCCCACCCAGCGTCAAGGGCGCCGACAGCCCCCACAGGATCGCGGTGAACGCCACCAGCGAGACCAGCGCACTGACGGCGCCCAAGGCCAAGGACACCGAACCTGTGACGAACGCGTTGACGTCCAGTTCGATACGCTGGTCAGGGTTGTCCACCGGCTCGGCGAGAAACCGCCCGCGGTAATAGGCATCGCCCTTCATCCAGTCTGCGGTCAGGCGCTCGGTGAGCCAGACACGCCAATCAATGTTGAACGCCTGGGTGACGTAATAGGTGAACAGCGAGCGCAGCACATGGATGGTGGCCAGCACCGCGAACACGCCCAGCAGGTACCAGAAGGCTGTCTGGTCCAGGGCCTGCAAGGCGCTGTAGAAGCCGTTGTACCAGAACGAGAACAGCACGTTCAGGCGCACCGAGAACAGCGTCAGCACCAGCAACAGGGCAAACACCAACAGCGGGCGCCAACTGCGTCTGAAACTGAAGTAAGGCCCGGCGAGGGACCAGAATTGACGCCCCCAACGCGTAAAACGCACCGCCAAAGCGCCAGCGGCGGTGAAACCGATGAGGGTGATGATGGAGGCGATTGCGAGCCAGCTCAGGCTTTCTTGCAGGGCCTGGTGCCAGTTCATGTCCATAGCGGGGTATCCATTTGCGAGGTTTTTGCGAGCGTAGCATTCCCCGACGATTTATCTGGCATCCATGACGGACTTTTCATGTTTGCCAGGCGCCAATCGCGGGACACGTCGAAGCGCCTAACCTGCGCCCCGACTTGCCCCGCGATCGGACTGCAAAGCAGCCCTGCTCGCCTGAGGCGTCACGCCGCCTGCTGCAGCGCCTCCTTCACCAACGGATCCACCCCCTCCCCGCCATCAGCCTGCAGTCGCTCCCCCAACTGCCGACGCATCGCCGGCGTCCAGAAGCTTTGCATATGCTGCCTCACGCCCTGCACTGCCAGCGCCCGGTCAGGCTCGCTGGCAAAGTACTGGGCGATCTGGTTGGCCATCTTGACCAGACTGTCATGACCGCTCATCGACGCACCTCGACTTTCTCGGATTTCTCGGCCTGGCGACGCTCCTTGAGCAGGCGCTGTTGCTCGTCACTGAACGCCTGGTAACGCTTCTGCCATTCCGAGGGCTGGAACACCTTGACCACCTCTACCGCCGTCACTTTGTACTCAGGGCAATTGGTGGCCCAGTCGGAGTTGTCGGTGGTGATCACGTTGGCGCCGGATTCGGGGAAGTGGAAGGTGGTGTACACCACCCCCGGTGCTACGCGGGAACTGACCTTGGCGCGCAGTACGGTCTGCCCTGCCCGGCTGCCCACGCCCACCCAATCGCCATCGCTGATACCACGAGCCTCGGCGTCGTTGGGGTGGATCTCCAGGCGGTCTTCGGCGTGCCAGGCGACGTTGCCGGTACGTCGGGTCTGGGCGCCGACGTTGTACTGGCTGAGGATACGGCCAGTGGTCAGCAGCAGCGGGAAGCGGCTGTTGACCTTCTCGTCGGTAGGCACGTAGCCGGTGAGCATGAAGCGCCCCTTGCCACGCACGAACTGGTCGATGTGCATGGTCGGGGTGCCGTCGGGCGCTGCGTCGTTGCACGGCCATTGCAAGCTGCCATGGCGGTCGATCTCGGCATAGCTGACCCGGTGGAAAGTCGGCGTCAGGCGCGCGATTTCGTCCATGATCTCGGACGGATGACGGTAGTCCATCCGATAGCCCAGGGCGTTGGCCAGGGCGACGGTGGCTTCCCAGTCGGCCTTGCCGGCCAGCGGGTCCATGACCTTGCGCACCCGCGAGATGCGGCGCTCGGCGTTGGTGAAGGTGCCGTCCTTCTCCAGGAAGGAGCTGCCCGGCAGGAACACGTGGGCGAACTTGGCCGTCTCGTTGAGGAAGATGTCCTGCACCACCACGCACTCCATGGCCATCAAGGCCGCGGTGACGTGCTGGGTGTTGGGGTCGCTCTGGGCGATGTCTTCGCCCTGGCAGTAGAGCGCCTTGAAGCTGCCATCGAGGGCCGCCTCGAACATGTTGGGGATGCGCAGGCCCGGATCAGGCTGCAGGGTCACGCCCCAGGCCTGTTCGAACTCGGCGCGCACGGTTTCGTTGGAGATGTGCCGGTAGCCCGGCAGCTCGTGAGGGAACGAGCCCATGTCGCAGGAGCCCTGCACGTTGTTCTGTCCCCGCAGCGGGTTCACGCCCACGCCTTCACGGCCGACGTTGCCGGTGGCCATGGCCAGGTTGGCGATGCCCATCACCGCGGTACTGCCCTGGCTGTGCTCGGTGACCCCCAGGCCGTAGTAGATCGCCGCATTGCCGCCGGTGGCGTACAAGCGGGCGGCTTCACGGATCTGCTCGGCAGGCACGCCGCACACCGGGCCAAGCGTCTCCGGAGCGTTTTCCGGCAGGCTGACGAAATCACGCCAGCGGGCGAAGTCTTGCGCCTCGCAGCGAGCATCGACGAACGGCTGGTCCACCAAGCCTTCAGTGACGATCACATGGGCCAGGGCGTTGAGCATGGCCACGTTGGTACCCGGACGCAGTTGCAGGTGCAACTCGGCGCGGGCGTGGGGCGAATCCACCAGGTCGATGCGCCGTGGGTCGATGACGATCAGCCGCGCGCCCTGGCGCAGCCGGCGCTTGAGTTGAGAGCCGAACACCGGGTGGGCGTCGGTGGGGTTGGCGCCGATCACCAGGATCACATCGGCCTGCATCACCGAGTCGAAGCTCTGGGTACCGGCGGATTCGCCCAGGGTCTGCTTGAGGCCATAACCGGTCGGCGAATGGCACACCCGCGCGCAGGTATCGACGTTGTTGTTGCCGAAGGCGGCGCGTACCAGCTTCTGCACCAGGTACGCTTCTTCGTTGGTGCAACGGCTGGAGGTGATGCCGCCGATGGAGTCACGTCCATGCTTGAGCTGGATACGCCGGAACTCGCTGGCGGCATAGTTGACCGCCTCGTCCCAGCTGACCTCTTGCCACGGGTCGTTGATGTGCTTGCGGATCATCGGCTTGGTGACGCGATCCGGGTGGGTCGCATAGCCCCAGGCGAAGCGGCCCTTGACGCAGGCGTGGCCGTGGTTGGCGCCGCCGTTCTTGTCCGGGACCATGCGCACCAGTTGGTCGCCCTTCATCTCGGCGCGGAACGAACAGCCCACGCCGCAGTAGGCGCAGGTGGTGATCACCGCGCGCTCGGGCTGGCCCAGCTGGATCAGGCTCTTCTCGCTCAGGGTCGCGGTCGGGCAGGCCTGCACGCAGGCGCCGCAGGATACACACTCGGAGCTCAGGAAGTCGTCACCACCGGCCGCCGCCACGCGGGACTCGAAACCACGACCGGTGATGGTCAGGGCGAAGGTGCCCTGGATATCTTCGCAGGCGCGCACGCAGCGGCTGCAGACGATGCACTTGCTCGGCTCGTAGTCGAAGTACGGGTTGGAGACGTCCTTCTTCTCCTTCAGGTGGTTGGCACCGTCGTAGCCGTAGCGCACCTCGCGCAGGCCGACCTGGCCCGCGCCCGTCTGCAATTCGCAGTTGCCGTTGGCCGAACAGGTCAGGCAGTCCAGCGGGTGGTCGGAGATGTACAGCTCCATGACATTGCGCCGCAGATCGGCCAGGCGCGAGGTCTGGGTCCGCACCACCATGCCTTCGCTCACCGGCGTCGTACACGAAGCCGGGTAGCCGCGCATGCCCTCGATTTCGACCATGCACATGCGGCAGGAGCCGAAGGCTTCCAGGCTGTCGGTGGCGCACAGTTTGGGAATGGTGGTGCCAAGCAAGGCCGCGGCGCGCATCACCGAGGTGCCGGCAGGCACGCTGATCTCACGGCCATCGATGACCAGGCTGACCTGCACGTCGCTTTCGCGGGCGGGGGTTCCCAGGTCGAGGTCGTTGGTGGGGTCGAAGAAATTGATCACTGGGCGGCCTCCGTGGTGGTCAGACCGAAGTCAGCAGGGAAATACTTGAGGGCACTGGCCACCGGATACGAGGTCATCCCGCCCATGGCGCAGAGAGAGCCGTACTGCAGGGTGTCGCACAGGTCGCGCAGCAATAGCGCCTGGTCTTCACGCTCGGCCATGTCGGTGCTGGCGATCAGCCGATCCACCACTTCCATGCCGCGGGTCGAGCCGATCCGGCAAGGGGTGCATTTGCCGCAGGATTCCTCGGCGCAGAACTGCAAGGCAAAGCGGGCCATGCTGGCCATGTTCAGCGTGTCGTCAGCTACCACCACACCACCGTGGCCCAGCATCGCGCCCATGGCAGCGAAGGCCTCGTAGTCCAGCGGCGTGTCGAAGCCACTGGGCGGCACCCAGGCGCCCAACGGCCCGCCCACCTGTGCGGCCTTGAGCGGCCGGCCACTGGCCGTGCCGCCACCGTAGCCTTCCACCAACTCACGCAGGGTAAGACCGAAGGCACGCTCCACCAGCCCACCGTGGCGAATGTTGCCAGCCAGTTGGAACGGCATGGTGCCCAGCGAGCGGCCCATGCCAAAGTCGCGATAGAACGCCGAACCCTTAGCCAGGATCACCGGCACCGAGGCCAGGGTAAGCACGTTGTGCACCAAGGTTGGCAGGCCGAACAGGCCTTCGAGGGCTGGCAACGGTGGCTTGGCCCGCACGATCCCCCGCTTGCCCTCGATGGACTCGAGCAGCGCGGTTTCCTCGCCGCAGATATAGGCGCCGGCGCCGACCCGCACTTCCAGGTCGAAGGCCAGGCCGCTGCCGGCGACGTCATCGCCCAGGTAGCCTGCCGCGCGGGCGATGTCGAAAGCGGCATTCAGTGCACGGATCGCATCCGGATACTCCGAACGCACATAGATGTAGCCCTTGGTGGCGCCGACGGCCAGGCCGGCAATGGCCATGCCCTCGATCAGCAGGAAGGGGTCGCCTTCCATCAGCATGCGGTCGGCGAACGTGCCGGAGTCACCTTCGTCGGCATTGCACACCACGTACTTCTGCGCAGCCTGCGCGTCACGTACGGTGCGCCACTTGATACCTGCCGGGAATGCCGCACCACCCCGGCCACGCAGGCCAGAGTCGAGCACCGCCGCGACCACGTCCGCGCCATCGAGCGCCACGGCCCGGGTCAGGCCTTCGAAGCCCCCGTGGGCGCGGTAGTCCTCGAGCGACAAGGGCCGGGTGATACCGGCACGGGCGAACAGCAGGCGCTGCTGGGTTTTCAGATACGGGATCTCGGCCACCGGCCCAAGGGCCAACGAATGGCCCGCCGGCTCGCTCACCAAGGCATCCAGCAGGCTCGGCACATCTTCGGCGGCAACCGGGCCAAAGCCCAGGCGCTCGCCGGCTTGTTCCACTTCGACCAGCGGCTCCAGCCAATAGAGGCCGCGAGAGCTGGTGCGTTGAATGTCCACCGGCAGCTGTCGGCGCTCGGCTTCGCGGGCCAGTGCGTCGGCGACCTGGTCGGCGCCTACCGCGCGGGCGACCGAATCGCACGGAACGAATAGCTTCAGCATGCTTCTTCCTCCCGGCAGCCGTTGACCAAGGCGCTCAGGCGCTCAGGGGTCAGGCGCGCGTGCAGTTGCCCGTCCAGTTCCAGGGCTGGCGAACAGGCGCACGCACCCAGGCAATACACCGGCCGCAGACTGATGGCGCCATCGGCGGTGGTGCCGTGATCGTCCAGCGCCAACTGCTCACGCAATTGCGCGGCCAGCGCCTCGGCGCCCCGGCTCTGGCAGGACTCGGCCCGGCACAGGCGCAAGGTATGGCGCGCCGGGGGCGAAGTACGGAAATCGTGATAGAAGCTGATCACCCCGCGCACCTCAGCCAGGCTGAGGTTCAGGGCATGGGCGATTTCAGGGACGGCGACGTCAGGCACGTAGCCTGCGTCTTCCTGGATGGCATGGAGGATCGGCAGCAAGGCACCGGCGGTGTCCTTGTAGCGCTCCAGCACGCGCTGGATCAATGGCAGGTGAAGCGTCTCTTCAGGCATACAGCGGACCTCGGCATCACGGACCGCTGCAGGGCAAGCGTCCGGCGTCTTCTGCTGCGGCGCACCGTCCATGTCACGGTCACATGGTCACCGGGCGCCCTCCGTACCTAGGCCCTGCGTCTGCGCGCAGTGGGTCCGTAGGCATCCTGCAAGCATGGCACCCCTGGCGCTGGAAGGTTGCGCCCAAGCGACAGGGCTCATTCTGAAACCGACGCGGGGATGGTACCTCTGCGATCGAATCTGCCTGGCGTCTTGCGGCGCCTTGGTTTTCCAAAGCCAAAGCACAACGCCGCCAAGCAGAAGAACGATTGTCACGCCCAACGCTCTCTCAGCTGGCACTTTGCCGATATTGCATCGGCATGTGACCTGCACGATTCGAAGCCATGGGAGCGTCAGGCGCTTACATCTGTCACAACAGGTCGGGGAACGCAGCGCCAAGCAGGACCGGATCCTTCAGGATCGATGCACTGCTGGCGATATCCGGGGCCAGCCAACGGTCCTGGGCATAGGCCGGGACCCGTTCGCGCAACAACCGCCAGGCAATGTGGGTACCGGCGCCAAAGCGTTGCTGCTTGAGGAACTCGAACGCTTGGGCCGCCAACAGGTATTCGATAGCGAGGATCTGCGTACAGTTCTCCAGAGCCCGGTGCAGCTTCAACCCGGCATTGGTGCCCATGCTCAAGTGGTCCTCCTGCAGCCCGGAGGTGACGTAGTTGTCGATGACTGCCGGTTGTGCCAGCTGACGGTTTTCAGCACAGAGTGAAGCGGCCACGTACTGAACAATCATCATGCCCGAATTCACACCCGGTTGGCTGACCAGAAAAGCCGGCAAACCGCTTACCAACGGGTTGATCAGGCGATCGAGACGACGCTCGGCAATGGCCCCGATCTCGGCCACCGCGATGGCCAGCAAGTCGGCCGCCATGGCCACGGACTGGCCGTGCGGGTTGGCCTGGGAAACCACCCGGTACGACTCGGGTGTACCCAGCAACATCGGGTTGTCGGTAGAGGAGTTGAGTTCGGTCTCGATCTGCCGCGCCGCGTGTGCCAACTGATCGCGCGCGGCGCCATGCACCTGCGGAATCGAGCGAATGCTCAAGGCATCCTGGGTGCGAATGCCACGGCTGCTGGCAATGATCTCGCTGCCGTCCAGCAGGCGGCGCAAGTTGCTGCCCACACGCTGCATGCCCGGGTGCGGTTTCATCGCGATGATTTCAGGGTCGAAGGCATCGAACTGGCCACGCAGGGCCTCGAAGCTCATGGCGCCGATGACATCGGCCCATTGGCTCAAGCGCGTGGCGTCGTCCAGGGACAGGCAGGCCAGGCCGGTCATGCACGGGGTGCCGTTGACCAAGCACAGACCATCCTTGGCTCCCAGTTTCAGCGGTGACAGGCCGACCTCGGCCAAGGCTTGCTGCGCCGGCACGATCTGGCCACGGTAACTGACCTGGCCGACGCCCAACAAACTGATACTGATATGGGCCATGTGGGTCAGGTAGCCCACCGAACCCTGTTTCGGCACTTGCGGGGTGATGTGCTCGTTGAGCAGCGTCAGCAGCGCCTCGACCACCTTGCGCTGCAAGCCGGAACGGCCCTGGCAGAAATTGATGATCGCCGCACACATGATCGCCCGGGTCTGTTCGTCCGACAGCGCTGTACCCACGCCGCAGGCATGGCTGAGCAAGGTGTTGCGCGACAGTTGGCTGAGTTGTTCGTCCTGCAACGACACATTGCACAGGGCGCCAAGCCCGGTATTGACGCCATAGGCGCGCTCACCGCTGGCAACGATGCGCTGGACGATCGCCTGGGCGTTCTCGATCCGCGCCCAGGCCGATGGGGCCAGCTCAAGCTTCGCCCCATGCCGCGCCACGGCTACCACATCCTGCCAGCGCATAGGCGCTTCGGCGATGATGATTCTTTCGGCAATCGACATACACGCGGTTCCTTAAAGCGAAGCTACGCGGCGTTGCACGAAACGATCGACGTATTCGTCCGCAGGCTGGTAGAGAATTTCCTTCGGTGTGCCGACCTGGATCAGGCGACCGTCCTTGAGAATGGCAATGCGGTTGCCGATACGCACCGCTTCATCCAGATCGTGCGTGATGAAGACGATGGTCTTGTGCAGGGTTTTCTGCAGCTCAAGCAACTGGTCCTGCATTTCGGCGCGAATCAGCGGATCGAGCGCACTGAAGGCTTCGTCCATGAGGATGATGTCGGTATCGGCGGCCAAGGCTCGGGCCAGGCCGACGCGTTGACGCATGCCACCCGACAATTGATGCGGGTACGATTTTTCGTAGCCCTTGAGGCCCACGGTGTTGATCCAGTGCAGCGCTCGCTCAGCGCACATGGCCTTGCTCTCACCACGGACTTTCAGGCCATACGCGACGTTGTCCAGCACGGTGCGGTGCGGCAACAGGCCGAAGCTCTGGAACACCATGCTGATCTTGTGCCGGCGGAATTCGCGCAGGGCTTGCATATCGTATTGCAGGATGTTCTCGCCATCGACCAGGATCTCGCCGCTGGTCGGCTCGATCAGGCGGTTGAAATGACGCACCAGGGTCGACTTGCCCGAACCCGACAGCCCCATGATCACGAAGATCTCGCCGCTGCCGATGGACAGCGAGAGATCGTTGACCCCGACCACGCAGCCGGTTTGAGCCAGCACCTGATCCTTGGCTTTTTTCTGGCGGATCATTTGCAGGGCATCTTCGGCGCGAGCACCGAAAACCTTGAAGACATGCTTGACTTCGATCTTGTTCATCATCGGCTTGTCGCTCATTTGCCCACCCCATGCCGTGGCCGGCCATAGGCCTGGGTAATACGGTCGATCACGACCGCCAGAATCACGATGGCCAGGCCCGCTTCGAGGCCGCGGCCCACGTTCAGGGTCTGGATGCCGACCAGCACATCTTCACCCAAGCCACGAGCACCGATCATCGAGGCGATGACCACCATCGACAGGGCCATCATGGTGGTCTGGTTGATCCCGGCCATGATGCTCGGCAATGCCAGTGGCAACTGCACGCCGAACAGTTGCTGCAGGCGATTGGCACCAAAGGCATTGATCGCCTCCATGACCTCGCCGTCCACCTGGCGAATGCCTAGATCGGTCAGGCGAATGAGCGGCGGAGCGGCATAGATGACGGTGGCAAAGATCGCCGGCACCTTGCCCAGGCCGAACAGCATCAGGACCGGAATCAGGTACACGAAGCTGGGCATGGTCTGCATGATGTCGAGCAATGGCATCAGCACCGCCCGCAGCCGATCGTTACGCGCCGAAAGGACACCCAGCGGAATACCGACCAGGACCGAGATCAGCGTGGCCACCAGCATCAGCGCCAAGGTCTGCATCAGCTTGTCCCACAGGCCTACCGCACCGACCAGGAACAGCAAGCCGACGATCACCAGCGTGGTCACGACTTTACGGGTGGAGTGCCAGGCGATGCCCGCGACGATGGCCAGGACCAGCCACCAAGGAGTTGCGCGTAGCAGGCCTTCGAGGTTGACGATGGCCCATAACAGGGTGTCGGAAATGTGCCGGAACACATCACCGTAGTTGCTTACCAGCGCATCGACCCAGCCATTGACCCAGTCGGCAATGGAAAACGTGAAGTTTTTCGGAAACATGGAATTGTCTCGAGCAAGTGCATGGAGCGGACCGTCGCGTGGCCTGTCCGGCAGGAGCCGGACGACCCCACAGGCTCAGAGTGCTGCGCCTACCTTTTTGGCAGCGTCTTCGCTGACCCAGCTGTGCCAGATTTCGGGGTGTTCCTTGAGGAACAACCTGGCCAGCTCGGGCGACTCGATACGGTCCTTGCTCATGCGCGCCAGGTTCTGGTTCAGCAGGTCGATCGGCAGATTGATCTTTTCGAGCACCGCCACCAGTTCCGGCGCCTGCTCGTGGAAGGCCTTCGACACCCCAACCTTGATGGTCACGGATTTATCCACACCGGGTTGCTCGTCCAGCTTGACCAGGTCGGCCTGGCCCATCAGCGGGGTCGGCGACCAGTAATAGAACAGGATCGGCTCGCCGCGCTTGTAGCTCGACAGAACGGCGGCATCCAGTGCCGGGCCGGTGCCCGGGCGGAAGTTGGTATAGGCGTTTTCCAGACCATAGCGCTTGAGCATTTCGCTGTTGTCCAGCTCACAGGTCCAACCAGCCGGGCAATTGTAGAAGCGCCCTTTGTCCGGCTCTTCCGGGTCCTTGAAGACTTGGGCGTATTGCTTGAGATCGGCGATGCTCTTGAGGTTTGGCGCCTTGGCTTCGAGATTGCGCCCGGCATCGCCTTCGATCACATAACGCGGCACATACCAGCCTTCGACCGCACCAACCACCGGCGAGCCGATGCCGACGACCTTGCCGGCCGCCGCAGCCTTGTTCCAGACCTCGCTGCGCCCTACCCACTCTTCAGCAAACACCTGGATATCGTTGCTGCTCAAGGCGTTTTCCATGGAAATGGAATTACCCGGCAGGCTGTCGGTATCACAGCCATAACCATTTTTCAGCACGAACTGCATCACGTCGGTGAGCAGCATCCCGCTTTCCCAGTTCAAACCGGCGAATTTCACCGGCTTGCCAGACTCGCACCAGCCGGCCGCCTGGCTGACGCCAGCGGACGCCAGCAGCCCGAAAGAAAGTGTCGTAGTCAGCAGAGCCTTTGTAATTGTCATTGTGACGCTCCCAAACAAGAACATTGATTGCAGTAGTCGAGGGCATCCGGCCCAAAGAGGGACGCCAGACTGGCTGAGGACCCTTGCCTTGGTGAGCACTGCGTGGGCGAAATATTTCATAACCTAAAAAAAGGATAAAATAATAAGTACTGATGCATCACAAAGGTAAAACCTATGAAGTTCACACTGCGGCAACTTCGCTATGCGCTCGCAGCAGCCAAGCACGGAAACCTGACCACTGCCGCCATGGAACTTCATGTTTCACAACCCTCCATCTCGGCGGCTATCACCGAACTGGAGGAGGTCCTGGGTCAATCCATCTTCATACGCCAACGTGGCCTTGGCATATCGCTGACCCCTTTTGGTCGTACCGTCATGGTCCAGGCCCGTCGCGTTCTGGCAGAAGCTCAGACCTTTGCCGAGATCAATACCAATGCAGGCGAGTGCGTCGGGGAATTGGTGGTGGGATGCTTTGAAGACCTGGCGCCCTACTGCCTGCCACAAATCGTGCGACGGATGCAGGAGTCCTGCCCAAGGGTCACTGTCGATATGCGCGATGGCAGCTTCGATTATGTTGGCAAGCGGCTGGCTGAGGGGGCGATAGAGTTGGCGATCACCTACGACCTGGGTTTACCGCCGAACACTCAATGCACTCAACTGTGTCAGTTGACCGCTCAGGTACTGCTCTCGGCCGATCACCCACTGGCCAAACAGTCGCGTGTCAGTCTCAAGGCGCTCTCCGAATACACCTTGGTCGTCACCGATCAGGCCCAAAGTTGGCAGCATGTGCTAGACCTGTTCAGCTTTTACGATCTGTCACCCGCGGTCGTGCACCGGGTGCGCACGTTCGAGTTGCAGCGTAGCCTCGTCGCAAATGGGTTTGGCGTTGCGCTGATCTACACCCGGCCGTTTGGTGACCGCAGTTATGACGGTCAAGCGCTGGTATGTCGGCCGACCGAGGAAAAACTGCCAACGCATAGCATCGTGCTGGCGCATGATCAGCGCTATCCGCTGACGCCTTCGGCTGAGGCATTCAAGGAGTTGGCGGTGGCCTGGTTCGCGGAAAGACCGTCGTTTGCATCCGAATGAACAACGGGTGGGCAAGCCCTGATTGGTCGATGGCCTACCACTGCTCGCGTCCACCGGCACCTGCAGAGACACCTCAGAGACAACACTCCACCAACCCGGTCTTCCGTCGCTTCACCCAAGCCTGCGCTGCCTGCTTGCGGGCGAACGTCTGGGCTTCTTGGTAGACTAGGACCGTTTTTCTCGAGGCGGATCTGGACGGTATCGCTCACCGTACCATCGGCCTTTTTCCTTGCTCTGATCGTTGCCCTATTTTCGGTGGTACGAGCGCGTTTGGCAGTGGTACATCCCACCACTGTCACACCCAAAACGCCTTCAAAACCCGGAAGATGGTACAAAAATGCGTAGACCAGAATGCCCTTAGAAACAGCCTTAACACCACAAACCACACGCCCCGAGCCCTCTCGGCGATTTAGCGTTGCACCGATGATGGACTGGACCGATCGCCATTGCCGGTTCTTCCTGCGTCTGCTCTCCAAGCACGCCCTGCTCTACACCGAAATGGTCACCACCGGTGCGCTGCTGCACAACGATGCCCATCGCTTCCTGCGCCATGACGACACAGAGCATCCGCTGGCCTTGCAGCTGGGCGGCAGTGTGCCGGCGGAGCTGGCGGCATGCGCGCGGCTGGCCGAGGATGCCGGCTACGATGAGGTCAACCTCAACGTCGGCTGCCCGAGCGACCGGGTGCAGAACAACATGATCGGCGCCTGCCTGATGGGGCATCCGGCGTTGGTGGCCGATTGCATCAAGGCCATGCGCGATGCGGTGGCTATTCCGGTCACGGTCAAGCACCGCATCGGCATCAATGGCCGTGACAGCTACGCCGAACTGTGCGATTTCGTGGGTCAGGTGCGTGACGCGGGTTGCCGCAGCTTCACCGTGCATGCGCGTATCGCCATCCTCGAAGGCCTGTCGCCCAAGGAGAACCGCGAAATTCCGCCGCTGCGCTATGACGTGGCTGCGCGACTGAAGGCCGATTTTCCGGATCTGGAGCTGGTGCTCAATGGCGGTATCAAGACGTTGGAAGAATGCCATGCGCACCTGCAGACCTTCGACGGCGTGATGCTGGGCCGCGAGGCCTACCACAACCCCTACCTGCTGGCCGAAGTGGACCAGCAGCTGTTCGGCAGCACCGCCCCGGTGGTAAGCCGCAGCGAGGCGCTGGAGAAGCTGCGCCCGTACATCGTCGCGCATCTGCAAAGCGGCGGCGCCATGCATCACATCACCCGCCATATCCTCGGCCTGGGCCAGGGTTTCCCTGGCGCCCGACGCTTCCGCCAACTGCTGTCGGCGGACATCCACAAAGCCCCGGAGCCCCTGGCGATCTTCGACCAGGCCGCCGAGCTGCTGCAAGGCCGCTGAGGGAACCCCCGGCGCGCTTTCGACTCGAACCTTCATTCCCTCGCCCGACCTGCCCCGCCGGCCCTTGAGTGGCCGTCGGGGCTCGGGTAATGTCGAGTCATTGCACAGGACAGAGCACGCCCATGACCTCCAAGCTGGAACAACTCAAGCAGTTCACCACCGTGGTCGCCGACACCGGGGACCTGGACGCCATCACCCGCCTCAAGCCGGTCGACGCCACCACCAACCCATCGCTGCTGCTCAAGGCCGCGGCGATCCCGGGTTACGCGGACCTGCTCAAGCAAGTCAAGAGCGATGCCAAGGGCAATGTGGACCTGGCCTGCGACAAGTTTGCCGTGGCCGTGGGCGCGGGCATCCTCAAGGTCATTCCTGGGCGTATCTCCACCGAGGTCGACGCCCGCCTGTCGTTCGACGAACCCGCGCTGCTGGCCAAGGCACGCCAACTGATCGGCCTGTACGAGCAGGCTGGCGTGCCGCGTGATCGCGTGCTGATCAAGCTGGCCTCCACCTGGGAGGGTATTCGCGCCGCCGAGAAGCTGGAAAAAGAAGGCATCCAGACCAACCTGACCCTGTTGTTCTCCTTCGCCCAGGCCCAGGCCTGCGCCGATGCCGGGGTGTTCCTGATTTCGCCGTTCGTGGGCCGCATCTACGACTGGTACAAGAAAAGCACCGGCAAGGAGTATGTCGGCGCCGAAGACCCAGGCGTGCAGTCGGTGACGCGGATCTACAACTACTACAAGGCCAACGGCTACGACACGGTGGTGATGGGCGCAAGCTTCCGCAACATCGGCCAGATCGAGCAACTGGCCGGCTGCGACCGCCTGACCATCAGCCCCGAATTGCTGCAGCAACTGAGCGATGACCAAGGCCAACTACCGCGAATCCTCAAGCCAGGCAACGCCGGCGAGGCCAAACAGCATCTGAGCGAAAGCCAGTTCCGCTGGGCGATGAACGAAGACGCCATGGGCACCGAGAAACTGGCCGAAGGCATCCGTCAGTTCGCCCGTGATCAGGAGAAGCTGGAAGCGTTGATGGCTGAAAAAGCCTGATACACATTTTGGTTGCCCTACGGGCGGGAGATGCCGAGCATTTTCCGCCCGTTTTCATTTGCGGCACCTTCAAACTGCCTTGCCCGCAAGCGCCTGGGCACACACGACTGAAAACCAATCGATGCCACTGAACACCGCACTTCCCCTTGTTCTTGCAGGCCCCGTCCTGCGCCGGCTGGAGCCTCAACGCCTGGCAATCTGGCTGGTCGCAACGCAGCCGCTTCGCCCCACGTTCGTTCTCGATGCGCCATCTCTCACGGCAAACCTAACCTGCGAGGTGATCCCCATCGGCACGCAGGCCTTCGTTCACCTGCTGGATATCCACTTCGACCAGCCGCTGCCGCGCAACGCCGCCATCCCCTATGACCTGTTGCTCGAGGATGGCCAGGGGATCGCCGACTGGGCTCCTCACCTGCTCTACCCCGGCAGCCAACGCCCAAGCTTCGTGCTGCGCGAGCGCCTCGAGCAGTTACTCCATGGTTCCTGCCGCAAGCCTCACTACCCGGCTGCCGACGGCTTGCTGTGCGCGGACCGGCTCCTGCAGCAGTGCCAGCTGCCCGAGGAACGCCCGGCGCTGCTGCTGATGAGCGGTGACCAGGTCTATGCCGATGATGTCGCCGGGCCCATGCTGCGCGCCATCCACACGCTGATCGAACGCCTGGGCCTGTTCGGCGAGACCCTGGAAGGTGCTTTGGTCGCCGACAGCGCTGCGCTGTATCGTCACCCTGCCAGCTATTACCACCGCGCGGACCTGCTACCCGCCCAGCAGGGCAACGAAACCCTGCGCGAGCGCTTCTTCGGCGGCAAGCGCAAACCGATCTTCTCCAGCAGCAACGCCGACAATCATCTGGTGACCTTCGCCGAGGTCATGGCCATGTACCTGCTGGTTTGGTCCCCCGTGCCCTGGGCGCTGGTACGCCTGGACATGCCCGAGGGCCTGACCGACAAGCGCCAGGCGCGCTACCGGCAGGAATTACCACAGATCGAAGCGTTCGCCGCCCACCTCGATCGGGTCGCACGGGTGATAGCACACCTGCCCTGCCTGATGATCTTCGATGACCACGACATCACCGACGACTGGAACCTGTCGGCGCAATGGGAAGAGACCGCCTATGGGCATCCCTTCTCGCGTCGGATCATCGGCAATGCGCTGCTCGGTTACCTGCTCTGCCAGGGCTGGGGCAACGATCCGGACAGCTGCCGGGCGCTGATCGAGCCGTGCAAGGCCCTGGGCGAACGCAGCCTGCAACAACGCCTGGACGCCCAAGCCCAGGACACGCTGATCGACCAGTTGCTGCGCTTTCAGGGCTGGCAATTCAGCCTGGCTACCGAGCCACCACTGCTGGTGCTGGACACCCGCACCCGTCGCTGGCGCAGCGAGAGCAGCCTGAAAAAGCCTTCAGGCCTGCTCGACTGGGAAGCCTTGTGCGAACTGCAGCAGGCACTGCTGGATCATCCTTCGGCGATCATCGTGTCGCCGGCACCGATCTTCGGGGTCAAGCTGATCGAAACGGTCCAGCGCGTGTTCAGCTGGCTGGGCTATCCGTTGTTGGTGGATGCGGAAAACTGGATGGCCCATCGGGGCGCGGCACAGGTGATTCTCAACATCTTCAGCCATTCGCGTACCCCAGGGCACTATGTAGTCCTGTCGGGCGACGTGCACTATTCGTTCGTCTATGAGGTGTTGATCCGCCACCGTCAGCGCAGCCCGCACTTGTGGCAGATCACCAGCAGCGGCATCAAGAACCAGTTTCCCAAGCGCCTACTGGACGTATTGGACCGCCTCAATCGCTGGCTCTATGCCCCGCGTTCGCCACTCAACTGGTTCACCAAGCGTCGACAGATGGAAGTGGTGCCTCGCACGCCCAGCCGCAGCCAGGCGGGTGAGCGACTGTGGAATGGCGCAGGGTTGGGGCAGGTGTGGTTCGATGAGCAGGGGCGACCGACGCGGGTGTTCCAGCTGAGCGCCGCGGGGAACGAAGCTACGGAATTTACGCAGCGCAAATGACAGCGGCGGCCTGCGCTGGGCGCTTCACGGGTAAACCCGCTCCCACTGGAATACCGCGAGCCGCAAAGCTTGTGAAGGATAGGGGAACGGGTTCACCCGCCAAGGGATCGACACAGGATAAGAATCAGGTGCGCTCCAAAGCGCTGACCAGATCGTGGAAGGCCTCACGGTTGGAATCGTTCAGCCCCATGAGGATCTTGTGCGCCTCCAGCACCTTGGAACGCACGACATCTTCGTTCTGGTCCTGGGATGGCAGGTCGGTCAGGCACTCCGGGCACGGCACCGGACGATCGACGATGTTGAACACCTGATCGAAGCCCATGGACTGCAGCAACCGAGAGATGTCCGGGTTGGTGGTGACCACGGTCGGCAACAGGCCGACCTTCTGCCGGGACAGGATCGACAGTTTGGCCAGCAGGCCAAGCGTGGTGCTGTCGATGCTCTCGGTCTCGGTCAGATCGATGACGATGGCCGAGAAGTTCAGCGCGGTGAAGATCTTTTCGATCGTTGCATCCAGCGCCGAACACAGGGTCAGGCGCACTTCACCGACGAACTTCAGAACAAAGGTCCCGCTCTGCTCGGCGAACTGGATTCTACCGGTACTCATTCAAGGTTCCTGCTCAACACCAATAGGGCGATATCATCCGGCATCTCCCCAAGCGTAGCCAATCCAAATCGTTGGCGCAGCCCGTCCAGGCTGCCCCCCGCGTCCTTGACGATTTCCGGCAAGGTCGCTTCCTTATCTTTGAGTGTATCCCCTGGCAAAAGGTCCAGAATGCCATCGGACATCAGGGTCAGACTGAAGCGCGACGGCAGCTCCAGCACTTGGTCCTGGTAACTGGCCTCTTCGAACAACCCCACCGGCAGGCCACGGCCTTCCAGGTAACGAGCCTGTCCCGGGGTGTAAAGCACCGGCAGCGGCAGATGGCCGCCAACACTGTAGGTCATCAACCCGGTTTCCTCGTCGATCACCCCACCCACCATGGTCACGTGCTTGCCCAGCTTGCAGTTGATCAGCCCACGGTTGATGTGGCTGAGCACCTCGGAAGGCTTGAATTCGCGCATCTTGCCGCTGCGCTTGAATTCGAACAGCAAGCGGGTGGTCATGAACTTCAGCAGCACGGTGACGAACGCCGAAGACGCGCCGTGACCGGAGACATCGGCCAGGTAGAAGGCGATACGTCGCTCATCGACCCGGAAGTAATCGGCAAAATCACCCGACAGGTACAGCGACGGTATGATCTGGTGCTCGAACGACAAATCGCCAGCTGTCCACGGGCTTTCCGGCAGCATGTTCATCTGCACCTGGCGACCGGCGTTCTGGTCCTCCTGGAGCAGGTGCAGGCTGGCTTCCAGCTCACGGTTGGCGGCCTCGAGCTTGTCGCGGTAGCGCTGGTTTTCCAGCACCAGGCGCGAACGGTCAAGTGCGCGGCGAACCGAGTGTTCGAGCACGGCCAGGTCTTCCAGAGGCTTTATCAGGTAGTCGGCGGCTCCCAGGCGCAAGGCCTCGACCGCATCGTTCATGACACCGGCTCCGGAGACCACGATCACCGGCAACTGCGGCGCCCGCTCGCTGATCCGACGGATCAGTTCGAGGCCACCCATCTGCGGCATGCGCAGATCGCAGATCACGAGGTCGGGCTGGTGTTCTTCGAAGACCTGGAGCCCCTGCTGGCCATTGCCGGCCTGGAGGACGCTGAAGCCACTGTCTTCCAGATAGGCGGCGAGGCTGGCACGGACCACGTCGTCGTCATCGATGATCAGCAGCGTTGCACTGGTTTTCTGCATGTGGGCGAACGGCGCCGGATTGGTTGGCGTAGCGACGTCAGCAAGGCAGACGGCGGCTACAGGGATACTCTGTGGTGACTCTCTACTTGAGTTGTAGGACAAGAAAACTGGCCCGGCAACTGGCAGAGGTGCCTTGTAAGGCGCAGACGGTACTCCCATCCGCCAAGCGTTTCAAGCCATGCGACGGTCGAGTTCCCCGCACTTTACAGGGCAAATCACCGAGAGTTATAAGAAAGCCGATCCGTGCAACCCAATGGGAAGGATGCAGCATGCCTCAGACCCCCACCAACCACAGCGAGAAACGCGACTTCATTCGCATGCGTATCGATGCCGGCGTCACCCTCCTGCATGCGGGTCAGGTGATCTCGGCCGTCTGCCTCGACCTCTCCAGTGGCGGCATGCAGGTACAGGCCGAGCAACATTTCGAGGTCGGTGACAAAGTACAGGCACGGATCGAATCCGACCACCCTGCCCTCAAGGGCCTGGAAGCCAGCACCGAGGTAGTGTGGATCGCCGATCAACCCGGCGGCGAGCAGAAGTTCGGTTTGCGCATCCTGGCCCTGCATTGAAGCAAAGACGAAAAAAGGCGACCCGAAGGTCGCCTTTTTACATACCCGCACGAATCAGAAGTCGTCTTCGACTTCCCCATCCTTGACCTTGAACTCACGGTTCTGCAGGTAAGCGTTGCGGATGAACACGTACTTGTCGCCAGTGATCAGTTTTTCTGCCGACAACAGGTTGGCCCGGGTGTCGATCACGTCCAGGGCGAAGATCGAGTTGCGGGTCGGCACGTGGTCGATATAGCGGTAGGGTTCGGTGTAGGTGTCCGGGTATTTGGCCAGGCCATCGCGCACGGTGCTTGGACCGAGGAATGGAATGACTACATAAGGACCGCTGCCCAAGCCCCAATAGCCAAGGGTCTGGCCGAAGTCTTCGTCGTTGCGCTGCAGCCCCATCTTGGTACCGACGTCGAAGAAGCCGCCCAGGCCGAACGTGGTGTTGACGATCAGGCGCGCTGTGTCGACGCCCGCGGCATGGGGCTTGAGCTGCAGCACATCATTGACCAGGTTGGTGACATCGCCCAGATTGCGGAAGATATTGTGGATACCATCTTCGAGGAACTGCGGGGTGACGGCCTGATAACCCTTGGCCAATGGCTTGAGGGCATAGGTGTCGAGGGTATCGTTGAACTTGAAGATCGGTCGGTTGACCGATTCCCAGGGATCTTCCTCGGTGGCCGCCTGGGTGGCTGCCACGGGCGCCAGCAGCAGGCTGGCGCAGACACAGGCCTGGGTGAATCGCTCGATCACTCCGGCACCGATCCTACGCATAGATGTTTCTCCATCGGATTTGACGGCAGCAGGCACATGAGTGCGCTGCGAAATTAAGACGCCAGTATAAAGGCTCATCGGCTGATAAGCAGCTTTACACATTTTTAATCAAGATTATGTGAACAACCGTTGCGATGTCATCCACCGGTAACAAGCGCCCGCTAGCCTGCGGAGTATTTGAGGGACGCTGCCATGGAAGCTGCATCTGCCTTCACCGCCGTACTCTTCGGACTGCGTGGCTGCCTGGTCCAGGCGGTCAACGGCACTCCCCACCCCGCCCCTGGGGCCTTGGACATCCTGTCGGTCCTGCGTGAACGCCAGGTACCGTGCATGTGGCTCGATGAACTGGGCGCCAGCCAGGGCAAACGCTTGGCCAACGTGTTGCCGGACTGGCTGCCCGGGCAAGCGCTCAATGATTGCCCCTGGCCCGCGCCGAACGCCTGTTGGCAGGCGTTGATGACCCTGCGCAGCACCCGCCTGGACGGCTGTGTGCTGGTCAGCGGGGAGCCGCGCCTGCTGCAATCGGCCCTCAACGCGGGGCTATGGACGGTAGGCCTGGCCAACAGCAGCCCATCATGCGAGGTCGGCTCCAGCCAGTGGCAAGCCATGACCGAGCAGGCGCGCGAACTGGCCCGCGGCAAGGCCACCCTGGAGCTGTTCGGACTCGGCGTACACTCGGTGATCGACCATCTGGAAGCACTGGATACATGCCTGGCGGACATCGCCCTGCGCCGGCGCAAGGGCGAAAAGCCCTGATACAGGGTCGTTGACACCGATCATGCAAAGCGCCTGCAGGTGGATTACGCTTGGAAACAGGCCAGAACCTTTGCACCACCGCGAAGGTCCATGCCTTGCCAAGCCATAGAGGGAGAACACCCAATGCCCGCCCGCGAACTGCAAGAGCGACTCAATAGCCTGCGCGAGCAACTGGATCGGAATGTACCGCTGTCGGACGAAGAACTGGCCAGTCTGCACGAGGAAGCGAGGCAGATAGAGGCGCAACTCAAGCTTGAGGAAGCCACCCCCGACAACAACCTGGTTGACGGTGTGAACCTCGCCATTGAACGCTTCGAGGTCGACCACCCCGACCTGACCGCCACACTGCGCAATATTGCCAACTATCTCCACAGCATGGGTATCTGACCCTGCTCATCCGGGGCTGCTGCGCAGCCCTCTCACGACACAAGGCCGCTCCTACGGACATCGTGCTGTAGGAGCGGCCTTGTGTCGCGAACAGAGCCCGCCGCAGACGACGCCAAACTTACTGACGAACGAGCCGCTGATTGTCTGGGCTGATCGCCCCGGTGCTGCGGTAAGGGTTGATGTCCAGGCCACCACGACGCACATAGCGCGCATACACGGTCAGGTGCTCCGGTTTGAGCAGGCGCAAGAGATCCAGATAAATGCGTTCGACGCACTGCTCATGGAAGTCCGAATGCTGGCGGAAGCTCACCAGGTAGCTCAACAGACTCGCATGATCCAGCGCCAGGCCTTCGTACGCCACCACGACACTTCCCCAGTCCGGTTGCCCGGTGACCGGGCAGTTGGACTTGAGCAAATGGCTGTGCACTGCCTCCTCGACCACGCGCTGCGGGTCGCATTGCAGCAGTTCAGGCCGGGGCTGCTCGTAGTTGCTGATGCTTACATCCAGATCATCGATGCAATGGCCTGGCAGCGCTACCACGCCCTGGGCCTCGACATCCGCCAAGGTACGAACCCGAACAGTGACAGACTTGCCCGCGGCGGCGGACAGGTCTCTCTCCAGGCAAGCCTGCAGTTCGCGGGTGGAGGCGAAGACAGTCTGGTTCAAGGAGTTGAGGTAAAGCTTGAACGACTTGGATTCGATGATGTTGGGCGAATCGGCCGGAATGGCGAACTCACCGATGGCCACCACCGGCTTGCCCGAAGGCAGCAACCAGGACAGCTCGAAACAGTTCCAGTAGTCCACGCCCTGCCACGGCAGGGTTTGGGCGGTCACGCCCAACTCGGCCCATTTGGCCGCGCGCGGAATGGGGAACAGCAACGAAGGGGTGTAGGTGGCGATGTACTCGCTGGACTTGCCCAGCGGGGAATGTTCGGCGGCGGGATGCATGGACCTGACCTGAAGACTCGTGATGGCCCTCATTCTACCGGTTTTGCATCCCGCCTTGGGGTCGAAGTCACTCGATGGTCAGTTTCCCGACCATGCCGGCCTGGTAATGGCCCGGCACGTTGCAGGCGAACTCGATAGGCGCAGACTTGCGGAAGGTCCAGGTCAGTTCGGCACGCTGGCCAGGCTGCACCAACACTGTGTTGCCGCCATCATGACCATGCCCGCCCATCGCGCCGTGGTCCATGCCTTCATGGTTCATGCTCATGCCGGCCATGGCCAGCATCTGTTGCTGATGCGCGGCATGCATGGCCGCGTCGCCCAGGTTGAACTCGTGGGGCAGTTTGCCCTGGTTGGTCAGGATGAAGCGCACAGTTTCGCCTGCCTTGACCTCCAGGCCTGCCGGCTCGAAGGCGATGTCCTTGAGTATGACTTCCACGGTGCGAGTGGCCTTGGATGCCGGGGCTGGTTCGCCGAACGCGAAGGTTTTTGCTTCGCTTGCCAATATGGGCAGGCTGACCAGGGCCAGGGCGGCGGCGATGAACAGGTGCTTCATGAAGTCTCCAAACAGATGTAGCAGGATGAGACTCACTCTATAAGGCTCCGCTGGCGCTTAGCTGACAGTCGGATTACAACTTTGTCAGCTTGGTTGCCGCTTGCCGGAGTCACGTATCATTTCAGCCGTCACCTCCTGCGAACACGGGCTTCCCCGCCCCACCGAGGCAGGTGCGTACTTTTCGAATTATGGACAGGACATGAAACTGCTGATCGTCGAAGACCAGGTCAAGACCGGCCAATACCTGCGCCAAGGGCTCAGCGAAGCCGGCTTTGCCACCGAACTCGCCTGTGATGGCGACACCGGCCAGCACCTGGCCTTGACTGGCGATCATGACCTGCTGATTCTCGATGTCATGCTCCCGGGGCGCAACGGCTGGCAGATCCTCCAGGCAGTACGCCAGGCTGGCCTGGAAACTCCAGTACTGTTCCTCACCGCCCGCGATGCCGTGGAAGACCGGGTCCATGGTCTGGAGCTGGGCGCGGACGACTATCTGGTCAAACCCTTCGCCTTCTCCGAGCTGCTGGCCAGGGTGCGCACGCTGCTTCGCCGGGGCGCCAATTCCAGCCAGGATACGCAACTGGGTCTGGCCGACCTGCGCCTGGACCTGATCCGCCGCCGCGCCGAACGCGCCGGCCAACGTATCGACCTGACCGCCAAGGAGTTCGCCCTGCTCGAACTGCTGTTGCGCCGCCAGGGCGAGGTACTGCCCAAATCGCTGATCGCCTCGCAAGTCTGGGACATGAATTTCGACAGCGACACCAATGTCATCGAGGTGGCGATCCGCCGCCTGCGCCTGAAGATCGACGATCACCATGACAACAAGCTGATCCATACCGTGCGCGGCATGGGCTACGTACTCGAGGAGCGCCACGACTGATGCCGCGCGTGTCCCTAGGCGGGCGTCTGGCCTTGCTGTTCGCCGTCTGCACGGCGGCCGTCTCGCTGACCGCCGGCCTGCTGTTCAGCCGCGCCAGCGAACGGCACTTCATCGAACTGGACCAGCAACTGCTCAATGGCCGGCTGTCCTTGATGCGCACCTTGCTCGAAGGCGTCACCCGCCCTGCCGACCTGGCGTCGCGCTTGCCCGCCCTTCGCAACGAACTGAGCCACCAGGCCGATCTGGCCTTGCGCATCCGCGGTGCGGATGGCGCGCTGTGGTTCGACAGCCGCAACGACTTGCCAGATACCCCCAGCCACACCGGGCTTACCACCCTGCATGCCGATGGCGTTGACTACCGCAGCCTGTGCATCCAACTGGACGAAGGCAGCCCAGACTCGGCCCAATTGACCCTCTTGCTGGACATCACCCACCACCAACACTTCCTGCAAGGCATGCAGCGTCTGATCTGGCTGACCGTCGGCCTCTCGGCTTTGGCCACGGCCCTGCTCGGCGCCTGGGCTGCTCGGCGCGGGCTGCGGCCCTTGCGCCAAATGGGCGAAGTGGCTGCCAGGGTCAATGCCCGTTCCCTGACCACCCGATTGCCCGTGGCCCAAATGCCGGAGGAGCTGGCCGAGCTGGCCACCACCGTCAATGCCATGTTGCAACGCCTGGATGATGCCTTTCAGCGCCTGTCGGCGTTTTCCGCCGACATCGCCCATGAGCTGCGCACACCGCTGTCCAACCTGCTGACCCACACCCAGGTCACCCTTACCCGTCCACGCAGCCTCGACGAGTATCGCGAGGCGTTGCACGGCAATTTGGAGGAACTGCAATGGATGGCCCAGCTGGTCAATGACATGCTCTACCTGGCCAAGGCCGATCACGGCCTGCTGATGCCCAACCGCGAGGCGTTGGACCTGGCGGTGGAGCTGGATGCCTTGCTGGAATACTACGCGCCGCTGGCCGAGGACGCCGAGGTGCGCCTGGTGCGCGAAGGCGAGGCGCGGCTGGAGGGCGACCGACATATGCTACGCAGGGCATTGTCCAATCTGCTGGACAATGCCCTGCGTTTCACGTCGCAAGGTGGGGAGATCCGCGTGTCGCTGCAGCCCGGGGCTCACATCGTCGTCGCCAACACCGGTCCTGCAATTGAACCGGCTGTTCTGCCCAGGCTTTTCGACCGTTTCTATCGGGCAGACCCCGCCCGACGGGAAGGCAGCAGCGAACATGCGGGATTGGGTCTGGCGATTACCCGTTCGATCATCCAGGCCCATGGCGGAAGCATCCGCGCCGAGTGCGCGCAGGGTTGGACGCGGTTCGTGATCGAGCTGCCCGAAACGTTGTGAAGGGGCCGCCATGGCCCCTTCAGATCACTCGTAACGCAGCGCCATCGCCGGCTCCACCTGGGAAGCCCGATACGCGGGATAAAGGGTGGCCAGGAAGCTCATGACCAGCCCCGCGGTGCAGATGATCGCTACATCTCCCCATTGCAGGTCAGAGGGCAGGCTGCTGATGAAGTACACGTCGGACGTGAAGATGTGCTGCCCGCTGATCCGCTCCAGCCAGCCCACGATCTGGCTGACATTGAGGGCCGCGATCACGCCTAGCACACCACCGACCAAGGTACCGACGATACCGATCAGCGAGCCTTGGACCATGAAGGTCCCCATGATTTGCGCAGGCGTCGCACCGATGGTGCGCAGGATGGCAATGTCCGAACCCTTGTCGTTCACCACCATCACCAAGGTGGCGATGATGTTGAATGCGGCCACCGCGATGATCATCATCAGCAACAGGCCGATCATGGTCTTTTCCATCTTCATGGCACTGAACAGGCTGCCTTGTGTGTGGGACCAGTCATCGGCGCGATAGGCATCGCCCAGGCCTGCGGCAATTGCCTTGGATACCTGGGGTGCGGCGTACAGGTCCTGCAGTTTCAGGCGCACCCCTTGCACGCTACCCGACGCCCAGCGCTGCATGTCGCCGGCATCGGCAACATGGATGTAAGCCTGGGAACCGTCGAGCTCGGCGCCCACCTTGAAGATACCGACCACGGTCAGGCGCTGCATGCGCGGCGTGATACCGCCAGGGGCCTTGCTGATTTCAGGGACGATAAGCGTCAGCTTGTCGCCGGTATTGAGACGAAAACGCCGCGCGGTGAGCTCACCGATGACCACGCCATACTCGCCGGGGACCAGGTCCTGCAGGCGCCCCTGAACGATATGCTGACCGACGATGGAGACCTTGCCCTCCTCGGCCGGGTCGATGCCACTGACCTGGATCGGCTGCATCGCCCCCTTATAGGACAACATGCCTTCCATTTCCGTGATGGGCGCAGCTGCGACCACGGCAGGATTCTTCAGCGCCGCATCGGCCACCTTGCGCCAGTCATTCAGCGGCTGCACCCCCAGGATGCTGGCGTGTGGCACCAGCCCCAGGATGCGCGAGCTCATCTCACGCTGGAAACCGTTCATCACCGACAGCACCACGATCATCGCCAGCACGCCCAAGGACAGGCCGATCATCGAGGTCATGGAGATGAACGAGATGAATTGGTTGCGGCGCTTGGCACGGGTGTAGCGAGCACCGATGAACAAGGGCAAGGGTCTGAACATGTACGAGAACACCCAATGAAAAAAGGTTACGGCGCAGCCCGTGCCGCGCCGTGCAATCGACTCAGATCGGCACCAGACGGCCGTCTTCCAGGTGCAGCACGCGGTCCATCTGACGCGCCAGGTTCAAGTCGTGGGTGACCACCAGGAACGCCGTCTGCGAAGCGCTGGACAGCTCCTGCATCAATTCCTGGATACCAAGGGCGGTGTGGTGATCGAGGTTGCCGGTGGGCTCGTCGAGCATCACCAGGCCCGGGCGGTTGACCAGGGCACGGGCGATTGCCACGCGCTGGCGCTCGCCACCGGAAAGTTCGGCCGGCTTGTGGTTCAGACGATGACCCAGGCCCACCCGCTTGAGCAGGGCCTCGGCGCGCTCACGCGCTTCGGGGATCGGCGTGCGGCCGATCAGCAGCGGCATGCAGGCGTTCTCCAGGGCGGTGAACTCCGGCAGCAGGTGGTGGAACTGGTAGACGAAGCCCAGCGCACGGTTGCGTAGCAGGCCACGGGCGCGCTCGCCAAGGGCAGACAGCTCCTCGCCCGCGAGCCAGACACTGCCCTGGGTGGGAGTGTCGAGGCCGCCAAGCAGGTTCAGCAAGGTACTCTTGCCGGAGCCGGAGCTGCCGACGATGGCCACCCGCTCACCTGCATGCAGCTCCAGGTTCAACCCGGACAGCACCTTCACCGACTCCGGCCCTTCCTCGTAGGACTTGCCCAGGTTGCGGCAGCTCAGTACGGCTTTATTCATGCGCGACTCACTCATAACGTAGCGCCTCTGCTGGCTGGGTGCGGGCCGCACGCCAGGCCGGATACAGGGTGGCGAAGAAACTCAGGACCAACGCCGCACCGCAGACCATCCAGACGTCCTCGGCCATGATCTGCGACGGCAGGTAATCGATGAAGTACACATCCGCGTTCAGGAACTTGTGCCCGATCAGCTTCTCGATGCCGGCGATCACCGCACTGACATTGAGTGCGGCGACGATGCCGACGACGGCACCGATCAACGTGCCGACCACGCCGATCACCGTCCCCTGGACCATGAAGATGGCCATGATCTGCCCCGGCGTGGCGCCGAGGGTACGCAGGATGGCGATGTCGCCACGCTTGTCGTTGACCACCATCACCAGTGTGGAAATGATGTTGAACGCCGCCACCGCCACGATCAGCAGCAGCAACAGGCCGATCATGGCCTTCTCCATACGGATGGCCTGGTACAGGTTGCCGTGGCTGCGAGTCCAGTCGCGGGTGTAGAACTCCTGCTCGCCCAGGCGTTGGGCGATATCCCAGGCCACACGCGGGGCCTGGAACAGGTCGTCGAACTTCAGGCGCAGGCCCTGGACCTGGTCGGCCTTCCAGCGGTGCAGGCGGGAGAGGTCGCTGATGTTGGTCAGGCCCAGGTAACCGTCGATTTCGCCGGCGCCAACGTGGAAGGTGCCGACCACGGTGAAGCGCTTCATGCGCGGGAACATGCCCGCCGGGGTCACGCTGACCTCCGGGGCGACGAAGGTCAGCTTGTCGCCGATACCCACGCCCAGCTTGGCCGCGGCTTTGTCACCGATCATGATGCCCCATTCGCCCGGCGCCAGCTTGTCGAGGCTGCCCTCCAGGACGAAATTCTCGATGATGGATACCTGCCGCTCCAGCGCAGGGTCGATGCCGTTGAGCAGCACCTTCTGCACCTTGCCGTCATGAGTCAGCAACCCCTGCATCTGGGTGAAGGGCGCGACCGCCAGCACCTGTGGATTCTGCTTTACTTGTTGGGCAAGACCCGACCAGTTGTCCAGCGGTTGGCCGGTTTCGAGCGTGGCATGGGGGATCATGCCCAGCACGCGGGTACGCATCTCGTGGTCGAAGCCGTTCATGACCGACAGCACCACGATCATCACCACCACGCCAAGGGCGAGGCCGATCATCGAAGTCAGCGAAATGAACGAGACGAAGTGGTTGCGACGCTTGGCACGGGTGTAGCGGGTGCCAATGAATACGAAAAGAGGTCTGAACATGTCGGGGCTTGTTCGGATGAAAGGGAACGTCCTTGTGGCAGGGCGCCTGCAGCGGCTTTACACTCGGACCACCGCCGTAACCATGGGTTCGCCATGACGACACTAGACGAAGAAGATCGCCGCGAATACTACCGCATCGAAGACAGTATCGCACTTGAAATCAACGCCTTGGACACGGCCCAAGGCCAGGAGACAGACCTGTTGCAGGATGCTTCACCGCTGTTCAATCTGCTCAGCGAACTGCACCTGGCCGACTTCGAGTCCCAGCACCTGATGCGCCAGTTGAGCGAGAAGGACCGCACCCTCGCGGCCTTCCTGCGGGTACAGAACAAACGCATCGACCTGCTCAGCGCGGTGCTCGCCCAGACCCTGCTGGGTGAAATCGGCAAGCCCCGGCGGGTGATTCTCTCCGAAGGCGGCATCGAGTTCGCCCACGCAACGCCCATCGCCCCCGGTACGCGACTGGCAGTGAAGATGATCCTCATGCCCCGTGCCCTCGGCCTACTGCTGCGCGCGCGGGTCACCCACTGCGACCCACGCCCGGAAGGCAATCACGAGGTCGGCACCGAATTCATCGACATGACCGACGCCCAGCGCCAACTGCTGGCCCGGTACATCCTGCAGCGCCAGCAACAACAACGACGCCAGGCGCTGGAACAGAACGACCCCGCCTCTTGAGCCTTTTCCATTTTGACCTGAAGGAACGAACGTGACCCTGATCTATGGCCATCGCGGCGCCAAGGGCGAAGCGCCCGAGAATACCCTGAACAGCTTCCGCCAGTGCTTGTCACATGGCGTCGATCGCTGCGAACTGGACCTGCACCTGTCGGCCGACAACGAGCTGATGGTGATCCACGACCCGACGCTCAAGCGCACCACCGGTCGGCGCGGCAAGGTGGTCGAGCACACCGCCGCCGAGCTGGTCACCTACGATGCACGTAAGGGCGGCCCGGGCTGGGTGCAGCCCTGCCCCATCCCACGCCTGGAAGAGCTGTTCGAGAAGTGCGCTTTCGCGCATTGGCAACTGGAGGTCAAGAGCGCCTCGCGTACCCGCGCCGCCAGTACCGTGCTGGCGATTCGCGAGCTGGCGCAGCAGTACGGCCTGCTGGACAAGATCACCATTACCTCGAGCTCCCGGGAGGTGCTTGGCGCCGCGCTGGAACTGGTGCCGGATGTGTCTCGCGGACTGGTCGCCGAGTACGCCTGGCTCGACCCGCTGAAGGTGGCCCAGAACTATGGCTGCCAGATGCTGGCCTTGAACTGGACACTGTGCACGCCCGAGCGCCTGATCAAGGCACAGCGTCAGGGATTGCACGTATCGGTGTGGACGGTCAACGAACCGGCGCTGATGCGCCGGCTCGCCGACTTTGGCGTAGACAGCCTGATTACAGACTTTCCCGGTTTGGCCATGACCACCCTTGGGAAGGGCTGAATCCGGACTCCCCGACCGGCTCAGGCCACCGGCCGGAGCCGCTCAAAAAAGCCGGTTCAGGCCGTCGTAGGCCGCTACCCGATAGGCTTCGGCCATGGTCGGGTAGTTGAAGGTGGTGTTGACGAAGTACTTCAGATTGTTCTGCTCACCGGGCTGGTTCATGATCGCCTGGCCGATGTGGACGATCTCCGAGGCCTGGTAGCCGAAGCAGTGTACACCCAGGATTTCCAAGGTCTCGCGGTGAAACAGGATCTTCAGCATGCCCTGAGGCTCACCGGCGATCTGGGCACGGGCCATGCTCTTGAAGAAGGCCTTACCCACTTCATACGGCACCTTGGCCTGAGTCAGCTCCTGCTCGTTCTTGCCGATCGAGCTGATCTCCGGAATGGTGTAGATGCCGGTCGGCACGTCATCGACGAAACGCCAGCTGCCATTGTCGACGATGCTGCCAGCGGCGGAACGCCCCTGGTCGTGGGCAGCGCTGGCCAGGCTCGGCCAGCCGATCACGTCACCGGCGCCATAGACGTTCGGCACGCTGGTACGGTAGGCCTCGTCGACCTCGATCTGGCCGCGGCTGTTGACCTTGATTCCGATGTTCTCCAGGCCCAGCTTGTCAGTGTTGCCGGTACGGCCGTTGCACCACAGCAAGGCATCGGCCTTGATCTTCTTGCCCGACTTCAAGTGCAGGATCACACCGTTGTCCAAGCCTTCGACCCGCTCGTACTCCTCGTTGTGGCGTACAGTGATGTTGTTGTTGCTGAAGTGGTAGCTCAGCGCCTGGGAGATTTCCGAATCCAGGAAGCTCAGCAGTTGGCCGCGGTTGTCCACCAGCTCGACCAGCACGCCCAGGCCACTGAAAATGGAGGCGTATTCACAACCGATCACGCCAGCGCCATAGACGATCAGCTTGCGCGGGGTATGGCTCAGGCTGAGGATGGTGTCGCTGTCGTAGACGCGCGGGTGGTGGAAGTCGATATCGGCCGGACGGTACGGACGCGAGCCGGTGGCGATGATGATGTGCTTGGCGACCAGTTTCTCGACCACACCGTTGGAGCACACCACTTCGACGGTCTGCTCATCGGCGAAGCTGCCGGTGCCGACGAACACGTCGACGCGGTTGCGCGCGTAGTAGCCGGTGCGCGAGGCCACTTGCTTGGAGATCACCTTCTCGGCGCTCTTGAGCACATCGGGGAAGGAGAACCAGCGCGGCTCACCGATGGCGCGGAACATCGGGTTGGTGTTGAACTGCATGATCTGGCGCACCGAGTGACGCAGGGCCTTGGACGGGATGGTGCCCAAGTGAGTGCAGTTGCCGCCGACCTGGCGACGGCTGTCGACCATGGCCACCTTGCGTCCTGCTTTGGCGGCATTCATTGCCGCACCTTCTCCGGCCGGGCCGGAACCCAGCACCACTACGTCGTAGTTATAGACAGCCATGCGTACTCCTTCAGAACTGGCCCGCCGACCGGATGGCCGCGGGGCACGATCATGTCGCCGGGGCGCCATGAGAAAATTCGGGTGCAGTCTAATCAAGCGTGAACGCCGCGCACATTAACCCTTGGTCGCGTCGTAGGCCAATTTTGCCTGCACTACATGTCATTCACCGATTCCCTGGCGACGATCATCCGTGTTTGCGCTTTCACTCGCCTTTCAGTGCCCGCTCGAACGCAGGCGTAACACGAGAGACGAAGCCACCCTCGGCCCGGGTCACCAGCACCGCGGCAATACCATGGGCGACAGCGAAGTCCCAGCCTTGTTCCGGCCCCAGGATCAACAACAGGGTCGAGTAGCCATCGGCTTGGAGCGCCGAGGCATCGAGCACGGTGACAGCAGCAAGGTCATGTTCGACCGGACGCCCCAAGCGGGCATCGAAGGTGTGCGAATAGCGCCGGCCATTGTCCTTGAAATAGTGCCGATAGTCACCCGAGGTCGATACAGCCAGACCATCCACGGCGATGACTTGGCGCGCGACCTGACGGTCTTCGCGCGGCAGTTCCAGAGCCACCCGCCACGGACCGCCATCGGGCTTGCGACCCACAGCCTTGAGTTCGCCCGTGGCTTCGACAAGAAAGCTTGCGACGCCCATCGCCCCTAGGCGCTCGGCGATCAGGTCCACGGCGTGGCCTGCGGCGATACTGTTGAAATCCAGTTCCACTGCAGCGTCCTTGCACAGGATGTCGCCATCGATGCGCAAGTGGTGATAGCCGACGCGCTGACGGGCCTGGGCCAACTGCAACGGGTCAGGCACCTGCTCTTGGCGCGCCTGAGGGCCGAAGCCCCAGAGATCGAGCAATGGCTCGACGGTCAGGTCGAAAGCGCCCTGGCTTTGTTCGGCCAACTGCTGACCAAACCCGACCAACGCCAGCATGTCCTTTCCCAGCGCTTGGCATTGGCCTGCCTGCAACTGGTTGAAGCGGCTGACCGCAGAATCGCCACGGTAGGTTGAATAGTGTTCGTCGACATCACGCAGGATGGCTTCCACTGCCTCCTGCACCTCGAGGCGCGATGGTCCGCCCGGCTCGCGGACATACTGGATGCTGTAGCTGCTGCCCATGGTCGGGCCGCCAAAGCGCTCCAGGCTCGGAGCCTGGTCGCAGCCAACCAGGAATATCAGGGTGAGCAGAAGACCTTTACGCAATTTCAAGTTTCTCGACTGGCCGTACTGACCTCTTCGCAGGCTTACCCATGAATGCCCGCACACGGCATAAAAAAAACGGGAACCCGAAGGTTCCCGTTTCTTCAACGCATTACAAGCGGATCAGCGTGGAAACGCTGGCGGGTTCACACCAGCCATCTCTTCCATAACACGCACCACCTGGCAGCTGTAACCGAACTCGTTGTCGTACCAGACGTACAGGACAACACGGTTGTCGTTGCAGATGGTCGCTTCGGCGTCAACCACACCGGCGTGGCGCGAGCCCACGAAGTCGGTGGAGACCACTTCCTGGGAGCTGACGTAATCGATCTGCTTGTGCAGTTCCGAGTGCATGGCGGTCTGGCGCAGGTACTCGTTGATCTCGTCGCGGTTGGTGGCCTTTTCCAGGTTCAGGTTGAGGATGGCCATCGAGACGTTCGGCGTCGGCACGCGAATGGCGTTGCCGGTCAGCTTGCCCTTGAGCACAGGCAGTGCCTTGGCTGCAGCGGTGGCTGCGCCGGTCTCGGTGATGACCATGTTCAACGGTGCGGCGCGGCCGCGGCGGCTGCCCTTGTGGAAGTTGTCGATCAGGTTCTGGTCGTTGGTGAACGAGTGAACGGTTTCGACGTGGCCGTTGATGATGCCGTACTGGTCATTGACAGCCTTGAGCACCGGCACGATGGCGTTGGTGGTGCAGGACGCAGCGGAGATGATCTTGTCATCGGCGCTGATATCGCCATGGTTGATGCCGTGAACGATGTTCTTCAGCGCGCCTTTGCCCGGAGCGGTGAGGATCACGCGATTGATGCCAGGGCACTTGAGATGCTGACCCAGGCCTTCGGCGTCACGCCATTTACCGGTGTTGTCCACCAGCAGGGCGTTGTCGATGCCGTATTGGGTGTAGTCGATCGAGGCCGGATCGTTGGAGTAGATCACCTGGATCAGGTTGCCGTTGGCGGTGATGGTGTTGTGCTCTTCGTCGATGACGATGGTGCCGTCGAACGGACCATGTACCGAGTCGCGGCGCAGCAGGCTGGCACGCTTGGTCAGGTCGTTCTCGGCGCCCTTGCGCACGACGATTGCACGCAGGCGCAGGCCGTCGCCGCCACCGGTCTTCTCGATCAGGATACGCGCCAGCAGGCGGCCGATGCGACCGAAGCCGTACAGGACGACGTCGGTGCCCTTGCGGGCGGACAGGTTCTGCTGACCGACGACATCGGCCAGTTCTTCACGCACGAACTGCTCGACGCTGCGGCCGTTGCCTTCGAGCTTGAACTTGTTTGCCAGCTTGCCCAGGTCGACCGAAGCGGCGCCCAGTTTCAGCTCGCTCATGGCCTTGAGCAGGGGGAATGTCTCGTGGACGGACAGCTCGGTTTCGTCGGTCTGACGGTGACGGGCAAAGCGGTGGGCTTTGAGGATCGAGATAACCGAACGATTGATCAGGCTGCGGCCATAGATCGAGCTCACCACGTTATTGTTGCGGTAGAGCTGACCGATAAGCGGGATCATCGCTTCAGCCAGGGCTTCACGATCGATCCACTCACCAAGACACTGGTCGGGCTTCTGAGTCACGGGAACCTTCCACATGTAGGGGGAGAAAAAAGGGGCTACATTATGACGCCCCTCGACGTATCGGGCAATGAGCGCCTGTCGCCGCCGCTCGAGCCCGTCGCCAAGCCCTTCCGAGCCTGACAGCGCGCACCAGCACCGGTACAATTGTCCTCTTTGCCGCAACGCTTGGAGTCCAATCTCCCGTGTCAGTTCTGCGCCTACCGCAATTATCGGCCACGGCCGGCAAACAAACCTGGGGAAACCTGCCCGGGGCCGCCCTGAGCCTGGCCATCGCCGAAGCCGCCAGCAGCGCCGGTCGCTTCACCCTGCTGTTGACCGCCGACAGCCAGGCTGCCGACCGCCTGGAACAGGAGCTGCGCTTCTTCGCGCCCGACCTGCCGGTGCTGCCGTTCCCCGATTGGGAAACCCTGCCCTACGACCTGTTCTCGCCCCACCAGGACATCATTTCCCAGCGCATCGCCAGTCTCTATCGGCTGCCTGAGCTCGATCACGGCATCCTCGTGGTGCCGATCACCACCGCCCTGCACCGCCTGGCCCCGACCCGCTTCCTGCTGGGCAGCAGCCTGGTGCTGGATGTGGGCCAGACGATCGACGTCGAACAAATGCGCACGCGCCTGGAAGCCAGCGGCTACCGCTGCGTCGACACGGTCTACGAGCATGGCGAGTTCGCCGTGCGTGGCGCCCTGATCGACCTGTTCCCCATGGGCAGCAAGCTGCCCTACCGGATCGACCTGTTCGACGATGAGATCGAGACCCTGCGCACCTTCGATCCCGAGACCCAGCGCTCGATCGACAAGGTCGACTCGGTTCGCCTGCTGCCGGCCCGCGAGTTCCCGATGCAGAAGGACGAGGTCACCCGCTTCAAGGCGCGCTTTCGTGAGCGTTTCGACGTGGATTTCCGGCGCAGCGCGATTTTCCAGGACTTGACCAGCGGCATCATTCCCGCCGGTATCGAGTACTACCTGCCACTGTTCTTCGAAGAAACCTCGACCCTCTTCGACTACTTGCCGACCGACACCCAGGTGTTCTCCCTGCCGGGTGTCGAACAGGCAGCCGAGCATTTCTGGAACGATGTGCGCGGACGCTACGAAGAGCGCCGCGGCGACCTGTCCCGCCCCCTGCTGCCACCGGCCGAGCTGTTCCTGCCGGTCGAGGACTGCTTCGCCCAGCTCAAGCAGTGGCCCCGGGTCGTGGTCAGCAGCGACGAGATCGAAACCGGCGCGGGTCGCCTACGGTTCCCGGCGCGAGCCTTGCCGAATCTGGCGATCGAAGCCAAGGCCAACCAGCCACTGGCGGAGCTGTCGAATTTCCTCGAACAGTTCCCCGGACGCGTGCTGTTCACCGCCGAATCGGCCGGCCGCCGCGAAGTGCTGCTGGAACTGCTCGAGCGCTTGAAGCTGCGCCCTCAAACCGTCGAAGGCTGGGCCGACTTCGTCACCGGCAAGGACTGCCTGGCGATCACCATCGCCCCGCTCGACGACGGCCTGCTGCTGGATGACCCAGGCCTGGCCCTGATCGCCGAGAGCCCATTGTTCGGCCAGCGCGTGATGCAGCGCCGGCGTCGCGAAAAACGTGGTGAGGCGGCCAACGATGCCGTCATCAAGAACCTCACCGAGCTGCGCGAAGGTGCACCCGTGGTGCATATCGACCACGGCGTGGGACGTTACCTGGGCCTGGCCACCCTGGAAATCGAAGGCCAGGCCGCCGAGTTCCTGACCTTGGAATATGCAGAGGGCGCCAAGCTCTACGTACCGGTGGCCAACCTGCACCTGATCGCCCGCTACACCGGCAGCGACGATGCCCTGGCCCCACTGCACCGCCTTGGCTCCGAAGCCTGGCAAAAGGCCAAGCGCAAAGCCGCCGAGCAAGTCCGTGACGTGGCGGCCGAACTGCTCGACATCTATGCCCGGCGCGCCGCCCGCAAGGGGCATGCATTCGCCGATCCGGCCGCAGACTACGCCACCTTCAGTGCCGGCTTCCCGTTCGAGGAAACCCCGGACCAGCAATCGGCCATCGAGGCAGTGCGCGCCGACATGCTCGCCGGCAAGCCGATGGACCGCCTGGTGTGCGGCGACGTCGGCTTCGGCAAGACCGAAGTGGCCATGCGCGCAGCGTTCATTGCCGTGCACAGTGGCCGCCAGGTGGCAGTACTGGTGCCTACCACCCTGCTCGCCCAGCAGCACTACAACAGTTTCCGCGACCGTTTCGCCGACTGGCCGGTGACCGTCGAGGTGATGAGCCGCTTCAAGTCGGCCAAGGAAGTCAGCGCCGCCGCCGCAGAGCTGGCCGAAGGCAAGATCGACATCCTCATCGGCACCCACAAGCTGCTGCAGGACGACGTGCGCTTCAAGGACCTGGGCCTGGTGATCATCGATGAGGAGCATCGTTTCGGTGTGCGTCAGAAGGAACAGCTCAAGGCCCTGCGCAGCGAGGTGGACATCCTTACCCTGACCGCCACGCCTATTCCACGCACCCTCAACATGGCCGTGTCGGGCATGCGGGACCTCTCGATCATCGCCACCCCGCCGGCGCGACGCCTGTCGGTGCGCACCTTCGTCATGGAGCAGAACAAGAGCACGGTCAAAGAGGCGCTGCTGCGTGAATTGCTGCGTGGCGGCCAGGTGTACTACCTGCACAACGACGTCAAGAGCATCGAAAAATGCGCCGCCGAGCTGGCCGAACTGGTACCCGAGGCACGTATCGGCATCGGCCACGGCCAGATGCGCGAGCGCGAACTCGAGCAGGTGATGAGCGACTTCTATCACAAGCGCTTCAACGTGCTGGTTGCCTCGACCATCATCGAGACGGGTATCGACGTGCCGAGCGCCAACACCATCGTCATCGAACGCGCAGACAAGTTCGGTCTGGCCCAGCTACACCAGTTGCGCGGCCGGGTCGGACGCAGCCACCACCAGGCCTACGCCTACCTGCTGACGCCGCCGCGCCAGCAGATCAGCGCCGATGCCGAAAAACGCCTCGAGGCCATCGCCAACACCCAGGACCTGGGTGCAGGTTTCGTGCTGGCCACCAACGACCTGGAGATTCGCGGTGCCGGCGAGCTGCTCGGCGAAGGCCAGAGCGGGCAGATTCAGGCCGTGGGCTTCACCCTCTACATGGAAATGCTCGAGCGCGCCGTCAAGGCCATCCGCAAAGGCACCCAGCCGAACCTCGAGCAACCGCTTGGTGGCGGCCCGGAGATCAACCTGCGCCTACCGGCGCTGATTCCCGAGGACTATCTGCCGGACGTGCATGCCCGTCTGATTCTCTACAAACGCATCGCCTCGGCCGCCGACGAAGAGGGCCTCAAGGACCTGCAAGTGGAGATGATCGACCGCTTCGGCCTGCTGCCTGAACCGACCAAGAACCTGATGCGCCTGACCCTGCTCAAGCTGCAGGCGGAAAAACTCGGCATCAAGAAAGTCGATGCCGGCCCCAATGGCGGCAAGCTCGAGTTCGAGGCCGAAACCCCGGTCGACCCGCTGACCCTGATCAAGCTGATCCAGGGCCAGCCCAAGCGCTACAAATTCGAGGGCGCCACGCAGTTCCGCTTCCTCGTGCCGATGGAGCGCCCCGATGAACGTTTCAACACCCTGGAGGCGCTGTTCGAGCGCCTGACCCCACAGCCTGCCTAAGGAAGATCCATGCGTGCCATTCGTTGCCTGACCTTGATGCTGACGCTGTTCGCGCCGGCCGCCTTCGCCGAAGGCCTTTATCAGGTGGAAATGATCCTGGTGCGGCAGAACGCCGTACCTGCGGTAACCAGCCCGTTCGCCCCCGAAGATTGGAGCGCCGGCGCCCCCCGCCTGGACAAGGGCGCCGAGCGCCCACTGGCGCTGGAGGACGAAGTCACCCGCTTGCAAGCCACCGCCGACTACACCGTGCTGATGCACAAGGCCTGGCAGCAGGAAGTGGGCAGCGAACCGAGCCGTATCGCCCTGAGTGCAGGCCAGGAGCAGTTCGGTCATTTCCCCATCGAGGGCAACCTGAGCATCGCCGATGGCCGCTTCATCGCCGTGCAGGCCAACTTCTGGGTGAACCAGCTCGATGGCAATGGTGCCGTGGTGCGCAGCGAGCAGTTCAAGCAGAGCAACAGCAACATGAAAGGCAACCAGCTGACCTTCCTCGACGGCGGGCACCTTGCCGTACTGCTGAAGGTGACACCCGCTGGCATGCGCAAGATGCCGGTGATGGATCCGGAGATGATGGAGCAGTGAGGTGAGCGAGAGCGATGTGCGGCGCCTGCTTCAGCGCGATGAAAGCTGGAAGGCGGACTTCGACGACGGAGCGCTCGCCCGTGGACAGAACTACGCGGCGCAGGGCCGGACAAAAACGCTTTCGATCCATGACAGAACGATAGAGGCTGCCTGCCTGGGCTCGGCAGGCCAGCGCTACACTCAGAAGATCCTTCTCGAGCCGAACGCTGGCAGGCTGCGGGTACTGGGCCGCTGCAGCTGTCCTGTGGGCGTCAACTGCAAACATTGCGCTGCGACACTTTTCCATTTGCACGCGTCCCTCGATGACCATGACGCCAGCGACGGGCTGTCCCTTCCCCCGGAGCTGAGCCAGTGGGTCAAGGCACTGGAAACGCCCGAGTCTGCGCCGGCCAATCCAAGCCCTTCACGCAAAGGGCCAGCCATCTACTACCAGATCAGCCTGAACCAGGCGCAATGTCGGCTGGAGGCGGTGAAAGGCACACGCCAGAACGACGGCACACTGAAGCTGAGCAGGATCACCTCGCTGCCGGAAATGATCTACTACACGCCACGCTATGTAACCGAAGCCGATGCGCGGCTGCTGCGCCTGATCAGCGCCCAGAACAGCAACGTCGTCTCGCCGGTAACCCGCCTGGAGGGGAAAAAGGGTTCCGAACTCCTCGAGTACGCATTGGCAAGCGGTCACCTGCTGTTCGACCAGCAGCAGGAGCCGCTGACTCCTGGCCCGGACCAGGCAGCCGAGTTTCGCTGGGTCCGACTGGAGGACGGCGCGTACCGGGGCGTCTGGCATCACGACAGCGACACACCGCTGCAGGTCCTGCCGCTCGACCCGCTGTATTACGTCAATCCGCAGACCCGCCAAACCGGCAGGCTGCAACATAACCTGGACCCATTCATCGCCAGCCAACTGGCGCGCGCGCCCATCGTACCCGAACACCTGGTTGTCCCTTTGAGTCACCGCCTGAATGCCTTGAACCGCCAAGTCCCCACCCCTACCGCCGTGCGTAGCGAAGAGCACGATGACATCCAGCCACGTCCGCACCTGACCCTGGGCAGCCTGGAATTCAGTGCCTACATGCCCAAGACCGGGCGTATGCAGCGTCAGATGCAGCATCGCGCTGCGCTGGCGTTCAGTTATGACGGCCTGCTTGCCAGCGGCACCGATGAAAAGCCCCTGAGCCGCCTGGTAGGCGAAACCAGCCAGCGCATCCGTCGCCAGCCCAAGACCGAGCAAGCCTTTCGCCAAACCCTGCGCGAACTGGGCTTCAAGCCTGCCACCCGACAGAGCAAAGCTCTGCCGGACAGCGCAGGCGAGATGCTCCAGCTACCCGACGATGAGGCTTGGCTGCGCTTTGCCCGCGAAGGGCTGCCCAAACTGCGTCAGGCCGGCTGGGAGATCGACATTCCTCGGGATTTCGCCTTCGATCTACAGGAGGTGGACGACTGGTACGCCACCGTCCAAGAAGCGCCGGGCCATGAATGGTTCGATCTCGAGCTGGGTATCGTGGTCGATGGACAACGCCACAGCCTGCTGCCGATCGTGCTGCAGCTGTTGCGCAGCAGTCCTGAACTGCTGCGCGCCGGCGAACTGGCCCGACGTAGCGACGATGAACACCTGCTCATCGACCTCAACCGCGGCCGCCAGGACAGCCCTGCCCTGCGTGTCGCCCTGCCCTATGGCCGGATCAAAGCGGTGATGGGCACCCTCGGCGAGCTCTACCTGCATGAAGATGCTGTCGGCCCATCCCTGCGCCTGGAGCGTGCCGATGCGGCGCGACTGAACGATATCGAGCACCTGCCCCTGCACTGGGAAGGCGGCGAGCATGTGCGTGAGCTGGGCCGACGACTGCGCGATGCGCGTGATTTGCAGATCGAGCCGCCCAAGGAGCTCAAGGCCGAGCTGCGCCCCTACCAGCAGCAAGGCCTGAACTGGCTGCAGGCCCTGCGCGAAATGGGCACCGGCGGCATCCTGGGCGATGACATGGGCCTGGGCAAGACCCTGCAGACCCTTGCCCACCTGCTGCTTGAGAAACAAAGCGCACGCCTGGAGCAACCGGCCCTGGTGGTGATGCCCACGAGCCTTGTGCCCAACTGGCTCGATGAAGCCCAACGCTTCGCTCCCGCACTTCGCGTCCTGGCACTGCATGGCCCGGGCCGCAGCAAGCACTTCACCGCGCTGCACGACTACGATGTGATCCTGACCACCTACGCCCTGCTCCCGCGGGATCTGGAGCACCTGCGTTCAGTGCACTGGAGCCTGCTGATTCTCGACGAGGCGCAGAACATCAAGAGCAGTACCAGCAAGGCAGCCCAAGCGGTCTGCGATCTGAAGGCAGGCCAGCGCCTGTGCCTGACCGGCACCCCGATGGAGAACAACCTGGGCGAGCTATGGTCGCTGTTCCACTTCCTGATGCCTGGCTGGCTGGGCGATCTGAAGCGCTTCAACCAGGACTACCGCACACCGATCGAACGCCACGGCGATACCGAACGCATGGCGCATCTGGCCAGTCGCATCCGACCATTCCTGCTGCGCCGGACCAAGGAACAGGTGGCCACCGAGCTGCCGGCCAAAACCGAGATGATCCACTGGGTCGAGCTCAGCGATGCCCAGCGCGACACCTACGAAGCCGTGCGCGTGGCCATGGACAAGAAAGTCCGTGACGAGATAGCCCGCAATGGGGCGGCGCGCAGTCAGATCGTCATCCTCGATGCCTTGCTCAAGCTGCGCCAGGTGTGCTGTGACCTTCGCCTGGTCAAGGGCGTGGAGGCCAAGGGCAACCAGGCCGACAAGGGCAAGCTCGGCAGTTTGATGGACATGCTTGAGGAGTTGCTCAGCGAGGGGCGCCGGGTGCTGCTGTTTTCGCAATTCACCTCGATGCTGGCGTTGATCGAGACCGAACTTGCCAAGCGCAATGTCCGCTATAGCCTACTGACCGGTGACACCCGTGACCGACGCACCCCTGTGCAGCAGTTTCAGACCGGCGAAAGCGAGGTATTCCTGATCAGCCTCAAGGCCGGCGGCACGGGCCTGAACCTGACGGCTGCCGACACGGTGATCCACTACGACCCGTGGTGGAATCCAGCCAGCGAAAGCCAGGCCACCGACCGCGCCTATCGCATAGGCCAGGACAAGCCGGTGTTTGTGTTCAAGCTGATCACCCGAGGCACGGTAGAAGAAAAGATCCAGCAGCTTCAACAGGAAAAGGCAGCGCTGGCAGCCGGCCTGCTCGATGGCGGATCGGCTGGCCAATGGCGCTTGGGCGATGAGGAGATCGAGGCACTGTTTGCGCCACTGCCTGGCAAGCGCAGTCGCTGATCTGTGGAGGACGCTTTCGTCGCTCCACCAGATCGCGCCGAATCAAGGCACCCCAAATCAATCGACCAACTGCGCTTCCTTCAAAGCACCCAGCGCCTCCAGCCAACGCGGCTGTTGGCGGTAATCGGTGCGGGCGAAGCCACGTCCGCGCATCCTCGCGATCCGCGGCGATGGCTCGACCTTCAGCCGCTGTGCCGCGCTCAATGCCAGCTCCGCCGCTGCCCGGTCATTGCACACCAACCCCATGTCGCAACCAGCACTCAGGGCCGCCTCGATCCGGCTGGCAGCATCACCCACCACATGGGCACCGGCCATGGACAAGTCGTCACTGAAAATCACCCCCTCGAACCCCATCTCACCGCGCAGGATGTCCTGCAGCCAGCGACGCGAGAACCCGGCCGGCTGGTTATCGATTTGCGGGTAGATCACATGCGCAGGCATCACAGCCGCCAATTGGCCTCTTAGCTGAATGAAAGGCAGCAGGTCCGCCTGGCGTAACTGCTCAAGGCTGCGCTCATCCGTAGGTATGGCCACGTGAGAGTCGGCTTCCGCCCAGCCATGCCCCGGGAAGTGCTTGCCACAAGCAGCCATGCCAGCGGCATTCATACCGCGGATGAACGCCCCCGCCAGTTGGGTGGCGCGCGCTGGGTCGCCCTCGAAGGCACGGCTGCCGACTACAGCGCTGCGCTGATGATCCAGGTCAAGCACCGGGGCGAAGCTCAGGTCAAGGCCTACAGCCTGCACTTCGGTCGCCATCAGCCAACCACACTGCTCGGCCAGGTATTCGGCGTTGGCATTGTCGGCGATCGCACGCATGGCCGGCAGACGTACGAACCCCTGGCGTAGGCGTTGGACCCGTCCACCCTCTTGGTCGACAGCCAGGATGAGGTCGGGGCGCACCGCGCGGATGGAGGCGCACAGCTCACGCACCTGGCGAGGGCTATCGATGTTGCGGGCAAAAATGATCAGGCCGGCCACTTCGGGCTGGCGCAGGAGATGACGGTCTTCGGCGGTCAGCCATTTACCGGCGATATCCACCATCAGGGAGCCTTGCAGGCGGGCAGTCATATTGGATTCCTTCATGGGAGGGGCAGCACGCCCCAGTGCGGGCAGGCAGACTCATCGATCCGCACCGCGCAATGGTCCGGTACCCGATCGAACAACGCGATCAATTCGCTGTTCCTGAGACGTATGCAACCATGGGACAACGGGATGCCCATAGGTTCAGTGTCCGGCGTACCGTGCAGGTAGATGTAGCGGCGAAAGGTGTCGACCTTGCCAAGCCGATTGACCCCAGGTTCACAACCACTGAGCCAGAGAATGCGGCTCAGGATCCAGTCGCGCCCGGGAAACTGCTCATGCAGCTTCAGGGACCAGACCTCGCCCGTCCAGCGCCGGCTGCGCAGTACAGCGCCCTGCGGCAGGCCGGCACCGATCTTGGCGCGGACCTGGTGAAGGCCTCGCGGCGTACAGCCGGAGCCATTGAGCTCCCCGGCACCGTTTCGCGCCGTGGATACCTCCAGGCGCACACGCAGCGCCCCACGGGTGAATCCGTAGAGGCGCTGGTCGGCAAGAGAGATATGTAGGTAGTCGAGGTCAGGCATGGGCGCTAGCTTAGCCCAAGCGCCTCTTAGCGCACAGTGTCAGGCCTTGGCAGGCGCTGGCGCGACGCTGCTTTTGCTGCGTGGACGCAATTGTGCGGTGGCCATGGCCGGATCGGTGACCCCACTGTCGGCACGCATGCCAGCGGCGAGAAACGGCACCATCAGGCGCATCACTTGCTCGATCGAGGTATTGATGCCGAAGTCGGTTTCGGCGATGGCACGCAGCGCCTTGATGCCCGACATGCTGAAAGCGGCAGCCCCAAGCATGAAGTGCACGCGCCAGAACAGCTCCAGCGGCGGGATACGTGGCGCGGCTTCGTTGACCAGCAGCATGTAGCGGCGGAACACCTTGCCGTACATGTCTTCGAGGTATCGACGTAGGTGACCTTGGCTCTGGCTGAAGGCAAGGCCAAGCAGGCGCATGAAGATCGACAGATCGTTGTTGCTGCGAGGCTGCACGGCCAGCGCTTGCTCGACCAGCATCTCGAGCAACTCCTCCAGGCTCGGTTTGGGCTCGGGGCGCGCCTGACGACGATCCAGCTCACGTTCGAGACTGGAGCAGAACGGGCCGAGAAAACGCGAGAATACCGCCTGGATCAGGGCTTTCTTGGAGCCGAAATGGTAGTTGACCGCCGCCAGGTTGACCCCGGCCTTGCTGGTGATCAGCCGCAACGAGGTTTCCGCGAACCCCCTCTCCGCAAACAGCTGCTCTGCAGCATCGAGAATGCGTTCAACGGTTTCCGATTGGGCCATGACTACTCCGCCTGACAAACAGTTGTTTGAAACATACGTTTCAAGCTTTCATCTGTCAAGACACGTGACCCGCCAGTCGCCATTTAACCACAGCATTGAAACATTCGCTGCAAGCCACGGTTGGCGCAGGCTTCGCCCTATATGCACGACACAGTGACGTGTTTTCCCGGCCCGCAGTGCTTGCAGCTGGCCAGCCACTGTATATAATCCCAGTCACTGTATAAAAAGACAGAGCGCTTGCCATGCTTAAACTGACGCCACGCCAAGCTGAAATCCTGGCCTTCATCAAACGCTGCCTGGAAGACAACGGCTTTCCGCCGACCCGCGCGGAAATCGCTCAGGAGCTTGGGTTCAAATCGCCCAATGCCGCCGAAGAGCATCTCAAGGCGCTCGCTCGCAAAGGAGCGATCGAAATGACCCCGGGCGCCTCCCGCGGCATTCGCATTCCAGGGCTTGAGACCAAGGCAGAAGAGAACAGCCTGCCTATCATCGGCCGGGTCGCTGCCGGCGCACCGATCCTCGCCGAGCAACACATCGAAGAATCCTGCAACATCAACCCAGCCTTCTTCCATCCTCGCGCCGACTATCTGCTGCGTGTCCACGGCATGAGCATGAAGGACATCGGCATCTTCGACGGCGATCTGTTGGCGGTCCACACCTGCCGGGAGGCCCGCAACGGCCAGGTCGTGGTCGCCCGCATCGGTGACGAAGTGACCGTCAAGCGTTTCAAGCGCGAAGGCAGCAAGGTCTGGTTGATCGCCGAGAATCCCGAATTCGC
This sequence comes from Pseudomonas sp. CK-NBRI-02, assembly GCF_008124495.1. NCBI lineage: Bacteria > Pseudomonadati > Pseudomonadota > Gammaproteobacteria > Pseudomonadales > Pseudomonadaceae > Pseudomonas > Pseudomonas sp. CK-NBRI-02. The sequence goes on along the minus strand of NZ_VSJH01000040.1, from coordinate 2,829 downwards.
CCCCATCGAAGTCGACCTGAAAGAACAGGAGCTGGTGATCGAGGGCTTGAGTGTCGGCGTCATTCGCCGCTGATCCAGGAGGCGTCATGCAGCAGTTCATCCAAACACCCCAGCAAGCCCAGTTGCCGCTGTTCGAAGCCTTCCTGGCCCAGCCGGCGCTGCCAGGTCTCAAGCCTAGAGACTCTGCCGGTGAGCAGCCGCGCAAGGGCACCCAGCCGGAGTTGTTCAGCGAACTGTCTTTGCGCGGCGCTCCAGGTCATTGCCAGGGCCTGCTGGCCCCGATCCTGCGCGAGCTGAGCGAAGAGGACGAAACCCGTTGGCTGACGCTCATCGCGCCCCCTGCCAGCCTGACCCAGGCCTGGTTGCGTGATGCCGGCCTGAACCGCGAACGTATTCTGCTGTTGCAACCAGGCGCAAACCAGAGCGCCTTGCAACTGGCATGTGAAGCGCTACGCCTGGGCCACAGTCACACCGTCGTCAGTTGGCTTGGCAACGTCAATGCCAATGCACGCCAGCAATTGATCCGCGCCGCCAACACCGGAAACGCACAAAGCCTGAACATCCGCCTCGGCTGATGTTCAGGCTTTGCCTGTCTCAATCCAATCCCTGAATCGGAGCGCGGTGCTCAGTGCAAAACGCGCGGTCCTTCGTCACGCTCGAAATCGCCCTCTACCAGGCGACCTGCCATCTGCACACCCACGCTCAACATGGCCTTGGCCACTTCAACATGCTGGCCCTGCAGGAAGGCCTTGGCGTCCTCGGAGAAATCCAGGGTCACCAGGGAACCCTCGTCCTCGGCGCGGCGCAGTTCGATCCGGCCATCAGGCAACTCGACAATTTCTAGAAAGGACGTTGACATATAGGGCCTGCTTTTCACGAAAGGCGATTATTGTACCAGCCGCCAGCGCTATCAGCACTCACTCAACGCGTCACGAAAGCGCCGAACCACGTCCTTGAGGTTGGTCCGCCAACTTTCCAGCTCTTGCCGGGAAAGCGCTGGTTGCTCGGGCTCGTCCAAATTGACGGCCTGGATCAGCGGCTGGGTGACATCGGATTTAGGGGCTTTTTTGGCGACCGGCGGTCGGAACAAATCGGCATAAGCACTCAGCATCTGGGCAAGCCAGGTTTCTGGCTGACGCACCAGTTCAAGCAACTCGGCCACCTCAGGAATGGCGATGCTGTTCAGCGCCTCGTCGTTGAGCAATAGCTCGACCCGCGACGCCCCAGCCTGAGGCAAGCGGTAGAAACCTGCAATTTCATGGCACAGCCCTAGTAAAGCGCCATACAAGTGGAACAGCGCGGACTCGCGCTCGGCCTGTATCAGGCCTTGGGCATTCATCGCCTGGCTACCTTCAGCCTTGGCCATGGACTCCAGGGCAAGCCCGGCGAAGAAGAGTTTCTGATTGGTGCGGGTGTAGAGTTCCTGGGCCATCTTCAGTGGCCTCCCTGAGGCTGCAAGGCGATATCCCAGTGTCAGGGATTGACCTGCCCCGCCGCAAGCTCAATGTGTCTAGTCCTGAAATAGGTTTACACCTGTTCAGGTAGGCCGGTAGGCCTCAAAACGCCCGATGCACCGCATCGGGCGTTTTGTGTTTCAGGGCCATGTGAGGCCGCTCCGTGTTATAGATCTGCACGGCCTCATCAACCATCTTCCGTGCCTGCTCCAGATCTTCTGGGTTACTCAGCAACAGCTCTGTTTTGAGGATTCCGTTGATGCGCTCGGCTAGAGCGTTCTGGTAGCAGTCGTACCCGTCAGTCATCGAGCAATGAACTCCGTGCCTTGTATGCAGCGACTGGTATAGCGCTGAGCAGTATTGAATACCGCGGTCGGAGTGATGGACTAACGGCTGGTGGCGCCGCCGCTTGCGCAGGGCCTGTCTAAAGGCTTGTGCAACCGACTCGGCATGTAGGCTTTCATGGACATGATGGCCAACAATCTTTCTGGAATATGCATCCGTTACCAGGCTCAGGTACAGCGGGCCGCTTCTGGAGGGCAGGTAGGTAATATCCGCCACCCAGACGTGCTCTGGCCCTGACGGAACTACCTGATTTGGGCCTGCTTTGAGAAGATTGGGATGACGGTAGAAGCGATGATAGCTTTGGGTTGTCTTGTGATACGCCCGCTTGGGCAGCACCAGCAAGCGGCGCTCGCCCAAAACCTCAAACAGCCGGTCTCGGCCAACTTGGACTCGTTTATCAGGCTGGCAATGCAGCAGATAGTGCAGTTTCCGTGTACCCAGTCGCGGCTGACGCATCCGGATTTTCTGAACAAACTCGACAACCCGATCTGCCTGATGAGCTTTACTGTCGGCAGCTCGATTGCGCTTGTAATAAGCCTGCCGGCTAATGCCTAGAAACTGACAAGCCCTGGCAATGCTCAGTCCTGCGACTTGACCTTGCGAGAGGACTTGCCGGATCGCTTTTTTACGACCGATACACCGTAGTCATTCTTCAGGACATCAACGACGGTCTCAAAGAACTGAGCCTTCTGGCTCATCAGCTCAAGCTGCTGCTCAAGCTCTTTGATCCGCTGCTCTGGAGTGAGCGTTTTGGGGTCGGACATCGCGCAGCTCCTCTCGGCCCGGATCGACGCCCCTTGGCTCCAATCCTGCCGACCATGCTTACGCAACCATACCAGAACTGTAGATTTGCCCTGGATACCGTACCGCTCCTGGGCCTGAGTACAGGTCAATTCACCTTTTTCGACCTGATCCACTACAGCCAATTTAAAAGTCAGCGAGTAATCACGCTGTGTTCGCTTCACACCATGCACCATCGAGGTCTCCAGATTCTCGGGGGAAAGGTGTAAACCTTATTCAGGACGGGACA